>PAIY01000181.1 GCA_002704825.1 Phycisphaeraceae bacterium
CCCCCAGCCGCGTAAACTTGCGCCGCCTGTGATTCAGGAAACGCATGATGTGACCGTCGACAATGCCATTGTCGATGCCCCGCTGAAAATGCCCGAAGTCGACTTCACCGAGTTGGCCATGGAACAGGGCGCCAAGGTCAACATTCCCGAAAAACTCGACCACGACTTTGACTACTACATCACCCGCTATGTCGCCCCGCAGCAGACCAACACCGGTTGGTTCGGCCGCAAGCCTGAGTTTACCGACGATGGGCGTGGTTACTTCAAAGTTGAGATCGTCCCGCGTAAATCGCTTAAGCGTCTACCCACCATGCCCAAGGACGTCGTCTACATGATCGACATCTCCGGCTCCGTGCCTCAGACGTGGGTGGATCAGATCGTCCGTGGTGTGCGGGACTCACTGGCATCACTGAATAAGGAAGACCGATTCAATATCGTGTTCTTCTCCGAATCACCCGTGATTTTCAGCCCCAACCAGATTCAGGAAGCCACCGACGAGAACATTGCCAAAGCCCGTCAGTTCCTCCAGGATCGCAACTCCGAAGGCATGACCGACGTGAACCACGCGCTGTCCCGTCTGTTGGTGCGCGACTTGGCTGTTGCCCGTGTCTACAACCTGGTGATGATCTCCGACGGCCGCCCGACGCGTGGCGTGATGGATACGCGTGAACTGATCAACCTCATCACCCGTGATAACGATCAGGTTGCAAGCATCTACTGTGTCGGTGTGACCAACCGTCAGAACCGCTCACTGCTTGAGTTCCTCGCTTATCGCAACAAGGGCTTTTGCGTCTATGCGGATAGCGAAGTGCAGGTCGCCCAGACCATCCGTGATCTGGCAAGCCGTCTGCGTTACCCGCTGATGAAAGACGTGCGTATGAGCCTGCTTGGGATTGACCCCGAAGATGTGTATCCCAAGGACTTGCCCAATTTGTATCAGGGTGAGAAGTTTGAGATTTACGGCCGATATGACCGCGTGCGCAAGTTCACCATGCGCGTGGTGGGTCACAACGGACGCCGTGTTTTGGACCTGACCTTTGGCAAGGACATCTCCGATGCCACCGAAGGCGTCAAGGAAATGCCGTTTGACTGGGCCTTCTGGAAGCTGCATCACCTTTACAGTGAAATGCTCCGCCGCGGCGAATCCGAACGCGTCAAAGCCCAGATCGAAGCCCTCAAGAAACAATACAACCTCACCACGTTGTATTGATCCGACCTTTGGACCGCTTGCGGTTTAGCCCTGTCTTGCATCGATCGACCACGGTTTCTGATCATGACAGACGCGCTAAACCGCAAGCGGTTTTTTTAAATCCGAAATCCAACATCCGAAATCATTGCCCATGCGTGTATGTCTCCAACGAGTTTCGTCTGCTTCGGTCACGGTTGATCAAAATGTCGTCGGCCAGATCGATCAGGGTTTACTGCTTTTAACCGGTGTCGGTCATGACGACACGCCCCAGATTATTGACAAGATGGCGGTGAAGGTCGCGAACCTGCGGATATTCAGCGATGAAGATGGGAAGTTCAATCTGTCACTGCTGGATGTCAACGGCGGGGCGTTGGTGGTCAGCCAGTTCACACTTTATGCCGATGCTCGCAAGGGGCGGCGTCCCAGCTACACCGATGCCGGCAAGCCGGAGATCGCTTCGCCGCTTTGTGACCGGTTTGCCGACCAGTTATCGCAATTGGGTGTTTCGCCGGTGCAAGCTGGAATCTTCGGGGCGGACATGAAGGTCGCGTTGGTCAATGACGGCCCGGTGACGATCTGGCTGGATAGCGATGATGTGTTGCGGTGATTGTTTGATCGCATTGGAGTGGTTCGCAAAATGAATCCTCACTTTCCGTCACTCCCGCGCAGGCGGGAGTCCAGTGGAACCTGCAAGTGCGCAGAGAATGCCACTGGATTCCCGCCTGCGCGGGAATGACGAACACTAAGACAGCGTGGAGATTAATTGCTTGAGCTGTTTAATTTGCCTGTCGCATGCTGCGTGAAGTTTCCGTCTGCTGCCAAATCTCTTAAACTGTGTTTCTTGAACGAACAGGAGACCAGCCATGGGCCAGACCCTTGATCAATTTACCGCCGGCCAACGTGTCAAAGTCACGCAGCAGATCCCGCAGGTCGATGACACGTGGACCAATACCATCATCGGCACGGTTGCCAAGTGCGAACGCCAGAAGACCGGCTCGTGGTTTGCTCACAGCAAGGATGACAAGCTCTGGCTTGATCGTCTGATCCTCAAGCTTGATGACGGCGAAATCGTCACCATCAACATGGATCAGTACACGCATGTCGAGTTGGTTGAAGTCGAAAAAGCTGCCGACGCAATTGACTGAAATTCTTATTCACCATCCCTCCCGCCGATCATTTGTATTTGGAGTTTGATCCATGTCGTTACCGATGCCCCTGGGCGTGACTGCCGTGATGTTGCCCGAGTTGGACTTTGAGCAGCAGATCGCGCTTTGCAGTGAGTTAGGCGTTACGCATTACTGTGTCCGCCCCCGCATCATTCCTGAAGATGCGGTTGGCAAGCCTTACAGCAATTGGGGCAATCATGCCTTTGATCTGACGCCCAAGCGTCTGGTTGCCGAAGCGTCGACGATCAAGAAGCAGATTGAAGATGCGGGTTTGACGGTGTTCGGCTCGGTGCCTGCGGTGATGGTGGATGCCCCCGTTGACGAATTGAAGCTGCACTTTGAAGGTGCCGCCGCCGTCGGTGCCGGTCGCGTGCGTGTTTCACCGCGTGTTTATCCCAAGGGACCGTTTCACTACGAGACCCGCCTTGAAGAAGAAATCGAGTGTTTCGTCAAGGCCGTGGAGTTGGCCAAACCCTACGAACAGAAAATCGTCATGGAAACCCACGTCGGCAGTTTCGTCTCCGGCCCGGGGTTGGCGTTGAATCTCTGCAAGGCCTTCAGCCCCGATGAAATCGGTGTGATTTTCGACATCGCCAATTTCAATTTCGAAGGCGCCCTGCAGCCCAACCTTGCCATCGCGGTGCTCAAGGACTACATCGATCACATTCACATCGGTGGCATGCAGATCAACAACACTGGCTACGATGCCAACGGCTTTGCCAAGCGTCAACGTGAAATGGCCCCCATCACCGAATCGAATCTTTACATTCCCGATTGGATCAAGGCATTGGTCGAAGCGGAGGTCAAAGTGCCGATGCTCATTGAAGATTACACCCTCAACAAACCCGGCGCGCTGCGGTTGCGTGAAGCCTCCAAAGCCATTCGTCGGGTCTTTGAAAGTTTATGAACATGAATGATCGCCCCGCCTTAAACGATCAAGGATTACCCGACGGTTACTTTCTGAAGCAGGATTGGGAAGTCACCCCGCGACAGGTCAAGCAGATGCTCGACAGCGGTGAAGACTTCGTGCTCCTCGACTGTCGTATGGAAGCCGAATACAACCTGGTTCACATTGAGGGTTCCAAGTTACATGTCCTGCAAAAAGTGGGACAGGAACTGCCGGACCTGGTCGATGATTATGCGGACAGCAAAGTCGTGTGCTACTGTCACAAGGGCGCGCGCAGTTTCCAGATGGCAGCCATCCTCCGCGACGCCGGCATCCCCGACGCCTGGACCATGGCAGGGGGCATCGACCTTTGGGCCGTCGACATCGAGCCGGGCATGACACGGTATTGAGCGATGTTTCGTTCAATGCGCATTCACAATAGCTGCGTCACTGCGTGACGCTGAGTATCAGGGCAGACACATGAGCGCTAACTGGCAGGCATTACACGGTGACTTTTTCTCCAACCAAAAAGCACTGATCACCGGCGGGACCGGGTTTATCGGATCGCACATCGCTGAGGCATTGGTCACACTCGGGGCTGATGTCACCATCCTCGACAACCTCTCAGGCAGCGAAAAAGGCAATCTCAATTTTTACTTCGATGATCCGTCAAAGTACCCCGGCAAGCTCGAATTTGTCCAAGGCTCGATCCTCGATCAGGACACCTTGCAGAAAGTCACCAACGATCGCGCCTTTGTCTTTCACCAGGCAGCCATCCCCTCGGTCCCACGCAGTATTGAGATGCCCGTGGAGTTTCACAATAACAACGTCACCGGCACGCTCAACGTGCTCGAAGCCGCCCGCGCCGGTGGCGTCAAACGTGTGACCTTTGCAGCCAGTTCCTCGGCGTATGGTGATTCTCCGACCATGCCCAAGATCGAGAACATGCCCCCGCTTCCCAAGAGTCCGTACGCTGCCAACAAGCTTGCAGGCGAGACCATGATGCGCGCCTATGCCAACTGCTATGATCTGGATGCGGCATCACTGCGGTACTTCAACATTTTCGGTCCCCGCCAAAATGCCAACAGCGTTTACTCGGGCGTGATTGCGATTTTCTGCACGCGTCTGATTCAAGGTCAGACCGTCACCGTCAACGGCGAAGATGTCTCGCGTGACTTCACGTTCGTCGCCAATGCCGTGCATGCGAACCTGCTTGCCATGCGAAGTGACAAGCCGATTAACGGCGAAGTGATCAACGTGGCCTGTGGCGTGAAGATCACCATTGAACAACTCGCCCGCACCATCGCCAGGATGCTCGGCCGCGAAGATCTTGAGCCGGTGTTCGGTCCGCCGCGAGCCGGTGATGTCAAGGAATCGCTGGCCGGTCTGGAACGTGCCCGGGAAGTGCTGGGTTATGAACCCATTGTCGATTTTGACGAAGGCCTGCAGGTGACGTTGGATTGGTACAAGCAGCAGTTGGGGTAAGGGTTGCTTTTAGGAACCGAAGTGTCGTCGGGCTTTGTTGTCTTCACCACAGAGTCACAGAGACTCAGAGTTAAAGACAGAGAAAACAATAGCTCACTTCCGTCACTCCCGCCTTCGGACATGATGCACGTCGTTTTTAAAGTTGAGCACCGGGTGTCAACCCGGTGCCCGTTGTGCATACGTTAATCCTAGGGGCACCGGGTTAACACCCGGTGCTCAACTTGTCGAGAGTTGTGGCGAGTCAGTTCGACCCTTAAATCATCAATCATCACCTGCCATGCAAACACTTGTAAAACGACGTGCATCATGTCCGCAGGCGGGAGTCCAGTGATTGGTGCAAGCGTCAACTGCATGCCACTGGATCCGGCGCCTGCGCAGGAATGACGAATCGAATTTCTGTTTGGTGATTTATAATGCAAAGTGCTCTATCGGTGTCTTTTTCAGGCTCTGTGATTCTGTGGTTCGTCCGACACAGACCGCAATGCGAAAAATGCGATAGCCTTGGTAATTTCTCTCGCATTTTCAGTCAGATTCGTTAGGATCATGGGCATGGCAGAAGCAGTAATTTCCGATGCGACGGCTCGTGGATTTGAGCCCCCGCGTAACATTCAGTTCAGTGTCTTTCTGGATAACCGGGTGGGCAAGCTCATGGAGTTGATCGAAGCACTCGACGCGGTGGCGTTGCGCGTGGTGGCCATGAGCGTGGTGGACTCAGCGGACCATGCGGTGGTGCGCATACTCACCTCCCGCGCGGAGTTGGCACGCCGTCTACTGGTGCGGAACAACTTTGTTTTCAGTGAGACTGACGTGCTGGTCGTGCAACTGGAGCCGGCGTTCACCATTGCCAATCTCTGCGATGCGCTGCTGCGTGCCGAGCTCAACATTTTCTACGCTTACTCACTGATCGATCATCCGCAGGACAAACCCGCGATCGTCATTCACTGTGATGACCCGGTGTTGGCCTGCCAGATTCTCCGCCGACGCATGTTCACTGTGCTTGGGGAGAATGACCTGGGGGATAACATCAACCCCGGTGATCCGTCGATTAACTGAGTTTTCACACATCACACACAACGAACAAGCGCTTCAGCGTCACGCAGTGACGCAGCTATTTTTTGCGTGAAGCAGATCGTCATTGATAGAGCGTTTCCAGCAATTCATGTTCTACGACCATATCAAAGGGATTGGTGATTAGGGATTGGTGATTAGGGATTTGGGATTAGGGTTGTTATTCAGGTATCGCCTTGTATTTTGTCTTTACCCTAATCCCTAATAACAAATCCCTAATCCCTTATCCACCAAAACGTGAAAATGAATTGCTGGAAACGCTCTATTCAGTTTGATTTTCAACGACACAAGCCGCCAGATGAATGACCGAAGGGAATGAATCTGACGGGTCGGTTTTTCACGTATGACTACGATTCGTCATTCCCGCGCAGGCGGGAATCCAGTGGTATTCTGTTGACGCTTGCACCTATCACTGGACTCCCGCCTGCGCGGGAGTGACGACTATTACAGCCTGCCTTGATGTTTAAGAATTAAGCTGACAGTCTTGCCTGCACATCTCACGTCATAGCTGCAACACTGCGTGTTGCTGATGCCTTGATTGACTGCACAAGTTTACGGTCGTGATATCAACGTGAATGCATACGCATCCATTGCAATCGTCTTGCCTGCAAACGTCACCGATACTGCAGTGTTTTTCTTGTTAATCAGAAGTACATGCGTCGATGAGACGATGGCTTCTACGCGATTATCGCTACTGGTGATCGGGTAGATCGAAGTACCTTTGCCGAAGTAGGTGTTGATGATACCCATGAGTTGCGTGTGTGGCAGTTCTTGTCCGCCATCGGCTTGGCGCACATCGGTGACCAAGGCGTGAGCGACTTCACCTTGTACCGGATTCCACAGCAGGCCGACGCTTGTGCCACCGGTGATCATGTGATAGTAGATCGACGCAAAGCCCACGGTTTGCTGGTCCATGGTGATGCCGTGCTTGGGACCACCGATGCCGTAGTACTCCGCCCACCAGATCGGCAGGTCACACATTTCGTGAATCTGTTTGGCAATGCGCTGATAGGAGTCGGTGTACCCCAGCAGGTCGTCGGCGGTGTACTCGTTTTTATCGTGATAGTCTTTGATCGCTTTGTCCACGCAGATAAAGTCCGCACCGACTTTGTGCTTGATCCAATATTCAAAAAGCCGACGCTCCTTGTTGAGAATCGCAACACCGGTATCAATGCCCGGCAGGTTCGAGCCGGTGCCTGAAACCACCAGGTAGAATCCGCCGACTTGAAGCGTCGGATCGTGGGCTTTGAGTGCACTGTAGACCTTGTTGTAAAACTCGGTGTAAAGCTCCACATCCCACGCGTTTTTCTCAACGCTCCAGAAGCCCTTGAACTCGTTCCACACCTGGTAATGTCGCACGTGCGGGTAGCGCTTGGCCACCTCGACACACAGCATTGCAAAGTCATCAAAGTGTTCTGCCTTGGGGCGGTCACCCATCTCCCATGTTTTGCCATGGCGTTTCATCCAACCCGGCGCGGTGCAGAGTGTGATGACGTTGGGTGCGTCGAACCGCTTCATGTGTTCCATGCGTTGATCGAGGGTTGACCAGTCATAAACGCCGGGCTTGGGATTGATGTCGTGGGGTCCCCAACCAATGATGTGCGTGTTCTGCCACTTGATCACCGGCTTGATGGTCGCAATCGCGCGGTCCACCGCAGCCGGTTTGGCATCTTTGTGATCCGTACTGACATGCGTGTGCGTGACGCCCAGTTGCAGTTGACTGACAAGGGGTTGTTGCGTTGGGTCGATTTGAATCGTCACCGGTTCACCTGCACAGGCCGTGCAAAGACTCATGCCAAGCAAGGTGAATAAGCAGACGAACTGAGAAAAAAGTGTGCGTATCACAAGGATGCTCCAATTGAATGACGTATGTGTTTTTGAGTGAAAGTTAAACGTGATGGTTTACTGTTGAAAGTCCGCAAGCCGTCATTCCTGCGTCCCCGGAAGCTAGGAATCCAGTGGAACGCGCAGGCGACTACTGTATGCCACTGGACTCCCGCCTGCGCGGGAGTGACGGAAAAGATACGTCCATACCCTGGCTATTGATTCGTTGTATGTCAGTTGATCAGCGTCCAATGCCTGGCTTTGAGTTCGTCCAAGGCTGTTGAGCCAAGTCCATCGCCTGAGAGTTCTTTGGAAGCAGAGACATGGCCATCGACAAAGCTGTAGTTGGCACTGTTGCCAAGGTGACGCAGCGAAACCAGCCATTGGCCATAGGTGCTGGTGTCGATCCACGAGGCATAGCATTTGAGAAAGTGTGCTGAGTAATCCCCTTTGGCATAACGGTTGCCATCGGCAATGAGAATCTTTTCACTGGGGCGAAGAATCTGGCTGTATCGCACTGGTGACGAATAGCCCCATTGACCGACCGGTCCCCAGCCCGCGTCCTGGTTTAAGCCGTAGGTCACTTCCTGATTGGAGCCGGTCCCTGCGATGGTTGGGCAACGCAAGACTGACGGGCTGCCGTGATCATAGGTTTGAATCGAGCCGGTGTTGGGCATGTACTTGCGGATCCGCATCAGCCACCAGGCGCTTTGGCGTCCCCATGTGGTGTTCGCATCTTCACCGGGATTGGCCATGATCACCGGCATGATCCATTCCTTTTCATCGGACGCATAAACGCTGAAAGTCACCATCATGCTATGCAGATTGGATTGACATTGAGCGTTGCGCGCACTTTTGCGTGCTGCGCCCAGTGCCGGCAGCAGGATCGAAATTAACAAAGAGATGATGGAGATCACGACTAATAACTCAATGAGCGTAAAACCGTGATGTCGCGTTGTGAAATATTTTTGAGTCGTGCGGTTCATGGTTTGTTTCCTGTTTCAATAATGCCATATAAATCAAGGCGTGGTCGGGGTTGTCACGTGTAAAATGATTTTCGTTTTTAATCTTCGTGATCCGTCACTCCCGCGCAGGCGGGAGTCCAGTGGCATCTGCATGCGTCAACTGAATATCACTGGATTCCCGCCTGCGCGGGAATGACGAAACGTGTGTGTCCTGTTTCATGGTTGTTCTTGTTCCAGCCGTTTACTCGTCAAGACCAACGCGCGGAAGGTGTGGTACGCACCTTTCCAGTTGTGTCCCTTTTTCTCAAGCGGCGTCTTGACGGTGTTATCCGGGAGGATGACCCCATGCCAGCCGCCGAAGTCTGAATCGAGTTGATAGCGTTTGATGTAATGCCATTGCTTGAGCATTGCATCGCGGTATCGTGGTGTCTGCTTGCCGAACTGCTGGTCCATGATGGATAGCGCGTTGAGTGCTTCAGCCTGCGTCCACCAATACTTGGTTTTGTGATACGCGGGTTTGTGTGCAGCACCTTCGTCATAGAATCCGCCGGCCGTTGCATCAAAGCCAAAGGCCAGTGCGTGATCCACAAGGTTGCGTGCGATTTGCCAGGTCCGTGTGTCCTGAGGCATGCCCAGCAATTCGGCGGACTCCACGAGCAGGTACGCGGTTTCGACATCATGGCCGAATGAATCACCGGTGGGGATCGGTTGCCAACCGGGGGTAAAGACTTGGTTCAGACAGCCGGGTTCGACATAGATTTTTTCGGTGACGATGGCAAAGAGTTCCCTGAAGCGCGCTTCGACGATGGGGTCTTTCCAAACGTGGTGGAGCGCTCCGATGGATTCGAGTAAATGAATGTGCGTGTTCATGGATTTGTAACCGCGCAGCGTGCCGATGTGATCCCACTTGGGATTGATGGCGATGTCCGCAGGGATGGTGACCGGCTTGCCGTCGGCGGTGAGCGCTTCGTGATAACCACCGTGAACTGCATCGTGGGCATGCTGGTCAAACCAGGTGAACTGCTCTTTGGCAAAGTCGAGAATCGTCTCGTCGCCGGTCACTTCATAGGCTTTGGCCAAAGCATAAAGTGCGAAGCTGATTGCGTAGGCATGTTTGTGTGATCGCCACCACGGGTTGAGCTTGGCTGTGTCTTCATCGCGGATGGGAATGTTCCAAAGCAGTCCGCCGTGTTGCTTGTCGACGAGTTTGTCGCGGAGCATGGCAAAGCCATGTTCAACGATTGGCAAAAACCGATCGCGTTGATCGGGCAACTGCTGCGCTGCCATCGCTGCAACCCAGGTCATGCGCGATTGGAACGTGAGCAACTTTTCTTTGTCCGGGAGCATCGTCCAATCATGTGCAAAGGATGCGTGAAAGCCGCCATGCTCCAGATCGACACAGCGCGGGTACCACTGATTCAGATGATCAAGCATCTGCTCTCGGACTTCATCGCGCAGTTGCGTCATGCGCTTGTCACCTGCATGGACATGGGCCTGCAGCAGCAAGACAGACACGCAAAGAAGTAGAGAATGTAAACGGCATTTGGGCATGATGTCAGATAACCTGTTTTGTTGTGTTTCGTTTCGTCATTCCCGCGTCCCCGGAAGTTAGGAATCCAGTGGTATCCTGTTGACGCTTGCAGTTCTCACTGGACTTCTGCCTGCGCGGGAGTGACGGGAAGGCCGCGATTAAATGTTTGTGCTGTTCCTGGCACACATCTTTGGTACTTTATTCACTCTCATTCCCGAACTTGATCTTGCTCATCGCAAGTCAAGAACCGAATCACGTTCGATCAGTTCGGGATAAATGACACGTTTTTCACTGGTTTTACGCGGGTGTTGGATTCGATCCATCAGCAATTCAATGGCTTGACGCATCTGCTGATCACCGCGGTTATCAATGCTGGTTAACGCAGGAATCAGGTAAGCACTGCCCGGAGCGTTTTCGTATCCGACGAGTGATAAGTCTTCAGGCACGCGGATACCTGCTTTGTGACAGGCTGCGATGGTCGTCTGCGCCATCTGGTCATTGTGACAGAGCATCGCGGTTGGGCGTTGGTTCTTGTCCATTGCCTGCCATTGCTTGACGAAAGCTTCGGAGACCGGGTAGTAATCGTCATAGCGATCCGTGTCGGGAGACCAGATGATCGGCCCGGGATTTTTCAGACCCGCATCCTTGAGATACGTTTCAAACAATCGGCTTGGACCCTCTGCTGTACGCGGCTTGGGCGCACCGAGAAAGCCCACGCGCTTGTGACCTTTACTTAACAGATGCTTGACAGCCAAATGAATCGACGCATCAGGATGCAAGCCCACTTCGTCAAACTGGCTACCGAGTGTGCCACCAAAAAGCACGACTGGCAGGTGTCCCTGGAGAATCTGTTTGTGTTGCTCAAGGTCCAGTGATTCATACACCGGCCCCATGATCAGACCTTCCACGGCATCGGCCTGCATTTGCTCAATGCAGCTGGCTTCCATTTCAGGATCACCGTCGGTGAAGGCAAGCTGCATGCGATAGCCAAGTTGCTTGATGGCCTTTTCCACGACTTCCACGCGGTTGGCAAAGACGGGGTTGGATAAGTCGCGCGTGAGAATCAGGCCGATCATCCCCGAGCGACCGCGAGCCAACTGCTGGGCGGCGCGTGATGCGGTGTAACCAAGCTTGGCGACCGCGTCTTCCACACGCTTGCGCGTCTCAGGCTGATACTTGTCAGCAGCGTTGCGGTTGAGAATATCCGACACCGTTGTGCGCCCGACGCCCGCAGCGATGGCAACCTGCTCCAATGTCACCCGTCGCTTGGCGGGACGTTTGGGCAGTGTGATTTTCGGGTTGGACTGGGCTTTGGTCATGGTGGTTTAAATCTCTGTGATGAGGCGAATCCAATGGACTGTCACGTTATTGGAGCTTGGTTGGGGTGTCGGTTTTCTTGCTGTCATCTTGCATGGTGGAGAAAGCCTTGATCGAATCGACGAGCATGTCCCCCCAATTGTTGTAGAGTTCAAGCTTGCAGTAGTTGGCTTGGTCATCGAACTTGGGGACATTGAATGTCACCGTCATTTTCTGCCAGGCGTCACCGACGGGAATATCGACTTTGGCGACTTGTTCGGTGGCAATCCACTTGTTGGTCTTGCGTTGACGGACATCCAGTTTTACCAGAAGTTGGGATTCCTTGCTGTCGCGATTTTTCACCCAGAGTTCCATGCGGACATTGGGCAGTTGGGCATGGATGGCAAAGGGGAAGTTGGAGACAACGCGCGTCTTGGCTTGAGGCAGTGCCAGTGCGAATGGACCGTCATGGGTGTCGGTGTCGATCCGCTGAGCATGGTCCAGCCACCACTTGTTGGCTTTGGGCGTGTCAAAGCCGGCGTCATCCATCCAAATGCGTTTGTCTTTATCGGACGTGTCGGCATGCAGTGACAGAGCAGGCAGGAGAATCAGCAGCAGGATCAGGATTGGTTTCATCGTAGCCATCGCGCGTCCTTTTCAGGTCGGTCAAAGCCCAGGTTCGAGGCGCGTTTGATCAACATGCCTCGTCTGGTGCGGATTTAACGGATTGTTCTGTTTCTCGTGTTTCGGATCGCTCCGACAGAAAACATTGTTTGTCGGAACGCTCCGAAAGTCAAGGGCGCCGGAGAAAAATTTTTGTGATTTCGTTCCAAGGCTTTTGTCATGTGCTTTTACATATGAGCAGCACCGGATGTTAATCCGGTGCCCGTTGAGTCAACTTTGATCCCGGGGCACCGGGTTGACACCCGGTGCTCATATTGAATTGTGATTTACATCACAGTGTTGCGCTGACTCCTCACACCGCGATAAGACATCCTCCTGCATCTGCATTACAATCACCTGTCTATGAATCAGATCCAAACCCACCGCTTTGATAACGGCTTGGTCCTTGTGGCTGAGAAAATCGAATCCGCCCAATCGCTGGCCATGACCATGCTCCTGCCTGCAGGCACCGCTTACGAACCTGATGACCAGATCGGTGTGGCAACGCTGCTGTCGGACATGATGTTCCGTGGCACGGAGTCCATGGCGACCCGCGAGCATTCCGATGCGATGGATGACCTGGGTCTGGATCGTGTGACCTCCGTTGACAGTCTGTTTCTGAGGCTCAGCGCAACGATGATTCACACGAAGCTCGATGACGCCTTGCCACTGCTTTTTGACATGGTGCTTGAGCCGGCATTGACTGCTGAGACACTCGAGCCCGCTCGCGATCTGGCGATCCAGGGACTTGAAGCCCTCGAAGACGAGCCGCAGCAGAAGACCTTCATCGCGCTGCGTCAGCGTCATTACCGCTATCCCATGAACCGTTGCACATTCGGTGAGATCGAAGCGATTGAGAAGATGACCATCGAGCAGGTCAAAGCTTTCAAGGACAAAACCTTCGTCCCCGGTGGCACGATTCTTTCCTTCGCAGGCCAGTTCGACTTTGAACATCTCAAAGCCAAGGTCGGCGAACTTCTGGGTGATTGGCAGGGAAGCTGTGACGAAGCCAAACTCTCCGGCGAACCCACGCGGGGTTACGAACACATCACCGCTGAGTCCCAGCAGGTGCACATCGGCATGGCCTACGACGCGGTCGATGAGACGGATGAAGAAGCGGCGATGCTCCAGCGTGCTGCCATTGCCGTGCTCTCGGGCGGGATGAGTGGTCGTCTGTTTACCGAAGTCCGTGAAAAGCGCGGGCTTTGCTATGCGGTCTACGGGACTTATGCCAGCAACAAACTCATGGGCGTGGTGCTTGGTTATGCAGGCACAACCCCGCAGCGAGCACAGGAAACATTGGATGTCATGCGTGGCGAATTTGTCCGCTTATCCCAAGGCATTGAGCAAAACGAGTTCGACCGCGCGATGGTGGGCATGAAAACCCGCTTGGTCATGCAGGGCGAATCCACCCGCGCCCGGGCGTCCGCCATTGCCATGGATCAACACACGTTCGGCCAACCCCGCACGTTGGATCAACTCATTGCTCAGGTCGATGCCGTGACGCTGGATAAGCTCAACGAATACGTCAAAGCCAACGTCCCCGGCGCGATGACGATCATCACCATCGGACCTGATCCGCTGACGGCATGAGTTGGTGTTTGAATCGTAGAGACGCAGAGATCGCAGCATTAAAACAGGTTTGAATACGAGATATTTTGCTTCTTTAAAGCAACACATTTCTCGTCACTCCCGCGCAGGCGGGAGTCCAGTGGAATCTGCAAGCGTTGACTGAATGCCACTGGATTCCCGCCTGCGCGGGAATGACGCAATGTGTGTACTTGTGAAAATTCGTAAAGCATACTCAGTCATGTGTCGTCTTGAAACTGAAACGCAACATGCTTCTCTGCCTTGAATCTCTGCGTCCTCTGCACCTCTCCGGTAAAATATGAATCTCGTGTAAAATAGTTTCACCATGCATATTCTCATCACAGCCGGACCCACGCGTGAACCCATTGACGGGGTACGTTATCTGTCCAACCGATCCAGTGGCAAGATGGGGTTGGCCATCGCGCAGGCTGCCATCGAAGCAGGGCATGAAGTCACCTTGCTGCTGGGTCCCATCGGTGATGTCCGGCTGCATGAGGAGATTCTGGTTCAACGGTTTGAATCCTGCAGTGACCTTGAAGCGTTACTCGCTGAACACTGGCCGGCGCATGACCTGCTGATCATGGCCGCTGCCGTGGCCGACTATCGTCCCAATCAATGGCATGACGGCAAGCTCGAGCGTGGCAAGGACATGATGCTGCATCTGACGCCCACGCCTGACCTGGTCAAGCAGGCTGCTCAGTCCAAGCTCGCGCATCAGCGCGTCGTGGCCTTTGCGTTGGAGGATGCTGCGGTACTCATCGAACGCGCCACCGCCAAGATGAAGCGCAAGGGTGTGGACGCCATTGTTGCCAACCCGTTAGCCACGATGGATGCGCCGGACATTTCCCCCACGTGGATCACCGCCGACGGCAGTTCGCTGGCGTTGGACGCGATGGATAAAACTGCGTTTGCCCGTCGTCTTGTGGCCATGGCGACTGCCTTGTGATTTGAACGCCGTTCCACAATAACGTGATGTCACAATTGAAAATAATCATTGTTTCATCATCTGGATTGATTTAGAATTTGTTTAGATAGCGTAAGCCGTTCTGACTTGAAGATGAGGGGGAGATCGCCTGAAATCCTGTGATGGGGATGGAGGAAGGCGGATGGATCTGAAAGTTCACTGTCCGACAGCAACCTGTCGGGCCACTCTGACTGTGCCGATATCAGCAGCGGGGCATGTTGCTCGCTGTCCTCTCTGTCATGCCACCTTTTTGGTTCCCAGCGAAGAAGACATTGCTGAACAGACCGCATCCTCGTGGATCGAGGATGACATCGATGACCTTGCTGAAGAGATCGATAACGAATGGCAGCAGCGTCTGAAGGACGAAGCGGTTCGTCGCGCTCGTGAAGAGGAACATCGGCGAAATACCACTGCGCGCGAAATTGAAAAGATCATGGCCACCCACAAGCAGTTGACCCATGAGGAAGCTGCAAGCATGGCCGCTGCAGCCATGTCCACACAGAGTACCGCCACAGTGGATGAGCCTGCTGCCCAGCAAAGTCCGCAGCGTCCTCTTGCACCGGCCGCCAATGTGCAAAGTGCGCCTACTCAGACACAGGAAGAAACACTCGACACCGCAACCGTCGCCCCCACGCAACCACAGCCCACACCGGTCGCCCAGTCCAATGCCGTGGCAGTATCGACACCTGAGCCTGCTCAAGCAGCGTCCGAACCCCAGCATCTGACCATCGCTCCCAAGCAGGTTAAAGCACCCCGTCAATCGCACAAGGATGCTTATCCCAGCGAGTTGGTGGTCACCGAGCCGCGGCCTTATCTGTTGGTGAGCCGGTGCACGCAAAGCGGTGTCGAACTGACTTTCAACAGCAACTTCCTCAAGCATGACGGCTTCCGACTCTCCATGCCGCTGGCCTGTGCATTTACCGGTGAATCCGATCGTGCCAAACTCATCGCAAGACCTTTGGCATTTCTCGATCAGGCACGCGGTGAGATTCGCAATGCCTATGACATCGAAGCCGGCCATGAAGCCAAACTCACCCAGTCCATCACCGGCAAGGAAATGCTCTCGCGCATGGGCGTCATCGAGCAACTGCCCGAACCCTTCCGATTCCCGTTCCCGTACTACGTCCGTACCGATCATTCCAATATGTCCATCAAATGCACCACTTCCAAAAAGGGCGAAGGTCCGTTGCTGGCGCATGTCACCATCCCCGATGGGCCGATGGCCTTGCGCTGGCTAAGACATGTCAACGGTGTTTGTGGCAGGGAGTACGATCTACTCTCCCGTGATGTCGCGCACCTTTGGCAAAACGAATGGACCGGCCTGGATGAAACCGTCCGTCGCCGCCTGGAAGTTTGGGCGCATTTCATGGATGGTGAAAAGTTCCGCTACTTCATCAACGATGCTGACATGCCCAAGAAAGACGAAGGCCTTGCCGGCGTTGTCCTCACCGACCGGCGACTGATCTACAAAAAATTCCACCGCCAGGGCCAGGTCGAATTCGGCACCAACGCGCAGTTGATCATCCGTGCCGACGGCACCATGGCCGGACTCCGCGTCAAAACCGAAGACGGCACCTTCAAATGCGCGCGATTCCATTTCGATGATCTGCAAAAACTCAAAGACGCCGCAAGCGACCTGGGCTTCGGACTCGACATCGCCAAGTGATTTGAGACTGTTGGTGATTTAAGGGTAGGACTTACTCGACACAACTCGCGACAATTTGAGCACCGGGTGTCAACCCGGTGCCCCATGGATCAACGTATGCACAACGGGCACCGGGTTTACACCCGGTGCTCAACTTTGAAAAATGACATGGATCGAGCTCGCAGAAGGGAGTCCAGTGAAATTTGCAATCGTCCTTTGTTGTAACTTTGCGATTTGTCTTCGCGAGCCGGACCGTGTCGGTCCGAAGTGACTTGATCATGTCATGTCATACACAAATTACAATCGTTATGATTGACCGCGTGCATGGTCCGCATAGCCGCGCGGCGTGCGGCCGGTGCGTTGCTCAAAACAACGGATGAAGGATCGGTACTCGCGGTACCCCACCGCCTGTGCAACTTGATTGACGGTCAAATCTGAATGTCGCAGTAACAGTTGGGCGCGACTGATCCGAAGCTGGGTCAGGTAATCATGCATCGTCAAACCCATGACGGCTTTGAACCGCGTGGATAAATGACTGCGATCCATATTGATCATGTCCGCGACCTCCGAGACATGAATGCCATGGACGTATTGATGCTGCATGATCTGACAGGCTTGATCCACCGCATGTCGCGGGCCGGTTGTGTTTACAGTTGTGTCCGTCGATGACGCGATGTCACCCATCATCCCCAAGAGTTGCCACATACATCCTGTCGCCAACATCTGTGTCTGGGGTGAATCCACATCAAGGTGTTTGATGAGCTGCTTGAATTGCTGTCGCGTTTGTCGGATGGATGAGGTTGCTTTGATGCGCGCCTGTGGCGTGATGTAGCATTGTCGCATCAAGCCCAGCGCATCATCACATGCAATGCCCATCCAGAAATAGCACATCGGTTTTTGTTCATCGGTGCTGACCCAGAGTACTTCATCCGGAAACAGCACGTACCAGTCACCGGCTTTGAGCGCATGATCCGTTTGATCGCGCACCATCCCGACACCTGATTCAATCCAGGTCAGCAGCAGATGTGGGCGCGCAAGAACCATCGGCTGGCGATACGCTGCGACATGTCGATGTCCAGCCAATAACAGCCGCACGTTGGGTGGCGATTGATGGACATACGCGACGGACTCCTGGGGGTGTTGATGCAAGGTCATGATGTCATCCAACATAATGTAACTTAGATGCCGCAGATTGTCCGTGTTTATCTGGTTTTAAGCAAGATATCATGCCAAATATTGTTACCGACCTTGATTCTCGCTTTTGGAGTCTACCCATGTCAGTTTTGTACACACCCATCACCCTTGCACTTGATCAAGCTCATGCATCGTTTGAAAACGACCAACTCGTCATCACCACCGGCAAACTCCGTCGTGTGTGGCAGTGGACCGGCAAGGGGCTTCTCACCCAATCCATCACGCGAATCCAAACCGGTTACACCTGGCAGAACCCCGGCGCATCGCATCATGCGGATTGGCAACTCCCCATTTGTCTTGAAGAAAATCCAGACGCCGTGTTAAACGATGTCTCCATGTGCATCTGCGATGACCAGGGGTTTACCTCAGAGCATCTGCTTGTGACGATGCTCATGGATTACCCGTCGCAGAAGCTTCAGGCAAAGTTTTGTGTGCGTGTGTATCCCAACGTGCCGGGGGTGCATGTACAGTTGGCTTTACGAACTCTCGACGGCTTTGCATGGGACAGCACGCTTCACCGACAAGAGAATACGGATCAGGCCAATGCGATAGCATTGCTTGATCGCGGTTACCGTCGCGCGGAGTTTTTGCCGGTGACATTCGGGGCTGCCAAACGTCGGGCGTGGGGCTTTTACAACGATCTGCAAAATCGCAATGACACCTACACGTCACTCCTCAAAGAACACATCACCAACCGACCCCTTGGCAAACTGGAGACCTGCGATTGGGCCAACGCCATGTGCGTCGAAACCGATGGCGAAGGTCTGGGATTACTCAAGGAGTCACACCGCTGTGTGAACCAGCCGGGCATTGATGGCGGTGTCTTTGCCTGCCGACAATCAGCCGGCCTTGAAGCGATCGGGTTGGGCATTTACCCCTGTGATTTAAGTGAAAAATTCATCACCGCCTGGGCGCATTGGACCCTCGTCTATGCAGACAATGACCGCGACCGACAGATTGCCTTCAAGCAGTTTGATCACGCGCGTTTCCCAATGAGTGAGCAGTATGCGGTGATCCAGGCCAACACATGGGGCAGCAGTATCGGTTACCTGCAACACCGTGTTGCTGCGGCTGAGGATAACGTACTCCGCGAGCTTGATTCCTGCGCTGAGTTAGGCATTGACCTGTTGCAGATTGATGATGGTTGGCAGGGAGATGGTTACGATCACTGGGAGCCATGTGCCGAGCGTTATCCCGATGGTTGGAAACCGGTCACTGAAAAAGCAAAGGCGTTGGGCGTGAAGCTTGGGCTTTGGTGTGCAGGTGAAAGCATTGATTTACCTTACCTGCAAAAGTCGTTCGACGCGGTGGGTTTTCAGTGGTACAAGCTCGACTTCATGAATTGCAACAACCGTCAGAAGCTTGATGCGCTGCTTGCCAAGGTGCGTGCGTTTGCGTTGTATGCGGATCGCAAAACGCGCGTGAATTGGGACACCACGGAAGTCAACCCGCGCTTGGGATACTTTCTGGGGCGTGAGTATGGCGCGATTTACTATGCCAACCGCAAGCCGATGTGTCCGCCGAACGTGGTATATCGTCCGCATACGGTGTTGCGCGATTTGTGGCAGCTATCCACCTATCTGGACCTGCGGCAGATTCTCGGTGATGTGCAGGACCCACGTGCCACCGATCCCGTCTTGTCCAATGCCTGTGAACATTCCGCTGCGTACTGCACGGCAATCACGCTCATGAGTCTGCCCACGTTTTTCATGGAGACGCACACCCTTGATCCGGCGGACCGTCAACCGGTGGCAGGCTTGCTCAAAGTCTACAAGCAGCATCGAACCGATATGCTCAGAGGCATGGTGCATCCCATCGGTGATTGCCCCGACGGCAGTACGTTCACTGGTTTTCAATGTCATCATGCTCCAACGCAGTCCGGCTATCTCACGTTGTTCCGCGAGTTGGATTGCGCCCAGACAACGGGCCAATGGTCATTGGTGGGTTTGCCGAATCATGCCAAACTCAAACTCACGGACTTGTTGACGGGGCAATCTCATGAGACAGCACTGGTCGATGGCCAATTGACGTTGAGCCTTGAACGTCCTGCCGATTTTCGTTTCATGCGATATGAAACGTGGACGGACTGATGGCTTGCGAAATCAAAATGAAGCCTGATTTTCGAGACATTTTGATGGTGACTTTGCATTAGGTTGCCCTTTGCCGCTATCGTGTGTGAGCTTAGCTGAAAGGAGCACACCCGCCGTGGCATCACTGGCTCATTGGATCCGCCGACCATTTGAACCCTTCTGGGAATCCACGCGCGGTTACAACGGGAGCAAACTCCGGCGCGACCTGCTTGCCGGCCTGACCGTCTCAGTCGTCGCGCTGCCCCAGGCGATGGCCTACGCCTTCATCGCCAACGTGCCGATGCAGTACGGCGTCTATGCCGTCATCATTCAGTGTTTCATTGGCTCGCTTTTCAACAGTCAGAAATTCCTGTCACTGGGTCCGACCAACACGCAAAGCCTGCTCGTTGCTTCAACCGTGACGCGTCTTGCAGGTGGGCAACCCGAACTGTATCTCCAACTGGTCATCGCGCTGACCTTGCTCAAGGGATTGATGCAGATGGTCATGGCGGTGGCGCGGCTTGGGGGGTTGGTGCGCTTTGTCAGTCAAAGTGTGATCACCGGCTTTACCGCTGGCGCCGGTGTTCTCATTGCTGCTGGGCAGGTCAATTGGCTATTGGGCTTCTCCGTGGAACGGACCAAAGAGCAATGGCCGGGAATTGTGGGGATTGTCCAACGACTCTTACCACATATGGATCAGATCAAACCGCTGTCCGTGATGGTGGGCGTGGGGTGTCTGGTGATCGTCATCGGTGCGCGCCGGATTGCCAAACTTGCTCCGGGGCCGCTCATTGCCGTGGTGTGTGCAGGGGTATTTGTTGCGGTCAATGGTTATGGTCCGACGGACTTGCCGCTCATGCCTGAGCTTCCGACCGCGAGCCAAGCGATGCGCATTTTCCAGATCCCGCAGTTAACCATGTCCGAGGTGGAACAACTCTTTGGTGGCGCTTTGGCGCTGGCGTTACTGGGTTTACTCGAAGCCTACAGCATCGGCAAAACCATCGCGACCAAGACCGGTCAGCAGATCAATGCCAACCAGGAACTCTTCAGCCAGGGCATGACCAATACCGTCTCGAGTTTCTTCCAATGCATCCCCGGGTCCGGTAGCTTTGCACGCTCAGCGCTCAATCACTACGCCGGTGCTGCGACGGGTTATGCAGGGATATTCAACGCGATTTTCGTCGCTGCGATCTTCCTGCTTTTCTCCCGTTGGGCGACCTGCATTCCCATGGCATCGCTGGCTGCGATCCTCTTTGTCATCGCCTTTGGACTCCTTGATTTCAAGCACTTTTTCAGACTCCTGCGATCCAATCGATCTGATGCGATGGTCTTTGCCATCACGTTTTTGGCAACGCTGTTTATCCCGCTGAGTTATGCCGTATTCGTCGGCATTTTCCTGAATCTCACCCAGTTCATTCAACGCTCCAGTCACCTGCATATCGCCGAGATGGTCCGCAGCAGTGCCGGCCCGTTTATCGAAAGACCGCTGCGCGAGAAGTCCGGCAATCGACAGGTTCTGTTTTTACAGATGGAAGGTGATTTGTTCTTCGGTGTTGCTGATGAGTTGCGGACGCGTCTGACGCGCATTCAGCAAAGTTCCTGTCGCGTGGTCATCTTCCGACTCAAGCGCACGCTGGCGATTGACTCCACGGTGATGCAGGTCATGGAAGACTTCGCCCGACAGATGAATGAGATGGGGCGTCACGTGGTGCTCTGCGGTGTGCGTGAAGATTTAATGGAAGACATGAAGCAGTACGGTTTGGTCGACACCATCACGCCGGAGAATGTTTTCCCGACCACCTATGGCATTTTCACTTCCGCGCAGCGTGCCTTGGATCGTGCCAAGGAATTGATCCATGGTTCGATTGATGCGCGTGAGATTATGGATCAGGATGATGTCGAGGGTTGGAGTTACGAAATTTGACGCTGGTTATTTCCGCACATGTTCCGGGAATTTCGTCCACGTCACGGAGTAGAACAAAGCCGCATCACCGTAGAGAAATCCGGAGACGTATTGTTGGTCCAGTGACAGTTGATCGCCAAACCAGTTTTTGATGTTGTTGTTCACATCCAGCTTCAACATGGTTTGAATGATGGATGAGACCTGCCCCAGTTCCTTAGCCAGAATGTCCAAACGCGCTTGATCCTTTGCAGCGATGGTTGCACCGATCCCCATGCCTGTCGCGGTTGCACCCAGTCCCATGAACATCGGCCCTGAATCAATATCACCCATGGGTAAGCCCGGGTCGCCAATGGGCCACTCGGTGAAGCCTGCAATGAATTTGAGGTCCAGCCAATGTGCTTTGACATAGGCCGGATACATCGCCTTGGCGATCTCCGGTTTCATGTTGGCAAACAGGCATATCTGCATGGATAAATCACAGCCACGCGATGTCTGATAGGCAGTCGCCTTGGGTAAGCCCTGGTCGGTCAGGGCAAATTGATCCCGCCATTGCAGATGTTTTTTGAGTAGTCCAGCAGTAATGTTTTTCTGATTGATGCGATCCCACATGTCAATGGAGGCTAGCGCCACCAGCGAGTCGACATACCAGGTGTACGTCGGGTAGGAATCAATCGGCCAACCCTCTTTGGTCATGAATTCGTTGATGAGTAAGTGCGTGACATGATCATGTAATTGCGTGTAGCGATCATCATCACTGACCATCCGATAGCAACTCAGCCCGTAGTTGAACATCCCCAGAAACGTGCCCTGGCGTTTGGTATTCCGCAGGTTCATCAGATCATTACCCGGAGCTTTGAGTTGCTCGGCAGTCAGCGGGATACTTATGTCGATGAGCTTTTGCATCTGCTTGATCGCATGAGCTTTTTCAATCTCACCGGACATGGCCATGTTCGCATAACCCATCACCGGCAAGGTGAACGGATACAGCCTACCTTCGGGAAACACCGCACATTGCTTTAAGGCAAGTTCGCGATACGCTTTTGGATCATGCAGGCGATCATCAAACGCAAGGCGCAATTTATGGGCGGTGGCTTTGAGAATTTGCTCTGTATTGATGGGTTGTTGAACATCACCTTCTGCAAAAGAAAGTGTTGGTAATAACAGGATCAAGAACAGGCTCAAGACTTTAACGGTGGGTTTTATTGACATCATTGCGCATCCCCCAATTGATGTCCGTGTGGTGTTACCTCAAGCATAACATAGTCATGCAAAACCACAAAGCATTTTCGATGGTCTGTGATTCACCGCCAATTGATGTGCAGTCGCTGGTGATTGTTGCGGTATTGTCTGGGGGTGATGCCTGCTGCAGCTTTGAAAGTCCGACGGAAGTAGCCGGGGGTGGCAAAGCCGGATGTCCGGGCGATCTGGTCAATATTCAGATCACTGTCCATGAGTAATCGCTTGGCTTCAGCAAGTCGCAATCGCGTGATGGCCTGCGTGATGGTCATGCCGAACGTGTGACGAAAACATTGCCCCAGATAATCGGGGTTGCAGTCCAGTTCGCCAGCGATGTCGATGGTACTGATCGGTTGATGAGCGTTCGCCATGATGTATCGCTCAGCACGCATGGCAAGACTGTTGCTGTGATCCGTTGTCTGCTCGTTGCGTGGCAAGGTGTCCGCGACTTCATTGAGCATGAGCATCAGCAGACAGTTGCCTGATAGTGCGGTTAAAGTCTGATTGACCTGTTCATCAAGAAACCGATGCATCAGTTCCATGAGTCGATCCGGGCGTCGGGGTTGGCTGTGCTGCGTAAGTTTAAGCGCGTTGGTTTGTCGGGGGTTGGCATGTTTGGGGACATGGAAGTGAAGCCAGTAAAACGAAAGGTCCGCGTCATAGGGTTGCGTGCCTGCATGTTCGATACCCGGTTGCAGGAGCAGGGCCTGCTTCTGATGGACTGTAAATTGTTGTTTGGCGACGCGCAGGTTTAGTGTCCCTTGACGGACGTAGATCAATTCCCATGTGTCGATGGTGCGACAGGGGTGAATGCCGGTCCCACGACTGACAAATAAACCACCGTTGGCTGCTTGGGCCAGGCAGTCAGGTGGGAGTCGGAGGATGGTTCGCGTTTTTGCCATGATCTCGGAATTGTGTCGTTTTTCTCAAACTTGTGTCTCTTGAGCAAAGCTTATTCTCAGATATAACTAGATGCAAGGATGAAGGACGCCTGCTTGAAATGGTGGGTTACCTGCTAGGTGTTTCGTTTTTGTGTTCAAGGCAATTAACCACAGATGAACACAGATACACACAGATAAAGGCAGGTTACGTCACTCCCGCGCAGGCGGGAGTCCAGTGGAATGTGCAA
>PAIY01000182.1 GCA_002704825.1 Phycisphaeraceae bacterium
CATCCTGCCCAACGCGCAGCCGACTGTTGTCATTCAAGGACACTGGCAACACACAATCAATCGTAGCGCTTTATGCACCGCATGAACACACGAGACTGCCCCCAACCTCAAAACACATACCATCTCAATACATTCGCATCTGATTTGCAGCGTATTTTTCGCTTAAAAATCACAGGTATCCCATGGTGATTGGGTTATACTATGTTGACAACATAACCTCATGAAGGGTCCAGCCATGCATCACCCTCCCGCCCATGGTCTGCTGTCTTTTACAGGCCTGATGGTGGCGTGTTTACTGGTCCAGTTGGTAACGCCTGCCCCAACGCAGGCACAGGATCAGAACGTCACCCTACCCCAAGCCATCGAGCAACATGACCCAAAACGTGTTGCCCAATTACTCAACGATGCCGTCGATCCCAACAGTGACGAATGGCCAGTCCATCCGTTGGCGATGGCGATTGAACAGAAACAGGTGCAAATCACGCAGTTGTTGCTGGATTATGGCGCGCATCTAATCACTACATCCAATGGTCGACCGCTGTTACATCTGGCATTGGCAACCGGTCAAATCGACATCCTAAAAGCGCTGCTGGACGCGGGGTACGATCCGGAAATCGCTGATGAGAATGGGCGTCGACTCATGCATCATGCAGCGGAGCTCGGGAATGCAGAGGCTATCAAGCTGTTGCTTACACGATTGGTTCGGACGCAAGATGCGGACAACAATGGCCAGACACCGTTGGACATTGCCCGTGCTCGTGGTTCACCGCAGATCATCAAACGACTTGAGTCCGCTGAGAAACCCCATGTCGATCAACCTGCCACCCAACAAGTCACCACCACCGATCAACTCATCGCAGCCCTGCGCAGCGCCAACGACGGCGACATCATTGAACTCGGCGAAGGGCAATTCACCGGCCCATTCTTCATCAAAAACAAAAAACTCACCCTCCGTGGCATCTCCGAAAGCAAGACCCAATTAATCGGCGGTCAGCAGACTTTGGTTGTCGGTGTGATGCAAGGCGCAGACCTGACGCTTGCCAATGTTGCGATCAAACCCAATGCCCCAAAACAAGCGGGAATCATCGTCCAAAAAGCCAAACTCACCATGCTCCGTTGCACGATGTCACAGACGCCGGATTATGGTTTGTATGTCAGTGAAGGTGATGTTCGCGTGATCAATTGTGGTTTTGAAAAGACCGGCAAACCGGCCATCGTCGCCTTTAAAAAGAGTCAGTTGTGGGTGGAAACTTCATTTTTTCACGACATCAAAGACTCGGCGATTCATGTGCAGGATGGGACGCAACTCAAACTCGATGCCTGTGGTTTTGAGAAGATTGCCAAGACCGCGATTGTTGCCGTACGCAGTCAGTCCGTCGTTGGCACACTGCTGTCGTTTACCGACTGCAAGGAAAGTCTGATCATGCAGGGTTCAGGTGAACTTGGTTATGTCCGCCAATCACAGTTCAATAACAGTGGCGGGATTTACATGCAGGATGTCGACCAATCAATCCTCATGGACAACACATTCAACGCAAGCCAGGTCGGCATTACCCTTCGCGGTCGATCCAAAGCGCCCGCAGCCATCGCTCGCAATCGCATCATCTCTCCTGAGCGTGGCGGGATATATCTGACCAACACAATAACAAACCGCCCTTCAGGATTACTCTCTGCCAACGAAATACTCGCATCGCCTAAACTCGGCGTGTTACTTGATGGCAAGATCAAGGCGACACTCAACAACAACATCATCCTCACGCCACGGATGGCGATCTCCATTCAAAAGGGTGCGCAGGCTACGCTTGATGGCAACCTGCTTCTGGGTGATGAAGCCGCAGTCAACTTCTATCAAACCGACGCAACACAAACCATACTACGACGTGAATCACTGCTTGGATCTGTTCTGGCAGGCAAACAATCTCCTCGTCAACTGCCAATGACCAGGCAACTGCGTATTGTCATTCAAGACAATTCGGCACTCGGCCAATCCGCTCACAAAGTCATGGCCAATGTGACCGACACTGAGCAGATTGATGCATCGGTTACCGAGTTACAAGCACAATGGGAGACCGTCACACAGCGTATCCAATCACTGGCGCAGGTCCGACTGCTTGTTATTGATGCGGTGGAAAAATCCATTGCCCGTCCCTTCCGCGTTTACGATGGACGCAGTGCGGACTTTGGTGCAGTTGATATTCTGCCTGCACACATCACCGACAAAACAGCATTGGAAGAACGCTTCACGCAAACCGATGATCCTGTCATCGCACACCTGCTTAAAGCTATCTCTGACCCCAAAGAATTGCCCAAACTTTTAGACCATCCGGAGTTTGCCGACAAAGACCCATTTGCCTTCACGTCGGATGATCAACCTGAAAATGAACCTGAACTGTCATTGCAGCAGAAGCTCAACCTGCTGGTCAACGGCCCTGTTCTCTACAACAAACAAGCGTTCAAAGACATCAGTCTCTCTCCCGGCATCGACAGCTTGTTGCACATGGTCGAACCCATGAATCAGAAGCAACGCGAATCGCTGCAGGGACGCAGTCTGATTCGTCGACTCAACCGATCCTTACTTGAATCGGTCTTCCCAAACAGCCTCACACGCAGTGGCATCATCGCCTCATCCTATGACGGCAGCTTAACCAATGTCCCACCGGGGAAATACTGGGTAGTTGATCAGGATGATGACAACCGTGCGCGTCTGGTCGACATTCCAGAAGGTCAGAAAATACAGGTCAAGTTCACTAATCCCCAATCCCTCTGGGTGACTTTTCATGTGGATGATCAAACCCAAACCCAATGCCTGATTAACCTGCGATCACAGGCCCAATGCATGCAGGCTCTGGCGGACACTTATCAGGCCGGATACCTGATGCATGCAGCGGGCTCGCTGTTACCTGATCTTGATCCCAAGACCATTGATCAGGCGTTGGGTTATGCACGGTCTCACTTAGCTGAAGCGATGACGCAACCAAGTATCCCCAAGGACATGCCGCGTGATGAATCAAAAAAAATCTGGACCGCGCACTACATCCAAGGTGATGCCATCAAACGGATTTTCGCTGCAGCAGGCACAACCGAAGACATCGACTTGATCATCCAATCACTTCCAAGTGACGGGACGATGTTTACCTACGATTCGTGGGCTGAACTCATTGCATTGATCGAAGCGCGTTTGGGTACACTGGAAAACGGCAAACTCAAATCGCTGTTAACCGACGAAAGTCCATCGCTGCAAATCGCAGCAGCACGCAACTTCGCCCGACATGGTTTGTTTCTCGGCAACGATATTCTCAGGGCACATCTAGAAACCGCCGAATCGCCATGGGAAGCTGGTGCGGTCATACCGTCCCTTTTTCACGATCCATCCCCAAAGACCCGTAAAGCCATGGCCAACTACATCCGTCGCTTTAAAGACGGATACAAGAAAACCAAACCGCAACATATTTCATGGATGAGCGACGCCAGCCTTTATCTGATGACCTATGGCAATAAGCAGGAACTCCAGGCGGTCAGTAATGCGTTGATTGGTATCCATGAAGCACGCAAGTTTGCCATCGTTTCTGAAAATCCACTGGACATCGCGCAGATGCTCCTTGATCATAAACACAATGATCAGGCGTTAAGCATTGCTGAGTTTCTTCAGGATCGACCGGGTTATCAAGAGTATTACCAAATTCTCGTGGACAAAGTGGCCGTTGCCGAAGCTCAGAAATCACAGCGTTTCGGGACAGGTTATCGCACCACCATCAACACCATCGGCATAGAGCATGCCTACTTCCGCCCCAATGCCAAGAACGTGGAGTTCTGTCGCGGCTTTAACCGTGCTCATCAACTCAAACCCAGCATGACATCCGGCTGGGGGCTGTTTGGCCGATCCCCCTGGATGATCCTGCCACAGTTTGCGGATGACTATGCTCAAATCTGGCTTAACGGTGAGAACTGGTATCGCCAGCAGCTCGAACACTTGCCATGGGACACCATTGAACAAAGCCTGAAAAAAACAGGTAAAGACCAACAACCGCCGGGTTATGAAGCCTATCGCCTTGCCAGACAGATCACCCATAAACACCTGGAATTTTCAAAATCCCAATTCCCCCGCCAAGTCAAACATTGGCCCTATGTCTGGAGTTATCTCGAAAAAGACAAGGAGTATGGCGGCGGACTGACGGGCATAATCGATTTGGATTGGCGAGTTTATGGTGATCAACTACAAGTCTATCTGACCATCAACCAGCGCAGTCTCTACAACGGTATCGGGTCTCTTGCGGGAATGATTGGTCGCAATGGTGACAAATCCAAATGGCCGCATCACACTGCCACACTTAACCACGGCCTGGGGTTGATCAAGTCGATTGAACTTCGTGACAGTCAGAATCACAAGGTCGATTTAGCAGCACCCGTTCAGATGATCGGTTCGACCTTCGTGTATCAAACCAATCTCCCATCAACTGGTCTGACCGATCAACGGATTGATATCACCTTGGACCTGCCCTACCGAACCATGTTAATAACTGAACCGCTGTATGCAGGTACCGTGGCACGAGCCAATCGCTTGCGCACACTCCTGGCCAAACAACGTTGGGCGATGTTGTCAGATGCCCCATCCATTGATCAGTTGCTTGAAGTGGGTGACGCTTTTCTGGATACCGGTGATATGAATACTGCCTGGGCGGTGTATGAAAAGGCGACGCAACATGCTGATGCATCGCCAAACACATGGCGTGAGATTGCCCAACGTTTTGCGGTCATCGGGCGGCATGATACGGCTGCAGGCATCCTGATCTCTGCGGTACGTTTGACCCCGGATAACGTTCGTCTCTGGACACAGCTGGTGACCGAGTTGTACAACGACGAGCAGTATGAGAAAGCGATTGATGCTGCAACCCGCGCGATGGAGATCGACGCAAAGCATATTTCCTTACGATTACTTCGTAGCAGTTGTTTACTGATGTTGGGTAACCACGAACAAGCCCATGCCGATCTTGCAACATTGACCGATCCGTTTATTCAGCGTTTCACACTACCGTTAATGTATATCGCTGCCAACGAGCATGAGTCACTGGATGCCAAGGTAGCATTAGCTGCATGCAAGTCCTACTTCGACCAGGCTCAGAAAGATCAGAAACCGACGGATGTTGGTGCGATCACTGATACCTATCACGCCAATGACTACTACAACCAGGCTCAGGACGATGTGCTTCAATGTCGCATCGCATCCCTGATTGGTCATCGCATGTTATACAACAATCAAAAGGATCAGGCCTTCGAATGGTTCAAGAAGGCAACTGCTTTCACCCAACCCATGCTCCTTGAATATCGCTTGGCAAAAAAACAGCTCAAACAACTCGCGCCTTAAACGGCATACTGGGAGAAACCTTATGTTCTACCGATGCATTACATTGTGTCTACTGATCCTGTCCTTAACCGCATTGCCGTTACGAGCGGATGATCCACCCGCCAATGCCGGTGGCGCAGCAGGTGCCGTCACGCCAGAGAACAACACCGATCAAGGTGAAACAGATTCTGCTGCTGAAGCAACACAGGTATCCGACGCTCCTGAACCTGTGAACATTGCAACTGATGATCAAATGGAAAATGCCCGTAAACTTCACTACACCTACGAGCAAAAGGAAAAAGCCTCAGCGGAGGCTGAAAAACGCCAGAAAGAAAACACGCGTCGGATCAAGAGCCTCGTGGATGGTGTGAATTACGTGACGCAGGCAATGAACAACAACCGTGACGGCACAGACACTGCATCCCAATCAGAACAACTGCATCAGGCAGCATTCAATCTCGTTGCCATCCCCAATCTCATAGAACCCGTCCCAGGCGTTGAAGGTAACTATCACGTCAAACTCACCATAGAAGATCAGGACCTCGACCTGAAAAACATCACTGATAATACGATTAAAGCACAACTCAAGCGTGAACACATGTTGCTGAAAAATGCACTCCAGGCCATTGATATCACGCTCGACACCCAGCAACAACTCACGCTCAAACTCAAAGGTGAACTGATCATGGAAATCAGCGAACCTTTTTTAAATCTCCAGCAATGGCAAGGCCCACGCAAACTCAAATTCAAGGTCACACGAACCTTCCAACCTCAAATTGAAAGCATTGATTTTTACGCAGTCTCCGGTGGCCGACTGGCTAAAGTCGACACCTTGCTACAGGATGTCCCTCACGTTGCCTTGGTGACATTTAACCGACCACCACGTCAATTGCAGGGGCGTATCCACATGCGTGCTGGCGGGCAGATTCTCACCATGCAGGCAGCCAGACTCCGGGAAAATCCACGCCAGTATGTCACACAAACCTTCCTTCCATCTCAGACCAACCATTCTCAAGCAGATGATGCAGGTTTGCCAGTTCCAGCAAATCTCAACAACTCCCAAACGGCCCCGACCAACGAACAATCCGGAGGAGCCTCATGAAATATTTTTCACCGCGACACCTGTTGATACTCCTGTTACTCACCAGTTCAATCTACGCTCAACCTGCTAAAACCGAGACGGATGAATCCAAACTCAGCCCCAATGTCAACGGCAACTGGATGGTGGGTTATCAGGATGCCGAACTTGGCTTTGTCGAAGGCACAGCCATCATTGATCGTAACGATGTCACCGTCAATCTGTATCACCCCAAAGACGGCAGCATTCACACGCTTGAATCTGTCAGTGTCGAATGGCTGAGCAAAACACGCATGCGTGTGCGTCTACACGGCGAAAGTCCACATGGTGAAAAAGTCGAAAAGCCCGATATCGCAGATATGGTCAAGTTGGAGGTCTCCCCCCAACGTGATCTCGTGGAAATCAAATCCGGTCCCTATGAAGATATGATTCCCATCAAGCATGCATTGGAAGCCTGGGGGGAGTATGTCGACGTGGAACTTGAATACAAAGATGACACCTTCACCGGCCAATGGTTTTATGTTGCTGACCCGCAAACCCAACGCAATGCCAACGGCTTTGGGCGTGTTGGGAATTTCAAAATTGATGAAGTTCAAGGCAGAAAATATGCCAGCCAAAGTGGCGTTGAAGTCTGGGAACGCAAGAAGACGCGAATCCTTGCTTCGACAGTCATTGGCGATCAAATGCACTATGACCATGACATCTATGACTACCCCTACCCCTGGGCTGAAGGTGAAGTAAATCCGTATGGGCAGAGCCGTTCCATTTTCGTCGTCGGTGAAAATCTACCTAAGAACTATGCGGACCCAGCAGAATTTGAATCCGGAGATCCAGAACACATCCGTTACCGCACCAACATCTATGACAATCAAAAAAGCATTGCCTACAACAAACCTTTCTTCGACAAAGCATGGCAATCGTTGTTGTCAAAATATGATGAATCCGTCCATGATGAATTGCTCAGCAAGCAAGCTATCATCGTCACCGCGTATATGGACGAAGGTGTCATCCCCGGCCCACAACATTTCAAACTCAACGGAGCCTCTGCCAACTGGACCTTACAGTTCGGTGATAACCTCGGCACGTTAAGTTTCGTCCGTAAAGTCACCACCGACGAAGAATATGAAACACTCACCGATGTCCTGCGTCCCAGCGTGATCTATCTGCAGGTGTATACCAAGCACAAAATGCCGATGGATGAAATCCCCTTAATTTTAGGGTTCAAAGACGCCTTACTGGAAATGGACAATAAAACCGGTGAACTCAAATTCATCCCAACACCCCAACAAGCCCCCTCTGAAGTTCTCCGCGAAAGTAATGAAAACGTTGAGAACAAAGAATCAACGAACGCCAGTGAACCTTCAGCAGAAACTGCCGAACAACAAACAGAGGAAGACCCGGACAACTACACCCTCCTAGTCAAGAAAGTCCCACACCCGGTGACCATGTCCAGCCGCGAACCGGCAAAGACCGGACAGTTTTATCGTTCCGAACCCATCGTCCTGATCGGCGCCAATGATCCTGCGCCCAAGGACATTCGCCTGCATATCCGTGTGAATAAAGGCGACACGCTCAACGCGATGATTGCCAAGGAAGGCTTACTCAAAATTGACCCGGCAGTGACAACGGTGAATGTCAATCATATCCCTGCTGATCTTGGGAGTACGTGGCTTGAAGCGCTCATCAAAGCTGCGAGTTGTCACGATGATGTCGAGCCGGTGGAACTGCGACAGAAAACGGCACATCGTGTGGATACCATCAGCAATCTGATCGTCACCGAACTGAGTATCGCTCGAAACTACGTAACGCTTGGTGATCACGCTGCCATGTTGCTCTTGCGTGAGGAATTCATCAAAGCCTCTCAGGAACAACTGGACTTTCTCAACGGCATCCGGGGACAGGCCATGCTCTGGACCTGGGCGAACATGATCCGTTCACAAATGTCTGACCGCAACTCTGCGTTTCATCATGTCACGGTCACCGCGCCCAATGGTGATCCGTTGTATTTCAGTGCCATTTGGCAGACTGAATGGATCAGTGAATACTTCGGCATCACACCAAGGCGTGCCAGAGAGTGGGCGAATCGCGCGCTGGCTGAGGGGATGGAAAATCTCAAAGCTCAGATCAGTCAAGCCATGTCCGACGCCAAGGAGATCGACACCTGTGAGTTGGAAGATTTACTGGAGTTAACGGGATATGGCTTTGATGCCATGGTCGATCGTGTCAAACAACGTTTGGTGAAAATTGAACGTGTTGGTGATCCTGCCAGAACGCAGTGGGTTCCTGATTTGCCTGCCCATGCAGCCGTTTCGAGTTTGCATCAATTGGCTGATGCCGTGCAGGCGCAAGAGGAATACGCCAAACTCGACACTGCCTTTGCCATCACCTGCGCTGCGTTGGTTGCCATCCCCATTGCCTCCGGTGGCAGTGTTGTCGGCACCGCCATCGCCTACGGCATTGACCTTGCCGATCTGGGCATCACCCTTGCCACACAGGTCCCCGAATACATCGAAGACAAAGAACGTGTCGCCTTTGCCCGCAACGCCATGATGGTACTCGGCAGTGACCGGTTAGCCGAAGCCAAAGCTCGCGAAATGTCTGCGATGGAACTTGGACTTTCGGTTTTGGGGGCAGGAGTCGGCGGCGTTGCAGGCCGTGCACAATTTCTCGATTCCATCCGCAACATCCCCATTCGCCAACTCCGCAGAGAAGGTGCGCGCCTTGCTAAACAAGTTCAAGGTGGTGGACTTGACGCGCTAAAACAACTCTCCCCCGAAGACCAGGCCAAGTACATGGCCTACATTGCGGACATCAAGCAGATCAGCAGTAACGCACGCACGGGGCGATTGGGCCTGACATGGTCACAAAACCGTGCCCTTAGTCGCTTTGAGAATCTGCAAAAACAAGCCCAGGAATTGGCTGCAGCTACAGCAAGAAACACCGATGAAGTAACGACCGGCGCAACCAACTCCGCGCGAGTCACCAACGCCGGCAACACCACCACCGACGCGACAAGTACCGTTGCCCGCGATTCGCGTCATCAACTTGACGGCATGCGCTACGAAGACCTGCCTGCGGTCACCCGTGCGGATGATGTCCCGCCGACGACTGTTGTACGCCAAACCGATGAGGCGACGGAGCAAACGGGCATGGCCGACGCTCTGAATCGTGCTTCACGCGACAGCGAATTACCAATGAATCCGCGTCAGCCGGACATGCCAACCAATCCTGCACGGAATATACAGCCTGATGCCCCGGACATGCCACGTCGTGCTGCTGATACGGATGTCCCTGATTCACCAAGACGCACAGCAGATGCCGATTCACTCGAAGTGCCTCGTCGAGTCAATGAACCTGATACCACAGCAACACCGTCACGAACTGCCGAAGCAAACACACCTGCGCGGACAGCCAACAACACCACAGCAACACCGCGTCAGCCAGCGAACACCAACACACCCGTAACACCAAGGCGGACTGCTACAAACAATACGCCAACGGATGTGAACAGGACGCGGCGTTTTGATGACGGGTTTGATGACAATATTCCACCAGCAACACCGCGTCGTGCTGCCGAAGCAGATATGCCAACGCAACCCCGACGGACAGCATCGGACAGTGTCCCAACGGATACCAACAAAACCAGGCGTTTTAGTGACGGATTTGATGACAATATCCCACCTGCAACACCATCAACACCAAGACGGACCACAACGTCCAGTACGTCAAGCAATCCAACACGGAACGCAACTGCGCAGCCCCCGGTCAACACACGGTCAGCCAACAGCACCCTGCCACCCACGCCACATCGAACTGCCGATGACCTGCTGCCACCAGCACCAAGACCGACGCGTACAGCAGGAACCACTGACACCCCATCGGTCACCAATCGTTCACGTACCGCAGCCAATGATGCGCCAGCCGATGTGAACAAAACCCGACGATTTGAAGATGGTTTTGACGAGAACATCCCACCCGCCCCGCCGTTGACCAAAGCCGATCTTGATCCGCCGCGTGCGAGAGATGTCGATCCGTCAGTGCGTCGTCCCGTGACACAGGAGCAGGCTGATGACATAGCCAAGCGAATAAACAAACGCCTTGAAGCTTCGAAAAAATCCATGGCCAGGCTTCAGGATCAGGCCAAAACCGGCAACCTGAAAGTCAGTCCCAAAGCCAAACGTGCCTTGCAGGATCGGATCGACAATCTCAGCCAACGCAAAGCGATTCTTGATGATGTTCTGGAAGGCTTGAAGAACGGCAAGCATCACGAACTTTCCGATGCGGACATGCGCTGGCTCACCGGCCGCGATGTTGATCTGTCCCCTGCACAACGCGCAGCTTTGAAAAACACACTCATGAACGACTTCGGTGGAAGCTGGAAAGCAGCTACCGACAACCTAATGGGCTCCCCCACCGACAAGGTTCTTTTGCAGAAACTCGGTACACTCCGCAAGCATGAAGTCGACAAACTGCTCGACGATATCATGCGTCGGATCGAAGCCAAGACCGGCCAGAAACTCGAAGCACAGGCTTTTGGCTCAACGACTCTCACCAGCGATTATGACCTGTCCATCAAAGGCCCCGGCGCAGAGCGTGTCATCACGGAGTTTAACCAGCGTTACCGCAAACTCTATGGCGGACGTGAAAGCGGTACAGTCTTTGACACCAATGTCTATACCGACCCGGTGTACTCATTCATCCCCCCAGACTCCGCGTTGGCTAAAGCGTTGGGGCCCAAGGGAGCAGATGATGTTCAGCAGTTCATGTATGAACACATGGCCAACGCAAAATACATGACACCCGGTCAATGGCAGAAACACGTCAACGAAGTTCTCAATGCGACACCCGGTCGACACAAAGGTGCCATCAAGCGATTGCTCGAAGAAGTCGAATCGCGTGAGTTTGCATCGCGTGCTGCCATTAACAAACGCATCAACGAACTGGGACTCGATCCATCGGATGCGAATTCAAGACTGCGTGCTCAAAACGATCTTTATGGCCAAACACTCACGCGCATTGATGAATTGCGTCAATACCAAAATGGTTTGGATTTGCTGGCTGATGGTAAACCCGCCAGTTTCAAGATTCCGCGTAAGGATCAAAGCAGTGCCTTTGCCAGTAATCTCCGTCGGTATAACGAACTGATCAGTGATACGAATCCTGCCACCCAAGCAGCTTCCAAAGCCGATGCCAAAGAACTGCTGGATCGGATGCGCACTTCCCTTTCGGGTAATCTCCGCAATAATCAGGGGGCAGCTTTGTACTATGCCTCCGAAGCCTATCAGACCGAAGGGACGATCAAGCATGTCGTCGGTGAATTGCAAAAAGATAAACGTGTCATTGATCCTGACATCCTTAAATCACCATTAGCAGAAGACCCGCCATTGACACGCGGTCAATACATCAACTCCTTTAACGAGAACCGGGGCAACCTGTTTAAGGAACTCAACGATAAAGGCGTACTCGATGATGCAGGTCGGTTCCGTCGAGACCTGACCAAGGTGGATGACCGGGGCAATATCGTCCCTTTGACCGAAGCTGAACGCTACAAGATTGCCAAAAAAAGTGCGATGAAGACGAGTAAGTATTTCGTCCGCCAGTTGGATGCAGCACATCGCGCAGGCGTGGACTTGAAACATATTCTCGGCGAAGACCTGACGCGCGTGATCGATGAAACGGTCGCCTTGGAGAAGGTGCGCAATGATGGCGATGCTTTTGCTCTTGTATTAAAGAAGTTGAAACTCACGCCTGAACAATTCGTCAATCGTGCAATGGAAGCCTCGGACTTATTGACCGGCGCTACGCATCGGTTCTCACCGGTTCGCGGTGTGGGGGATGATCTGACCAAACACTTTGATCAACTGGATGATGAGTTGGCTGAATTTCGTCGATTCAATCGCCCTGCTAATGGGTCTGCTGCACGCCCCAGACGATTAAGTCGTTCAGAGTTAAGGCATCGATTGGATGACAATCCAACCATGCGTTTAAACGATCGGTTTGATGAGAATATCCCAAGTGCATCACGTGCGGACTTGCCACGCACCACCCGATTCAACGATGACTTTGATGCCAACCTGCCAACAGCCAACCGGACGGATATCCCCAAAACCACGCGAATCAATGACGGTTTTGACGAATCGCTACCGACTGCAAGCAGAACGGAATTACCACGGACCACGCGCATCAAAGACGGATTTAATGATAATCTGCCCACCGCCAGCAGGACGGATTTGCCCAGGACCAAACGAATCAAGGATGGCTTTGACGAAAACCTGCCGGGCACAGCAAGGACTGAATTACCCAGTGCAACCAAACGGTTTGATGATATCCTGCCAACTCCGAGTAAGACATTGCCCAATGGGACCAGGCGATTTGATGACGTGTTGCCCAATCCCAGAACGCCGGTTGCGCGCGATTTGCCAACACCTGCTGCGCGCATGCCGGACGTTGATGATGGGTTAACGCCACGGGTTGCCACACCGCTTGATCCCAATGCGCCAATCCGGATTGGCAATGATCCCAGCGCACCGGTGTTTGGGGGTTTTGATGCGGGGCAGGCACCACTGCCGACACCACGCCTTGATCCGCAGCCGATACCTGGTGGGTTTGGGTTTAACCCTGCTGCCAGGAACAATCCATTTGATGTTCCGACGCCTGCCCCCCCAAAGCCTGCGGACTTTGGTTTTGTGCCGGCTGCTCCCAAAGCCAAGCCTATTGAATTGCCCAAGTCATTTAGTCAGGCTGCTCAACCCACGCCACTACCAACACGAACCTACAGCACCGGTGATGTGGTCAAAACAGCGGACGGTAAGCAGTTGACTGTAGGTAAGCCTATCGGCGAAGGTGCCTACAGCCGTGTCTTTGCAATCAAGGAACGCCCCGGTGAAGTAATCAAGTTTCTCAAGACAGATGCTGCGGAAAAAGCTGGACGCGACGCGATTGAGATGGTGCATGATGCCAAGCGAATCAGCGATCTACTGGAAGCCCGTGGTGTGAGGCAAATGAAAGTCACCGAGATCAATCCCGATCCGGCCAACCCGTATGTGATTGTTCAAAAACTGCCGGACGAAGGGAAACTGGTGGATCACAAGGAACTGTACAACGCTGCGGAAGCCGGTAAACGCCAAGCGATGATCAAAGCTGGCAAGTGGTCCGACCAACACGAAGAAGCCGTGCTTGATCTCTATGCGGAGATGGCTCGCAAGAATATCATCTGGTATGACGGGCACTTGGATAACGTCTACTTCATCCCAGTCAAAATGCCTGATGGCACGACCAAACTCAAGGCAGGCGTGATCGATCACGACATGATTGGTGATTGGGATTCGCTGAGTCCTGCGATGCGTGAAAAGATCAATGATTTGACACTGAAAAACCGTAATGAAAACATGGCCTCACTCAAGACACATGGTCTGCTTTACGACTATGGCTCAGCTCAGGAGTTCATGACCAAGATGCTGGAGTTTAAACGGTTCATTAACTACGACTATCATGCCAATGAATTTGAATCGCTGATCATGAACCTTGATACCGTGCGGAACTATTTCAAACTCGAAGACTACCTTGGCCCCGGTGCTAAAACACAGAGTTATCGTCTACCAGAACGCAGGTATCGTTCAGCTGCATGAGTTATTTCTCAATGACAAGTCGCAGAACCTTCGAGCTACGGAACCTGGCATCCGCACCACTTAGACGATGTTCGACATAAAGATGGTCATCTTCAATTCCCTCGTAATCATCGATTTTCACTTCGATGATAAAAGGTTCATGCCAGGCATGAATATTGTCAGCAGCCGTTGCATCAGCGGATTTAAAGAGTAACTCTGCAGCGGTGGTGTCTGTCTGGTTGGTCGCGCCAGCTGATTCTGTCGCGGTGAGTTTGATTGGCGGAGTCGATGCACCGCTGGTCAACGTCATGAAAGCAGTCTGAGTATTGGGGTTATCCGATAAACGAACTTGATATTTACCGGCGTAAACGGTCGGTGTTCCACTGCCGACTAATTTCAGTGTGGTGATATCCGTGCCGGTGGTATCATTTTTCATGATCTTGATACTGTCACTGACATTGGACTTGTTTTGAATCTCTGTTTCCAGTTTGGTGAGAATCAAAGTCATATCATCATCACCATAGACATCCTTGTATGCATTGAGCAGCTTCATAGCACCCATCGTGTCCGGCGGGGATTGACGCAATAATCGACGAACATCCAGTTGCAAGGTACTCAGGGTGTAATTCTCCAGCTTGCCTTGCAGGGCTGTGAGTTCGGATTCCCGCTCATCACGTAACCGATGTCCTTTTGTCTTGGCTTCACCCACCAGTTCAGCGGGGTCCTGCACACCCGAGGAAAATTCAAAATCCTTATCGACCAGTGAGCCGTCAACAACAACATCCACGTTGTCAATGTCCACGATGTAGGAAGGCACATTGATATTAAACTCATCAACCCCTGTCCCGAAGATCGGCCCCTTGGGGAAAAAGACATAGCCATCCACCGGCTCGTTGGGGGGGATGGAGATAACGGTCCCCAGGCTTTGTGTTCCCAAACTCTCCAGGCGACTGTCCAGATCATCAAGCAGGCGTTTACGCAATTCGGGGATAAAGACACCGGTGGATAATGCAACAGCATCAGAGAAGCCCTGTCGCGTGAATTCGTCATTGATCGAGCCCAACCCGACTAAAGCTCCAGCAAAGACGCCTGCCGTTTCCAACCAATCCATAATGACTTTCTTGGTGTCCCGTTTGCCGAGGTCCAACAAAGAGATGAGCACACTTTCAAAGGTCATCGGCCGGTAATAGTCCGACCACATGTAGCCGATGCTGCTGAGCTTGGACTGTAAAAATAAATCCGGTGAACTGGCTAACGATTTTTCTGTCGGCGAGGTTTTGACACCATAACGGACTGCCATGGGGGTGACGGGCTGCATGGTTTGACTGAAAATTTGCGATGTCTTGCGCTGAATGGCCTCATCAAGATCATTGAGCATACTTTCAAATTTGAGTTGATCAGCAGGACGAAGTGTCATTGCTGAAAGCCCTTTCTTGCCCACCAATGCATCCTTGTAAGCGTCCTTGAGATTGATCAAAGCAGGGCTCGGATATGGGAATGGATCAGGGATTGGTGCAGCAGCTGAAACACGTGAATTGGCAATTTGTTGATTGGCTATTTCAAGGAGACTTTTACCATGGTTGATATAGACATCACTGAACTGTACATAAGCCTGTTTTATAATCTGGACCGCTTCATTTTTCTGTGCGTCCGTCAATCCCTCAAGACCAAATTTATTGGGAAATTGTTTGGTTATTTGATCGTCATTGTAATTTGTCTGCGTTGCCTCGACAGCGACATAACTGGTTTTATTTCGATCAGCATTTTTCACAAACTTCAAGACGGTGGTCTCTCTGACAAGCTCCCGGGCAATCATCAGTAAATTTGCAACTTGATCACGTGAAAGCCCTGTTTGGGTCTGATTTCCAGACCCCGTACTGACAAGTGACCGTGCAACCTGCTTCAGGACTTTTCGCTTGGTTTCGTTATTTTGCGAGGTTCCATCCAAGTCATCAGGCAAAAACCACTTGGCCACTTTCTTGTTTGGCTCCCGATAAAACAAACATCGAGCCCGTAGTGATGTCGTATGCACGATGAGTTTTTTATCAGCATGTTTATTGCGGAGGTACACGCGTCCAACATGAAAATAATTGGCAAAGGTTTCCCCAAAGCTACTGCGAATTTCATCGTAGCTGGCCATATAAATCCGAGTATGCAGATCGCCATTAAAAACGCGTATCTGTCGAATTTCGCCCCATGGATTATTCTGATTCAGCTTGTCTTCCAAGTTACTGAACAGTAAATCCCGATCATCAGAATTGAGTTGAGGCTCTTCGATCTGTTTTAACAAATCTTCTATCGCTTGACGTCTCTGCGTTTCATACTCGAGATACTTATCCTTGAACCAAGCAACAATCGTAATCGAATCGCCGATGGTGTCAGAACTGAACTGAATCCGAAGCAGATTCGGACTCTTGGTTGAGCCGGCATTCGTATCCGTTGAAGAGTTTTGATAGGTCACCGGCTCAATGGTTGCATCAGCACCGGTGACTTCGACTTCCAATTCGTTATGTAACAAGTCTTGCACTTTGGCACTGGGGTCCAAACTGTCTGCCCAGACATAAAAGTTGTATAACTTCGTGTCGGTGGGTGTGTCATCCGAAGTGGTTAGTGGCAATTCAATATCACGAGCATCAATCCAGACATGACGCTGTGACTGACGACTCTGGATCGCCTGCACCTCCGCCTGAACTTCCTGAACCTGCTTCCAATCATCACCCACTGGCAACTTGGGTTGGAGAGGACGATTGGCACAACCTGCTAATAAACAAACTTGAATCAGGACGACAAGTAATATGAATTGCTTCATGGTGATTCCAACATGTTGATGGATGAAATAATATTTCCCAGCGATATGTCAGTTAGACGGGGGAAAGACACGCTGACCTGCAGAGACATCAGAGATTGGGAACGGGATATTCCGGGCTATCTGACTGGCATCCAGAAACGGTACCATCCCCACGACATCGTGGCCGTTATCAAATCGACATCTGACTTCAACCCAATAGACTACTGGATCATCCCCTTGCCAAACATCTGTCGCGAGGGTGTATGTTGCCTGATTGATGTATGGATTGATTGCGTCCCAGAGTGGTTGATTCCAGGCTTCCTGTTGGCCCAACGCCTGCTCAATAGCATAGACGTGCTGCGGTAATGGAATATTCACACGCGTCCTCGTTTCATCAAAATGCCAGAAGTTGTAGACCCCAATACAGATAGGATGGATTCATGATAAAACGTTCAAATCAATTTTTACAGACCTTTTGAAATACAAATTGGATTAATTCGCAAAAATAACCTTACAGGGTATCCAATGAGGGATCGTGACCAGATAGGGGCATCAATGCCCTCTGCAGACGATGTATGATCCTCCAATGCGCATGCCAAATCGCAGCATTCGAACTGCTGCGATTGGTGTGTTGTTGTATTGGATTTTCGTCGTGAATGTCGACTAGTGTGTGATCGAAAACAGAATTAATCAACAAGTATCGCACGCCCCCAGACGCCGCGGTTGCGCGAAGCGTGTTGATTGCCGTTGTAGAGTATCTGTTCATGACGTCCACCGCGATCAGTGATTCGATTATCCAGCGCCATATCGAATAGCAGTTGTTGGTCTGACTTGGGGACGATATTCAATGATGCAAATGGAATGACAGCTTCGATGGTGTACCCCTTGCTATTAATGTTGGGTATGACCATGGTATCGACCGGTAGTTGTTTTGGGATGTTGGCAATCCACGCTTTGTTCTTTCCCGGTTCAGCTGGTGCACCACGCAAAATGACTTGTCGGTCGGAGTAGATCATGTTGCCCACACGGTCAAATTCTTCGATGCCGATGAATAGTTCAAGTGCATCACCATTCCAGATGCTGCCAGCGTCCTGAGTATTGATCATGGGTGTTTCGTCGAAGACTTCAGCATAGAGGTAGAGATTGTCCATGTCCCATGCCATGCGGAAACTCGCTTCAGCTTTCGCACCGGGTCGGGCGATGCGATACGGCGGTGTTAACGGCCACTCGGATCGCTTGCCATCGAGTTTGAACGGCAATGTCATACGGTCAATGGTGACTGTTTTCTTCGAGCCGCCTTTTGCCAGATGGAAACTCGGGTCATCGATTTGATAGGGTTTACGCGAACCGTTAAAGACACTAAACCAATCGTAGTTGGTATCCATCATGTGCTTGAGCATGTCCTTGTACGGACGATCCGCCACGCTAACAAGACCCGTGTTGTTGGCTTCACCATTAAAGCCCTGGAAAAAGCGTCCGGTGACAGCCTGATCGACATTGATGAACCACTCGATACCAACCACATAACCAGTATCCAGCGCGCTTTCGACATAGTTGCGATAGGCTTTGCCGCGTTTGTCTTGTGATGCCAGACCACGCCCGCCGGGCAAGCCTGATTCGGCTGGGCTGGTGTAATAAAACTCACTGAGCAGGATCGGTTTACCCCCGGACCAGCGATGCATGCGATCCAGGTAATCCCGATCGAATCCGACGGCATAGTAGTTGATGCTGATGATATCCAGATACTTGGCTGCTGTGGCGATGAGCAACTCATTATTGGATGTGCCGGGCATCCAACGGTCACCGATGAGCAGGTGATTGGGCATATGTTTGCGGAAGGCATCGTGGACCAATTTGTAACGGCGATCCAGGAACAATGCGAAGTAATCCTGCATGTCCTCGGAGGCCTGTTTGGTGGTGATGTTCAACGGCATCTGGCCCACCTGCTCATAACGATCCGCTTTGATGTTCCAGGCCTTTGCAAAGTCAGCAACATTGGGATATCGCTCCTTGAGCAATTGGACCAATCTTGCTTTAGCAGCGGATTCACTGGCTTTGAGTATGGGAACGGCTTTGGGGATTTCCTCAATGTGCGGTTCGTTGGTGATGAAACTGCCAATGAGCAGTGGATCGTTGGCGAACTCGCTGGCATACTTGGCCATACGACGATCCATCTCCTGCTCAATGCCGGGGACGAACGGGTCCCAGATCAAATGTGCATCAGGAACCATTTTGAGATTCCCCAAAGGCAGGTGTCCCACGAAGGGATAGTTGTGCTTGGCAAGAACATCATTGACTTTCCCGCCCACGGGACAGAATGCGCCGAGACTGTTAAAGCCCCACTTGCGTTCGCGTGTGATCCACATGTCGACATATTCAAGTTGGTCGAAGGGTTGACCAGTCTTGTGAATGCGGTTGGCCAGAAGAAACGAAAAGACACCTGAGTCATTGGGACGCCACGCGGATTTAAACTGCGGGTCGGATTGGCTGGGTAGCCACTGGTAAATTTCTTCACGGCCTCGGACACGCGTGTAATCATCGCAGGGTGTCAGACTGCAAACCCCCAACTGGAAGAACGCATTTCCCCGGGGTGTGACCAGAATGTGTTTGCCTTTGATATTGTCCAGATGAAAGTAACCGGTTGCTTTGAGATTGTATTGCTTGCCTGAGCCGGGGATACCACCGTAGGGATCAAGCTGCGGTGGGGTCAGTGATGCGTAGTATTGTTCGTCTGCTGCTGCATCGGCCTTGAGTTCTTCCATGCTGTGCACCTTGCCTGGGAAGTCGGCTTCAATCCATTGACCGAACTGATCAACCACAGGCTTGGCTTTGACTGCACCACCGGGAAGATCACCGACCTGAATCACAAATTCCGCACGGTTTGCATCGTTGGGAAGGCTGCGACTATACCACCAGTAAAAAGTGTTCCATTTCCAATGCCGATTGTCCTGCAGTTGCTGAAAGCCGTATTTGGGAAGTGTCAAAGTGAAGCCCGGACCCGTTGGATGTATGAGCGTGATCTTATCGGTGTTGCCTTGATAGAGAAACGGTTTGTCCTGTTTTTCTTCGGGGAACGCAGCTCCCTGTTGATCACCTGCAGCGAACTTACCACCCTTGGCAAATGTAATCGGCACCGGCATCTCAACGCGCATCGCCTTGGCCTGATTCTGGAGATTGTCAAACACCATCTTGATTTGACGTTGATCATCAAGGGTCAAAATGGCCTTGGCACCGTTGACATATTCAAGCTCGGTCTGCAATGCAGATTGATTATTGACGCGCACGGGGGTTGCAGGTTTGAGCCCGGTGAGTTTGGGGTACTGCAAAGTGAACTGACCTGCACTATTGAGATCGAACGTGATGCCCTTTTCCCCTAACTTGACGGAGACCTGCGCCGCTGTGTTTGCCTTTGCAGAAGCCGGTTTAGTTACTGCCGAAACGTCAGACGTTGAAGCTGGTGAGAGGAGCGTCTTGCCATCGAGTGTCGTGAATTTGATCGTGTAGTACGAGCGATTGCCATTGACGCGTGGCAGGTGCGTTGAGGCCATCCAATAAAACTTTTTGTCATTCCATTTCCGGTTGTCCTGGAGTTGCTGATAACCGTGTTCGATGTGCATTGCAAATCCGTCATCACCCTTGCGAAGGGCAAGGTCGCGCATGTTCCCACGAGACAGGAATGGGTCAGCGGAGGTTTGAGCAGGGAAGTCTTTGAAACCGTTTTTCCCCAGGTCCCATTTTGCCCCATCTTTCAATTCAATCGGCAGGTTCATCTGCAATTTAATGGATTTGATATCGTCAGACAGATCGTGAAACTGGAAATTGAATACACCATCTTTGCAAACAATCACCAATCCGCTGCCATCGGCATAGGAGATATGAACCTGCTGATCAGAGATTTTCACGGGCCCATTCGGTTGCACTGTCCCATTCGTATTGGTGATGAGCAATGGATACTGCAAAGTCAACTCACCTAACGCACCAGCATGAATCACCAATCCTTTGTCGCTGGGGATAATTTGTTGTGCTTTGATAGCTGTATAGGTGAATAGCAAAGTGAGTAAAACGAGACTTGATGCAAAACGCTTCATGATGAAACAACCTTTATGGTGTATCTCCAGACGACAAGCGTCGTCTGATTGGCAGAGGTTACTGAGTTAATGAAAATAAATTGAGCTCATACGCATGCTCAGTCTTACACAGCAAGGGGCAGAGTTACTGTGTCTGAGTTGTGATGTATCCACCATTGGGCCAGGGGCGAGAATCGATATCTTCAGCAACTCTTGTCGCGGCATGACCATCCAAAAAGCCAAGATTAATGCGGCCAGTATGGACATAACGTGAAGGCTGGAAAATACTGTAGTCCACCGTAGCACCTCTATCACTATTGGTTGTGGTCCAGAAACTGCCATCCGCAACTGCCACCGCATTGGCCAGTCTGCCAAAACCCTTTTCAACGAGAACATCTTCGACGTCTTCATTTCGACGCGGATCGACGTCTGCATAGCCCCCGACATACTTCGACCAGGCCATATTGGCTCGGGCACCGGCGTTGAGAGATTGTCCACGATTTAAAAACCAGCCAGGAAAGTCAGGATGTTCGGTTTTTTGGTTCAGGACGGAATGCTGCGGGTAGTGCACTTCACGTTCGGGACAGTTAAAGATATTGTAGTTACCACTGTAGACTTGCATGTAATTCTGCCAGCGATATTTGCCTTGATCTGCCCCCCAATAATCCTGATGGCCCGAATCTTTACATAGCGGCGTGTTGTAACCTTTATAGTCAGCCTGATAAGCATAGTTGGTGACCAGGACTTGTCGCATTCGACTTAAACACATTGATGTTCGGGCTGCCTTACGCGCTGCACCCAATGCAGGTAAGAGTATGGAAATCAATAATGAGATGATCGAAATGACAACCAGTAGTTCAATGAGTGTAAATGCGTGCTTTTTCATCATGATCATAACCTGCGATAAATTGACTGTTATATTGACAATTTCCCGTGATGCCCATTTTGATATTTTGAATCAAGCGATATTTAACAACCAATTAAACTTCAATTGGTATAAAGCAGCGTCACGTTCTGATTGAGAATTTTGATCGTTGCTTCCAGATAGTTTTCAGTTTTCTTTGCAGCAACATGACCGTCAAGATAGAGATTGTTCGAAGCACTGCCCTGGTGAACAAAACGCCACGGATTGCCCGTTGTGTTCCATGCGTGCCAATCATCCACGGGAATGTCGGCGGTTTCGGTTACCCACCAGGTCCCATCCATGGTTGAGAAAATATCAGATAACCCCACACCCTGGGCACCGGCGAGTTGCTCGACTTCAAAGAAACGCATCAACTGTCGACGTGCTACAAAATAGTTGTCCGTTGAGAGTGGGTACTCCGTCTTGCCCAGGCGGATCTGTCGCGTGTAGTTGCATTGCAGCTTACCATTGGTCCCGGCCGTCCCCGGTTCGATGGCATCATCTTTGCCCAGTTCCCCCCGTTTATTGATCACGTGACTTCCGACACCGGTCGGCCCACTGCCTGCCATATCGCCAGAGATGTCGTAGGTCGGACAATTGAAAATGGCGTAGGTCCGGGAGTAGGGATAAAGCCACTGATACCAAAGCTTGTCTTCATAACCGTTATTGAAACGTCCCTTTTTGGCATTGCCCATGTACGTATCGGTACGCATGAACGGCGTGAAGTATTCGGCATTGTCACTGCGATAGATTTCATCACAAATGCCGATCTGACGCATGTTGGACATACATTGAGCACTTCGAGCCGCCTCACGGGCAGCACTTAAAGCGGGTAGGAGAATGGCCACAAGCATGGCAATAATGGCGATGACCACCAGAAGTTCAATCAGCGTAAAAGCTTTTGACTTGTTCATGATCCATCAGCTCCCTTTGACCAATGTCTGTTGATTATTGCCCGATACCTGCACATCCCCGAATTGGGGCTACCCATCAATCACAAAACGCATTTGAATCAACGCATCCTGAATATCTTCAAACCGCACATCCCCCACCTGAGTTTGCCTGGGTTCTACGGGATGATAGACATCTGCTTTGAAAAATCAATGTAAAAAAATGAAAATAAATATCATCCTAAAATCTCATGAAAACATAAATAATCCAACTAAAACATTATATACAAACACCTTGACTCTTCGGGAATGCAATCTAAAATTAACCAAAATCATTTTTAGTTGTGAAAAAAATGAAAACTAGCTTATAATCCGAATCGATGTATCATGAAGAATTGAAAAATCTTTCAATTTTTACAGGATCATATGGTGACCGATGGCTCGTACAATGTCACAGTACACCATGCCAAACTCACCAGGCAAAGATAGACAAGGCGGTCAAAATGACAACGGTGATTGACATCAGTAAAGCAGCAGGCTGCTCACCCGCCACGGTATCGCGCGTGATCAATAACAGTGGCTCAGTGAGTCAGCGTGTACGTCAACGTGTTGAACGTGCCATTCGGGAAGAAGGCTATGTCCCCAAAAATCCACCACGCGGTATGCCTGACAAACGCCGCGCCAAATCGGAAGAAACCGATACAGCCAACGTTGTTGAAGTGATTCTTTTCCAACGCGGATCGCTTGAACAAATACACGTTGGCAAAGACGGCCTCGAAGTCGGCCCCATGGAAAAGATCGCAGGCCAACAACTCTTCTCCCCTGCCCTGAGATTATCCAATTCGTTTTTCCAGCACATTGTCGATGGCGTATTGGACGAACTGCGTCATCGCAATCTCAAAGCCATGCTTCAAGTCTGTCATGACCTGACCGCCAAGCCGTTTCTCACCGATCTGAATGCGGGCAAGAAAAAAGGCGCCCTGCTCATCGGCGAGCCCAGCCCCGACCTGACTGAATTCACCAGGAATTGTAAACAACCATTGATTCTCGTCGACATGATTTGTGATGCCACTGTAGATGTGGTGACCATTGACAATTTCCAGGGCGTTGCCAGTGTGGTCGAATATCTCACTTCACTTGGGCATCGCAATATCGGCTATGTCGGGGGCGTGGGCAATCCGGCATACCACGAACGTCGCGTGAGTTTTACCTGGCATATGCTCGAAGCTGGACTCCCCGTCAAGAACGAATGGATCAGTGAAGGTACCAGTCACATTGAGGAAACGACACAGCGGATGATTCATCTGCTCAACAAGCCTGATCGCCCCACCGCGCTTTTCTGCTGCAATGACTGGGTTGCCCTGGGCGTCCTTCGTGCTGCACAACACTGTGGCCTGCAGGTTCCACGAGACTTGAGTATTGTCGGTTTTGATGATGTGGAAGGCGCAACGTTCATGACGCCTGCATTGACAACGGTCCATGTTCCCACAGGCGATCTGGGGCGACGCGCCGTCGAGCAACTACTAGTACGTCTGGATTCACGTCAAACCAAACTCGAATACGGATGCCAGGTACGCGTGACGACACAGTTAATCATCCGAGAATCAGCGGCACCACCACAGCACGAGTAAGACACCGCACTCAGTCACAACAACAAGAATACACGTAATACATAAGCGACTCACCGCATACCCATGAGGTGCCCACCTGCATTTCAAATGCGCAGAATCTTCAAATATCGGATTCCCAAAATTACCTCTATCAACATCACATTGTTTGGCAACCATTCCCCACAGCGACTCAAGCATGCCAGCCGGCCAATGACTTGAGTGAAAATGGAGCAAAATGCGGAGCAAACAAATTCATGGCATATTTTGCCAGGAATATTCCAGCGCATCAAAAAACCGCAAACCTTTTGGAATGCGGTTCTTAAAAAATGGGCGATACCGGACTCGAACCAGTGACATCATCGGTGTAAACGATGCGCTCTAGCCAACTGAGCTAATCGCCCTACTGGGTTGGACGGGATTATAACAGAATCAGTCGTGTACAGCGACATGCCAAATAAGATGGATAGGCTGACTTGATGTTGCTGAGCTGATCTGGGTTATTTTCGGTGATAGACGTAGCAGGTGTAATCGATGGGGTTACGGTCATCTGCTGGGTGAAACTCTTTTTCGATCTCCTGCCAGTCGTTGAGGTCGATGACGTTGAGATAAGTATCGCCATCAAAACTGGCATGGACAATGGTGAGATAGAGCTGGTCACATTTGTCGTAGGCCTGCCGGTATATCTCAGCACCGCCGATGACGAAGACTTTGTCCTCGTGTTTGCAGATATCAATCGCAGCATCGAGTGAATTCACCACATCGACTTCTTGCTGTGCCTGGTAGTCGACTTGGCGTGTGATGACGATATGCCGACGATTGGGGAGCAACTTGGCAAATGTCTCAAAGGTTTTGCGTCCCATGATCATGCTGTGCCCCGTGGTGGTTTTCATGAAATGTTTGAGTTCATCGGGTAGATGCCAGGGCATGTCGCCATCTTTGCCGATGCAGTTATTCTCAGACAAGGCCAGGATCATGGCTAGATGCATAACGGGTATTCTCGATTCAAAATATTTATCGTCATCAAAATATGAAACGCGCTAAACCGCAAGCGGTTTTAAACAGCAATCGGGGCTTTGATCACGGGATGCGGATCGTAGCCTTCGATGGTGATGTCATCATAAGTGAAGTCCAACAACTCTTTGACATTCGGGTTGAGCTTGAGCGTTGGCAAGGTGCGGGTGTCGCGTGAGAGTTGAAGCTTGACCTGATCCATGTGATTGGAATAGATGTGAGCATCACCAAAGGTGTGCACGAACTCGCCGACCTGAAGATCACAAACCTGGGCGATCATGTGCGTGAGCAGCGCGTAGCTTGCGATGTTAAACGGCACGCCCAGGAAAATGTCGGCACTGCGTTGATAGAGTTGGCAGGACAACTTCCCGTTGGCCACATAAAACTGGAACATGGTATGACACGGTGGCAAGGCCATCTTGTCGACCTCATCCACTTTCCAGGCATTGACGATCAGGCGACGGGAATCAGGATTGGTACGGATGAGCTCGATGAGCTTGGTGATCTGATCGTAAGTCTGACCATCCGCGCCTTGCCAGCTGCGCCATTGCGAACCGTAGACCGGGCCGAGGTTGCCGTCTTCGTCCGCCCATTCATCCCAGATGGTGACGTTGTGGTCATGCAGATACTTGATGTTGGTTTCGCCCCGCAGAAACCAGAGCAGTTCGATGAACACCGACCGGGTGTGGACTTTTTTGGTGGTCAGCAGCGGGAAGCCTTTGGCCAGGTCGAAGCGCATCTGGTAGCCGAAGATGGATCGGGTCCCGGTGCCGGTGCGGTCGGATTTGTCCACGCCATGGTCCAGGACATACTGCAAGAGATCAAGGTAGGTCTGCATGTGACTAGTTTAAACAAACGGCTTGCGGGGACAAGTTGAGAAATCCAGAGCACGGTGACGTTCTTGAAGCAATTGCATTCCCAAGTTCTGGTGGAATGTTTGTTTGCAAACCAGAGATAAAAAAACTACTATTTGGAGCATGTTGACACTCCTCGCCCAAGAATCTTTCAGCCACTATGGCGCCGTTGCCGTCCTGATCATGATGGCAGTGATTTTTGCTGTCGCCAACCTGATCCTGACGCACCTCCTGGGGCCTCAGAAACAAGGCAAGATCAAGGGCATGACCTATGAGTCGGGTATGAATCCGGTGGGCTCGGCCCGTCGTCGCTTCAACGTCCGGTTCTACATCGTGGCCATGTCCTTCCTGGTTTTCGACGTGGAGATTGTCTTCCTTTATCCCTGGGCAACGGTCTTCCCAAGCCTGTCTGAACACAGCGACCTGCCGATCGTGTTCCTGGGACGCATGCTCTTTTTCGTCCTGACAACGGTCATCGCGTTTGTGTACGCATGGCGTAAGGGCGTTTTCCGCTACGACTGATCAGTCGCCAATCTCAACTTTTCTGATACCATTTATTCACCACCGAGACATCATCGTGTTGGATGATTTCTATGCCTACATGACATTGGTCATGGCAAACACGGTTGACATATTCAGAAAAAGGGGCAGCAGATGCGATTGATTCGATTTGGCGAAAAGGGATCGGAAAAGCCGGGCATTGTTCATGACGGTAAACGTTGGGATTGCTCGGATCATTTCACGGATTGGAACCACGACTTTTTTGCCAATGACGGATTGCAGTGGCTTGCTGCTCGGGACATCAGTTCGTTTCGCCAGGTCCCGGTTAACGAACGCTGGGGCGCCCCGGTGGCTCGGCCGTACAAGATCATCTGCGTGGGGTTAAACTATGCGGATCATGCAGCCGAGTCCCAATCGAAAGTGCCCGACGAACCGCTGCTGTTTTCCAAGTATGGCAATGCACTCAACGGTCCGTTTGACAAAGTGCTGATCCCACGTGATCTCAAAGCCGGGACACACAGCACGCACACCGACTGGGAAGTGGAGCTTGCCATCGTCATCAGCAAGGATGGCCAATACCTCCAAACACCCGAAGAAGCCGCGGATCACATTGCAGGCTACTGCACCGCCAACGATGTCTCGGAACGGGACTTTCAAAAAAACCGTTGTGGTCAATGGTTCAAGGGTAAAAGCTGTGACACCTTTTTGCCTTTGGGGCCGGAGTTGGTCACGCCGGATGAAGTGGGTGATCCTGCCAATCTGAATCTGGAATTAAAAGTCAACGGCGAGGTCCGCCAATCCAGCAATACACAGCACATGATCTTCAAACCGCTGTTTCTGGTGCAGTACATCAGCCAGTTCCTGACACTCGAAGCAGGCGATGTCATCTGCACCGGCACGCCCCCAGGGGTTGGCATGGGCATGAATCCGCCGCAGTTTCTCAAAGACGGTGATGAAGTGGAAGTGACTGTGGAAGGCCTGGGTACACAAACTCAGACCTTCTGCAATCATCCGTAGGATTCAGTTTGTGAAGCACTCAGTCTGCAGCAGACACGGTTTGCTGTCTTGCAACCTGACGCTGCTCTGATCGACTGAGCACCATGGCAACCAACTCGTTAACCATGTTGTTCATCTCGGACGCCTGGGCATTGAGTTCTTCACTGGCAGCAGCAGATTCTTCGGCCAGCGCAGCGTTGGACTGTGTGACCTGGTCAATCTGAGACACAGCCTTATCCACCTGTTCAATGCCATCTGCCTGCTGGGTGCTGGAGTCTGAAACATTGTTGATGAGATTGGTCACCTCGGTGATAGCCGTATCGATCTGAGCCAAGGCCTGCTCGGTTTGCTGAGCCATGTCCACGCCCTGCTCGGCATTGGAGCATGCCTGTTCAATGAGTTGTGCAGTTGACTTGGATGCTTCTGCACTGCGCTGAGCCAATGACCGGACTTCCTCTGCGACAACCGCAAAACCTTTACCAGCTTCACCGGCGCGGGCAGCTTCCACTGCAGCATTCAATGCAAGCAGGTTGGTCTGGAAGGCAATCTCGTCAATGGTGTTAAGAATGTTGGCGGTCTGGCTGGAGGATTCCTTGATCTTGCTCATGGTCTCCAAGAGTCGACGCATGGCATCATTTCCCTGCTGAGATAAACCACGTGTCTTGATGGCAGTCTCATTGGCCTTCTGGGCATTGGATGCGTTACTGCGAATGGTGGCACTGACTTCCTGCAACGTTGCGGAGGTTTCTTCCAGACTTGATGCCTGTTCAGAAGCGCCCTCTGCCATGGATTGGCTGGATGAGGCAACCTGTCCTGCTGCGGTGGAGACGTGACCTGAACCGGCGGAAAGTCCGTCGATGATGCGTCGCAGTGATCGGATAATCCCCAGTGCAATGACCGAGCCAAGCGCGATACCCAGTAGCAGAATCAAACCGGTACCAGATAATATCATGATGTCAGCAGAATGAATCTTGGCGGCAAGTTTATCATTCTGAACCTGATTAAGTGTCTCACATTGCTCAACGAAATCACGGGCGGACTTGATCATTTGGTCCGAGCGTGTTTTCTGCTGCTCACTGAGTTGGCCCCATTGATCTAATGCTCGGTGATACTGATCAGCAAGTGTACGCACCTGACTGACTTGTTTTCGATCCACATCACGCGTGAACTTCTCGGACATCTCATCGCAAATCTGACTAATCTGTTTCAGATTACTATTGACCGTCTGCATCAATTTCAGATCTTGCCTGGCAATCAGATCCTTTTCATTGATTCGGCAATCCTGTGCAAGAAGAATCAGCAAGTTGGCATGACCAGCTTGTTCCTGACTCACAGCCAACATGCTGTTGGTCTGTTTCGTGATTTGATGCCCGGTGACCAACTGTTCCTGCTGCATTTGTTTGCAATACGAAATCAGCGAATCGGCGGACGTGAGCATGGACTTTTCAGATTCATTCTGCTGCTTCTGCATGTCCACCCACTGAGTAAAAGCTGCCTGATAATGCTCAGTTGCCTTGTGAGCTTGTCCGACAACAGCCTTGGATGCGGGGTCTTCAAGATTGCTGATTAGCGATGCATAAATCGCATCCATCTTGCCAAGGCACTGAATATTTTCATCAACAAGTTTTGCTGACGGCATCACCGCATATTGCTTTTCATTCAATCGCGCCTGTTGAGCCAACTCAATGAGTTGAGCAGCCCGGTTACGATTATCCGACTTCACCTGATAAATCCTGGCGGTTTCTTCTTCCAACTTGGTAAAAGTCGGCAACAGTCGATTGAGTATCGGCAACGTTTCCCGGTTGAATGTATCCACACATTGATTGTTCATCGCCTGACGGGCCTGCTCAACTTTGATCACCGACTGATGCAAAGCGATGTGGTCACTTTTCATTTGATCCACAATGTTCTTGAAATTCACCCCGGCTGATTGAACATGGTCCGCAAAATCGTCACTGCTCAGCCATTTGCCAAACGAACACTGCGTACCGTCTTTCTGAACACGAAGTTCCGTTTGATCTTTGTTGATCAAAAATTCACGGACACCAGCAGCCCACTTGAGATGGGCGCGGCTAAAGGACGTGATATCTGCAAGCAGTTCCAATGCTTCATCTGCATCGTGAGTCTGCGTTGTGATCATATTCTGACAAGACGCATTGAGAGTCTGGGCATTAGCGGACATCATTTCACTGCGTTGGACTTTGTTATGACGTAAGGTGACCCAACGTTCAAGTTGCTGCTCATAGGCATTGGCGCTTTGGAGAATCATGGCCACCTGATTGCGTCCCTGATCATCCGTAATGACTTTATCAAGCGATTCGCATTGCTGTTTGATTCGTAACACGGTCTGACGACAAAGGTGCAGACTCTCTTCATGGCCGTGCATCTGGTAGTCTTTTTCATGGATGCGACAATCCTTGGCCAACTGAATCAACAAGCACGCCGCTTCGGTAACTTCATTGACACGCTCAAGCGTTTGCTCGGACTTGGTCTTGAGTTGCGTCATTTGCTGAAGCTGGGAATCCTTGAGTGTCTGGCAGACTTGAATGAACTGCTGTGCATGATTGAGCATGGCTTGCTGGGACAGATTCTGCTGTTGATTAATCTGCACCCACTGATCAAATGCCTGCTTGTATTGATTGACATTTTCACGCGCCTGAGCAATACCTTGCTTGTCATTGGGATCGTGAAGCTTGGCATCGGTCTCCTGGATCTGCGAGAGAATGGTCTGAATTTTCTCGTGATTTTCATTGACATACCGTGGATCGTTTCGCAGCATGAAGTTCTTTTCGATCTGACGGCATTCAAGGGCATAACGTCGAAGCGTGCTGGCATCATCGGCTTTGTCGACAATCTCCGTCACATCTCCCAACGCCCAGAACCCGATGTACCCGACAACAAAAGCCAGCCCGATCACCACACCAAAGCCGACGCCGATTTTCTTACCGATGGTCATTTTCCCAAACATGATTTCTCTCCGCATCTGAAGATACGTATCAATTGAAGTTTTCACTGGGCGACGATACATCAGTTGTCCGTTCCAGTGACGTTTTGAATCGTGTATCCGTTCGTTGTGTTTGGACCATCTGCACGAGCGAACCAAGACGCACAGCATGCAAATCGGGTAAATGTGGATATACCTGAATGATTAATTCCAATAACACCATCAAAAGAATAAAAGACTAAGCCTTTGCTCAGATTTTCCGTCTTTGACAACAATTCGGACCTGCATTTCGCAGCGTGTAAAATCCTTTTGGATGTTCGCTGATATCTATCTCTGAAGCCCAAAGCAGCGAATTTGTGAATCGGCTAAGCTATCGGCATGATTGACTGCCCGCCCCGCCTTGAGAAACAGTTGGTGTCCCGTTTACTGGCCTGGTATGACCAACATGCCCGAGTCATGCCTTGGCGCGCGATCCGACCGCAGGTTCCTAATCCATATCATGTCCTTCTCTCTGAAACCATGCTTCAGCAGACGCAGGTTGCCACGGTGATTGACTATTTCAACCGATTCACCGAAGCGTTCCCGTCAATCAGAGATTTAGCAGATGCCGACGAGCAACAGGTTCTCAAACTATGGGAGGGGTTGGGATATTACCGGCGTGCTCGAAACCTGCATGCCTGTGCCAAGCAAATCGTCAATGAACATGCTGGCGTGGTACCCAACACAGTCGAACAATTGCTCAAACTCCCGGGCATCGGCCGCTACACCGCGGGCGCGATTGCTTCCATTGCATACGATATCCCTGCCCCGATACTCGATGGCAATGTCGTGCGCGTGTTATCTCGTTGGTTTGCGATTACCGAATCAACGGATGAGAAACAAGTCAAGGAACAGCTTTGGGAGTTAGCCCAGTTACTTGTCCCCGACAGGCGTGCTGGTGATTTTAATCAGGCGATGATGGATCTTGGCGCGATGGTCTGTACGCCCAAGTCCCCTACCTGTCTGACGTGCCCGATGATCAAGCACTGCCAAGCACGTGAACAAGGCATTGAAGAGTCACTGCCTAAGCGGACGCCAAAGAACAAACCCACCAAGGTGACACACCACGTGGTCAGCATCCAACGCAAAGACCAGTTTCTTTTTACTCAACGCCCTTCCGATGGCTTGTGGTCAAACATGTGGCAGATACCGACGTTCGAAGCAGCCCATGAGAAAACACTACCTGACCAAATCAAAGAACAGTTGGGCTTACAGGTTGGCAAGCTCGAACAATGCCAAAGCTTCATACACCAGACGACCCACCGCACCATCACCTTCACGCACTGGCAAGCCATCCATGTCACCGGCCGACTGAGAAAAAACGCCGGACTCTGGCGTCGTCTAGATCAACTCGGTGACCTGCCGTTGGCCAAGCCACAACTCAAAATCGTTGCGACACTGCAAAAGTCTGGACATTAAAAAACCGCTGAATTCGCAGTGAATCCAGCGGTTTGTGCTTAATCTGTTCTGTCGGTGTCTGAGCGAATCAACTCGTGGTATGCTTACTGAGGAAACCGGTCACGCGACGTGGTCCCAGGACACCGACGAGTTTGTCATCGGCATCCAGCACCGGCACATGTCGGAAATTACCCGTAGCCATCAGGTTCAACGCCTTGGCGGGCATGTCCATGTCATACACACAGACCGGCTCATGCGTCATCACCACACGCACCGGCAGGTCTTTGACCATAAAATACTGCTCAGCAACCTTATCGAGTACATCACGTTCCGTGAACACACCATGGAGCTTCTGTTCATCATCAATGACCAACGCACAGGCTACACCAGCTTCGGCGAGAATCTGCATCGTCTTGGCTACCGTGGTCTCCAGATTCACTGTGACCATCGGTGTGAGATCCATCACGGTCATGTCATTATCACAGAGTGCTTCTTCAAGCGAGTCATCAAACTCCGGTGTGGAGTAATCGCTCAATGGATCGGAAAATGAACCCTCTGTACTTTTGCGACGTTTTCTTCTCATCGAATCAGGCTCCTTCCCGTTGGTCCATGTAAAGCTTGGCATCGTCGATCATATGCACCTTCACCTGTCGGGGGAAGTGATCAGCGATGTATTCCATCATGCCGCGTTGACCGGTCAAAGCAATGGCTTTGCCATCATCATCAAGCACGATCACAAAACGCATGCCATGGTTCTGCATGGCATCGAGCACCTTGGCAATCGGGTCGTTGAGTTTGACCTCAGCCCAATCGGTCACCATGACTTCCTTGAGCGGACGGATCAAGGCCTGGCTGTCTTCAACAAGCTTCACCAGCAGGCGATGTTCGGTGAACTTGCCCAGAGGTTTGCCCTGTTCATCAACCACCATGACACAACCCAATCGTTTGAGTCGCATCAGACGGACGGCGGCTTGTACGGTGTCATCCGGTGACAGCGTGAGAATCTCACGCAGGTCCAGTTCAGAAACCGGATGACTGAGGATATCTTCGCGTAACCCCATCAGAGTCTCCTTGAAGGATAATCTATATTGTTCAACCAAAACGGCTTTGGTGTCATCATAAGGCACATGCACTATAAACCTTCGGCCACCACGATACAAGGCGATTTACAGACTGCTTGCAAAGATGTAAATGAACATGCGAGAAAGCGATAGATGTCAAGCTGACTTTGGGCTAAAACGGTTGAAAACACAGGCCCAAACACGGTCTTATCCAAACACTGAGAAGGCGATCAGGCTTGGCCAAGACGCTTGCGAATGAGTGTGGCACGGGCTTCGCGACGCTGGGCCGGATCAAGGTCAGACCCCATGAGCTTCTGCAGGTGAGCAGGTTGCGTCATCAGGAACAACTCGTTGAGCGTCCGCATACTCACCATCTCAAGCCGTCCCATGGTCACGCCCAGTCGGACCTGTGAAATCAGGCTCAGGACTTCATCGGTACGCATGAGCCGGGCATTATTGAGAACCGCCCAGGCACGCCAGATACCATCATCAAGCAATGCCGGACGCTGGCGAACGAGTGCCTGTCGCGCTTGCTGTTCATAGGCGATGATCTGCGGGACGACGGTGTGCTGGAAGTCAGCGAGAATTTCCTGTTCACCGCGGCCGAGCGTGGTCTGGTTGGAAATCTGGAACAAATCGCCGATGGCATCGGAACCTTCACCGAACATGCCACGGACAGCCAGGTGCATATCCTTGGCAGCACGTTTGACCTTGTCAATCTCACCGGTGAGTTTGAGTGCAGGTAAATGCATCATGACACTGACGCGGATACCGGTGCCGACGTTGGTCGGGCAGGCGGTGAGATAGCCGTACTTCTGACTGAAGGCGAAGTCCAGTCGTTTTTCCAGTTCATTGTCAATGCGGTTGATCTGTTCGAAGGCCTCTCCCAGTTGCATGCCACTGCGCAGAACCTGCACGCGAAGGTGATC
>PAIY01000183.1 GCA_002704825.1 Phycisphaeraceae bacterium
GACGCCACACGGCGGCTATGGTCGCCACGATACGGCTACGAACTACCCGACAAGGAGGTCATTGAGATTCTGATGAATGTCAAGAATCTGGCACGCGTGCTCAGAGAGATCGGAGGTCAAAACGATGAGCAATAAATGTGTGATATGGGCTCGCGTCTCATCGCGCGAACAACGTGAAGGCTATTCCATCGATGCCCAACTGCGGATCACCCGCGAACGGGCACAACGCGAAGGCTGGGAAATCGTCCGTGAATTTGTCGTGGCAGAATCAGCCAAGCGCGGTGCTGAACGTGTGACGTTCAACCACATGGTCCGATGGGTAATTGCCAACGCCAAGCGGCACAACATCGACTATATCCTGGCCCACAAACTCGACCGCATCTGCCGCAATATGAAAGACGCGGTGCGCATGCAGGAGATCGAAGACAAGCATGGGATCAAACTCGCCTTCGTCGACAACCAGTTCGGGACCGGGGCAGCAGGTGCGTTGTCCTTCAACATCATGGCAGCGGTCGCTCAGTACTATTCGGACAACCTGCGGCAAGAGGTACTCAAGGGGATCGAAGAACGCGTGCGGCAGGGCTGGACGTCTGGGCTTGCGGCCTACGGATACATGAATGTGCCCACAGATAAGGAAAGGCCGATCCACCCGCATCCTGAAAAATGCAAAGCCGTTCGCCGCATCTTTGAACTCTATGCCACCGGGACGATGACGTTTGAACAGGTCGCCGATGTGCTAAACCGGGAGGGATTCGTTTACCGACCAAGCGTGCCACGGTTCAGTCGCACGGCGATTTCCTACATTCTCAACAACCCGTACTACACCGGGCTGGTCAGGCTCCGCGATGAATTGTTTGTCGGCAAGCACGAGCCAATCATCGACCAGGACACCTTCGACCAATGTCAGGCACTGCTCAAACGCAAGAACCGGCGCAGCAACAAGGTCAACCATTACCTGGCTTCGGGCATGTTCGTCTGTGCCCACTGCGGGTATGGCATCACCTCCGAACGCATCCGCCGAAAAAACAAGAGTGGCAAGGTTCGCGAGTACGTCTACTACCGCTGTGGCAACGTGTATCCTGATGCTGACCATCCCAAGCTCCGCTGGCGGCAGGAGGACCTGGAGGAGGCCATCCTGACCGACCTGCGTTCGATCCGCATCAAAGACGACAAGGAAAGGCAGTGGTTCCGCGACAGCATCATTGCTGCGTTTCAGGACGATACGCTTCTGCGGGCCGAACGGGCCAAGTCGCTCAAGCGTCGTGTGTCCGATCTTGAGAAAATGCAGCAACGCCTTTTGGACGCCTATTTGGCAGGTGGGCTCGACCAGAAAACGTTCACCACCAAGACCAGCCAATTCAAAGACCAGATCGCCCAGGCCCGGATGGATATCCAGACCAGCAAGGCTGCGCCACTGACAGGATTTGAACAGGTGCTGGAGGTCTTCGATTTGGCTCAGGAAGCGGCAAAACGGTGGGAAACCGGCGATCACGCGGCCCGTCGTGAGCTTCTTGACGCGATACTATTGAACCGATCATTGAGTGCCACAAGTCTAGTGACAACAAAAAGAAAGCCCTTCGACCTGTTGGCCGAAGGGCTTGTTTTGAAGAAAAGTCGCCGCTCCCTTTCCGGGTTTGAACGCGTGCCGATTGCGTTTCTGGATTGGTTCTTGGAGACGTCGTTACAACACGATGCCATTGAGGAACTTATGGAGGACTGGAAGAACGGGGCGTTTTTCGTTGGATCAGAGGGTGACGATTAATAATGGTTGTTTGGAACGATATGATGACGATTGATGGCGTTTAATGGGTTCGATTTTACACTGCCCGGTGCCCAAAGAACATTCATTTGCACCTTGCAAACTACATGGCAGATGCCATTACTGATGAGGTCTGTCACAGGGACAAGACCATTTAATGCAGGGACAATTGTGGATAAGTCCCTGCAAAGTCCCCGCGCGATGTCCCTGCATTGTCCTTATGAAATGAACTCAAATTGTTGAACTATTATATTATTACGAAGGCTGTAAATGAAACAGCTGATTGGCTCTGTGCCAAACGTCGAGTTGCCATCACTGCCTGCTGGCCAGACCTAAGCCACCGACGTCGACCAACTGCGGCCCTGTTACGCCACCCCGACGTGATCGCACGAACCTACAACCACATTCGCCATGCCAGCGAGTCTGGCCCAGACGCCACGACGTTGGCCCGTTTTGAAGAACTGGAAAGTACCGCAAGCAAACCGAGTATGCCATACAAGTCGTCCTGAATACCGAACACCAGGACGGCGACTTCTTGGCCGATGAACTCAAACGTTTCAACAAAGAACTCATGTTCCTGAGTACCGATATGATAGCTTTGGAAGAGAAGACCTCGGTCAAACCCATTGAATTGAACCAGGTCACCGAAGTCTTGCGGGCCATCGACCCGATCTAGGATGCCCTTGTTGCCGAGGAGTAGCAGAGGATAATCCAATTGCTGACCGAAGACATTGTTGGTGGGTTGGTAAACCAGGACCTTTACGCAACCTCACTTCACTCACCAAGCCAATAAACGCGTGTCGGTGCCTCTGCGATCACATTCTGATTTTTTGACTCAGAAGACTGGTGCAATGCGTCGCAAGATGCCAGAACAGCCACTATTCGCCCCGAGTAAATTTCGTAGAATGAGCTTAAATTATCAAGAATGGCGATAGAGATTCATCCAAACGGCACAACACATGCTTCAACGATTCATTTCCTGAGTCGGTAGCAAATTGTTGAACAACTCCACACCATGCGGTTTAATCCTCACTTGCAGACGATGGGGGAATACTGATCGATACTGGATTACGTCGGCAGGAATTGCGTTGACTAGTCGTGGATGGTGTCATGCTAAAGCGTCCCAACCTGATTATACTGTGGCACACTCAAATTAAGATTTAGAACCAGTGATATCGCTGCAAACGTAAATAACTTCGTTTGCAGTAATTGGAACAAAAAGAGATACTTCTTATATAACAGGAACGTCATGTGTTCTCGTAAAGTTTCAATCAACTGCAATTTGGGACGGGGTATCTCATGTCCAAGCGTATCGGTGCCAGGGGGAATGAACTTTTTATCGTTGACAATAGTGACGAGCGATGGAAAGTTGTCCAGTATCTATTGGAATGGTGTGAACTTTCTAAGTCCATTGATGTGGCAACAGGCTATTTCGAAGTTGGTTCGCTGCTGGCCCTCAAAGACAAATGGCAACAGGTCGACCAAATCCGTATTCTCATGGGAGATGAAGTCTCCAAACGCACCAAGAAAGCTTTTGACACTGCACTCAAAGAACTGACCAAACGCCTGGATAATAGCATTGAAGCTGAAAAGCAAAACAATGATTTTCTGACAGGTGTTCCAGCCATTGTTGAAGCAATCAAATCCAATCAGATTATCTGTCGTGTTTATCAGAAGAATAAATTCCACGCGAAAGCTTATATCACCCATGCACGCCAGGAAGTCATTGGCTCGTTTGCTCTTGTGGGTTCTTCCAACTTCACAAATCCTGGTCTTACCAAAAACATCGAGCTTAATGTTCGCTTTGGTGGTGCTGACGTAGAAATCCTACAGGATTGGTATGATAAGCATTGGGAAGATGCCACGGACATCCAAGATGCAATTCTTAAGACCTTTGAACGGCAGATTGAAACCCACCCACCTTTCACAGTCTATGCCAAATCACTGTATGAACTGTTTCGTACACACGAAACGACTTCCGGTGAATGGGAGCGTAATGAGTCAGTCATTTTCAAAATGCTGGCACAATATCAGCGTGAAGGTTATGCTCGTATGCTGGAGATTGGTCGGAAACATGGTGGAGCTTTTCTGTGCGATGGTGTTGGTCTGGGTAAAACCTTTATTGGTTTAATGCTCATTGAACGCCTGATCATGCATGATCGTAAGAAGGTTGCCTTATTTGTGCCTAAGTCTGCCAAAGAATCTGTTTGGCTTGCCAATCTTCGTAAATTTCTTCCCAATATTTTTGGAGCTTATTCACAGTTGGAAGTATTCAGCCATACTGACCTGATGCGCCAGGGAGACTTCCCAGAAAAGTTCAAGAATGTCAAAGAACGTGCGGATGTCATCTTGATCGATGAGGCACATCACTTCCGAAACACCGGCACGAAAGGAGACGATCCGGACGAACGAAAATCAAGGTATTGGCAAATGTATGACATCTGTGAAAACAAGCAGGTCTTCATGCTCACAGCCACACCTGTTAACAATCGATTGACAGACCTTCTACACATGGTCGAATTGTTTTCACGTGGTCAGGCTGATTACTTCAAAGATGCACCACTTGGAATTCACTCACTCGTGGGACACTTCCGCAAACTCGATAAGGCACTTGATAATGCCACTGCTGCAAACAACGCAGATACAGATCATGACACAGACCAGTCTGAAGCAGAGCAACTTCTTGCAGATGACACCTTGTTCAAATCCTTGGTTGTGCAGCGCAGCCGTGTGTACGTCAAGGAAAGTATGAAAACCGAAGGGGATGGTGAAGTGCTGTTTCCTAAGCCACGTAAGCCCAAAGTTCAGTACTACTCCGTTAAACAGACGTATGGCAAATTGCTGAAAATGATTGAAGATGCGTTTGATAAAAAACAACCACTATTCAATCTGTCAATATATTATCCACTGAATTTCTATAAAGGTGATGACGATTCAATTGACCCAATGGCAGAAGGCCGACAGTCACAGGTCGTTTCACTAATCCGTACCGGTTTTCTCAAACGCTTTGAAAGTTCTGCAAAGGCGTTTGAAATGTCATGCCGCAACTTGATGTTAAAACTCATGGCATGGCTTGAAGTACACACTGAAACAACCAAAGAGAAAGATAAATTCGAAAAATGGAAAATCAGACATCAAGACTTGATCGGATACGTCCATCATGAACAACTCGATCTCTTTGGTCATCCAAAAGATAATGAAGAGGCTGAAGAAGATGTCATTCCGATTGAAATGCTCGAAGCCGCTGCCGACCGAAAACTCAGCCGTGATGAATTCAATGTCCACGAGATCATCGAAGATGTTTATAACGACCTTGATCAACTGACCACGTTCTTGGGAGAATTGCAAAACTTCCAGCCTAAACAAGATAAAAAACTCTCGGCTTTGATTAAGCTTCTTAAAAACGACAAGGTTTTGAAGGATCATAAGCTCATCATTTTCACCGAATTTATGACCACTGCCAGGTATCTCAAACAACAACTCGTTGATGCTGGTATTGCGGGGGTTGAAGAAATTGACTCAGCCACCAAAGGTGATCGTGGTGAAATCATCAAGCGGTTTGCCCCCTACTACAATGACTCCAGTAGCACAGAACTCGCCGAACAAGATCAAAAAGAAATTCGCGTCCTGGTTAGCACCGACGTTTTATCAGAAGGTTTGAATCTTCAAGATGCCACGCGCCTGATCAACTATGACTTGCATTGGAATCCTGTTCGTCTCATGCAGCGTATTGGTCGAACCGATCGCCGTATGAATCCAGAGACTGAAGTATCGATTCTGAATGATCATCCTGACCAGAAAGACATCCGTGGAACAGTCGGCTATTGGAACTTCCTCCCGCCCGACGAGTTGGAAACCTTACTTAAGCTCTACAGCCGTGTGAACAACAAAACGCTGAAAATTTCCAAAACACTCGGCATCGAAGGCGGCAAGCTCCTCAAAGAAACGGATCAATATGATGACCTGAAGAACTTCACCGAAAAGTATAACGGCAAACTCACACCTATCGAAAAGATGCACCTGGAACTTCAGCAATTACTCAAAGCCAACTCGGAACTTGAAACCAAACTCAATCAACTGCCCGGACGCGTTTTCAGTGGCAAGTCACATCCTGCACCAGATAGCCAATCCATTTTCTTCTGTTATGCACGACCCGCCAAAGATACCGAAGCAGAGCAAAGCAATGCAGAAGAAATCTGGACACTCGAAGCGGGTGATGTTCAGTGGTATCTCTACGATCTGACCAGTAAGGATATTCTGGACGATCCTGCCACCATCATCGAAACAATCCGCAGCGACAAGAAAACCAAAAGGCATTGCAATATGTCACATGAAACCTTGTCGAGTATTCGCCAACAAATCGACAAACACATTAAGAACACATATCTCAAAAGCGTCCAGGCTCCTATTGATGCGCCCAAACCCAAACTCATCGCCTGGATGGAACTCAACTAAATCTCTGGGGAAAACCTTATGTCCACTCATGACCTGATCAAAATCAAAAACTTCGATGACCTGCTGGATTACCTGCGTGATCAGCTGGATTGGCCCATTGATGAATTAGAAGTCGATGATCTGACCTATGACTATGAACCGGAAGAGTTGGGCATTGATCCCAAAAACGCAGCGAAGATCAAAGAAATCAAGCAACTTCGCCCCTTGGATTCAAAACAGCCCTGGGGCATCTTCTATATCCAGTTTGAACCCAAGCAACTGCCCGTTACCGCGCTGCGTCGTATTCTTGGCCAACTGGTGACACGCAAACGTGAATCCGCAAATCCCGCAGACCAAAAACGCTGGGAACAGGATGACCTGCTGTTCATCTCTGCCTATGGAGAAGATCAGCAGCGTCATATTGATTTTGCTCACTTTGCAGATGATGCGCATAACGGCTTACCGACTCTGCGTGTCTTGGGCTGGGATGCTGAAGATCGTAAACTCAAACATGATTGGGTTGATCACCAACTTCACGAAAAACTTGCATGGCCCGATGACGAAGACGTTGAAGAGTGGCGACAACGCTGGCGATCAGCTTTTGTCCTTCGCCCCCGACAAGTCATTGAGACTTCAAAGGAACTGGCACAGCGACTTGCAGAACTGGCCAGAGATATCCGAGCCCGCGCCAATTCATCCATGAAGATCGAAACGGAAAACGGGCCGCTTCGCGAGTTGATGCAAGCCTTCCAGAAAGCCCTGATTCATGATCTGGATGAAGACGGCTTTGCAGACATGTATGCCCAGACCATTGCCTATGGCTTGCTCTCTGCGCGTATTTCCCGGCCTGGCGCTTTGGTTGCAGACAATCTGGCTGATATGGTGCCCATTACCAATCCTTTTCTCAAGGAACTAATGGAAACCTTTCTGAATGTCGGTGGCCGAAAATGGTCACCCGATAAAGGCAAAATCATTGGCATTGATTTTGACGAACTGGGTGTCAATGATGTGGTTGAAACCCTGCGCGATACGAATATGGAAGCTGTCCTCCACGACTTTGACAATAAAAATCCCCAGGAAGACCCCGTCATCCATTTCTACGAACTGTTCCTCAAAGAGTACGATGCTAAGAAGCGAATGCAGCGAGGCGTCTTCTACACCCCCAAGCCCGTGGTCTCCTACATCGTCCGTTCTGTTCACGAACTCTTGCAGACGGAATTTGGGCTTGAAGATGGCTTGGCAGATACCACTACATGGGAGCAAATGCTCAAAAAGAATCCAGACCTCAAGTTGCCAGTAGTTGAAATCGTTAATCCGAATACGAACAAGCTGGAATCCAAGCCGTTCGACTCTACCACTCCATTTGTGCAAATTCTCGATCCCGCCACCGGCACCGCTACCTTTCTGGTTGAAGTCATTGATGTAATCCATCGGACCATGGTTGCCAAATGGGAAAAACAAGGTGTTCATGGTGAATTATTTCTCAAGCAGAAATGGAATGAGTACGTTCCCAAGTATCTCCTGCCCCGTATTCATGGCTACGAAATGATGATGGCCCCTTATGCCATCGCTCATATGAAAATTGGACTGAAACTCTACGAAACCGGTTACAGTTTCAACACAGAGGAACGTGCCCGTATCTATCTTACAAACGCACTCGAACCAGCGCAACAATTTCAAGCAAGTTTCGCTGTGCCTGCTCTTGCACACGAAGCGGAAGCCGTTAATCTGGTCAAACGTCAACATCGTTTTACAGTGGTAGTCGGCAATCCACCATATCTTGGAGAAGCTGGTACAGGTGGATCATGGATTGCTGAATTAATGAGAGGTCAGGATACTACTACCGGACGTAAGACAGTAAGTTATTTCGAGGTCGATGGTGTTCCAATCAAGGAACGTAACTCCAAGTGGATCAATGACGATTACGTTAAGTTTACACGTCTCTCACATCACTTAATTAATATCACAGGCTGTGGCATTCACGGTTACATTTCCAATCATGGTTATCTTGACAATCCTACATTTCGAGGTATGCGTTGGGCATTGATGTCATCATTTGACCGCTTCTATGCTCTTGATCTTCATGGAAGTCTTAAGAAGAAAGAAACCCCGCCTAATGGTGGTAAGGATGTCAATGTTTTTGATATTGAACAGGGGGTCGCTATCGGTCTGTTTGTCAAACAACAATCTGAGACGCCAGGTATTGATGGAACCAATTTGCATCATACTGACGTGTGGGGCGAGAGAACCGACAAATATGACTGGCTTATCAGCCACGGTTTGACTAACACAAACTGGGCAACAATCGACGTGGAAGTACCGTTTTATCTCTTTGAACCACTGGATAGCAGTGAGGCAGGGGATTACTTCACATGGCCAGCAATAAACGATATATTTCCAACAAATTCTGTTGGAATTGTGACTGCCCGTGATGAATTAACCATTCAATTTGACGCTAATACTGTTTGGAAAATTGTAAGCGATGTTGCAAATAGTGAAATTGAATCTATTAGAGAGAAATATCATCTTGGTAATGATGTAAGAGACTGGAAAGTTTCGTACGCCCAAGCTGACCTGAAACGAAATGGGCCTTCAAAAGATAAAATTGCTTCAATTCTTTACAGACCTTTTGATACGCGTTTCACTTTTTATACTGACAAGTCTCGGGGGTTCCTGTGTATGCCACGTGGTGATGTGATGCCACATATGATCGCAGGTGAGAATTTGGCGATTATTACTGCCCGTAGCAATAAATTTCCAGATCCTGATCATTTCTTTGCCAGCAAGTATATTGTGGAAGCGAAGTGCGGTGAGTCAAGTACACAATCTGCCACATTCCCACTTTACCTTTATCCCATAAATGATAAAACGGACGCTTCGATGTTTCATGCATGGCCGAAGGGCAAAGAAGGACGGCGACCGAATCTCGACTATATATTTGTCGATAACATCATGTCAGTCATAGGACTGACTTTTTCCAGTGATGGCCGCGGTGATTTGAAAAATCAATTCGGACCGGAAGATGTTCTCGCATATATTTATGCTGTGTTCCATAGCCCTGAGTATCGCCGACGGTTCGAACCAATGCTCAAACTCGACTTCCCACGTCTGCCAACACCTGGAGCCAGTGAATTATTTGTCGAAATGGTTGCACTTGGCCATGAACTTCTAAATTATCATCTGCTTGATGTATCTCATCTAACCCAATCTCTTACAGATTACCAAGGATCAGGCCCCCCTGTAGTTGAAAAAGTTTCCTATGTTGATAGCACAGTTTGGTTGGATAAGGCGCAGACACGTGGCTTCGTCGGCGTGTCGGAGGAGGTCTGGAACTTCCACATCGGCGGCTACCAGGTCTGCCACAAATGGCTCAAGGACCGCCAAGCCAAGGGCGGTAAGAACCCCCGGCCAGGTCGCAAACTCACCACAGAAGACATCACCCACTACTGCAAGATCGTCACCGCGATCCATCACACCATCCGCTTGATGAAAGAGATTGATGAAGTCATTGAGCAACACGGCGGCTGGCCCGATGCTTTTGTCACTGAGAAATCAGATTCTTAAACCACTACAAACAGGATTATAAATATGTCTGCATATATTCCGGACGAATTGAAAGCTGCTAAGAAAGCATTAGATGAAGGGGGAAAATCCAGAACGACAGTACGCAATTTTTTAAGTTGGTTTGGTGCTTCAAGACGTCGTCACGGTGTTGTCAGCCGTGTAAGGGCAGCTTTAGAAGAACTCGGTTGTGTTACTTATCCTGATTTTGAAGGTGAATACATTGATTCCCCCATCTTTATCATGGATAACAATCAATTTACACCAAAACATCAAGATGAAGAAGGTAACGAGGAAGAAGCAGGGGCCGAAAAATATAATGCTGATCCTGCACATCGGCTGGGGAGACTACGTGCAGCCAATTGCCTCCCTACATCAGTCGCACCCGGTTCACCACTGCAAACAGCAACTTCTCTCATGCTGGTCAACGATTTTTCACAACTCCCCGTGATGTCCAGCGAACGAAACGTCAAGGGCATGATCAGCTGGAAATCAATCGGCAGCAAACTTGCTCTGGGTCAGCAATGCGTAACGGTAGATGACTGTTTGGATAAACAACATGAATTGAAAGAAGATGCTTCGATTTTCGATGCCATCACAATCATCTCACAGCACGATTGTGTCTTGGTCAGAGATGGTGAAAACAAAATTTCAGGCGTCGTCACCGCCGCAGATATCAATGAGCAATACCATGTTCTTGCAGAGCCCTTCTTGCTGCTGGGTGATATAGAAAATTGCATACGTATCATGATATCTGCCAAATTCACGCCAATAGAACTGGCAGAAATACGTGATCCTGAGGACAAGGAACGAGAAATTAACGATGCTTCAGATTTAAGTTTTGGGGAATACAAGCGACTGCTTGAAAAACCTGAACGCTGGGAAAAAGTTGATTTGAAAATTGATCGTTTAACTTTTATCAAAGAGTTGGATAAGGTCAGAGAAATCAGAAACGACATCATGCACTTCGATCCTGATGGTATCCAAGATGATGCGCTGGATACTTTGCGACGATTCAGAGGTTTTCTGGTACGCCTTCAAAATTTATCAGCATAAATACAAAACCCGCTCTGGAGAACTTCTAGGTTTGGTATCTTGTTCCAGACAAGCCATTACGATGTTGGTTTTGTAGAGTAATAGGTTCTTGTCATGCTCTTTGGCTTATGCGAGTCTTTAGCACGTAGTATCCAGGCCTGGGCTTTCGGATGAACGACACCATGCCTCGGTTGGTCAGTCCTGTCAATTCACGTTTGGCCTGTTTGTCGCCTATGGCAAATTGATCCTCCACCATTTTCCGGGTCAATTGCATTCCGTTACGGAGTTGATCCAGAATCCAGAGTTGTCGTTCGGTCAATGGAGAATGTGCGTCATCCATCAAAGTGCATTGGGTTGATGTAGTGTTTGCTGGCGGTACAGGTGCTTGTGATGTTGGTTCTGTTGGGCATGCGTTTTCATCATATCGCTCAATCGTCAGCCAATCGGCCAGGTGGTAGCCTTTACCTTTGTTGGCGATGACGTCGTTTCGGCTGACGGTTAACCGTGATTCTTCAAGCAGGATTTGGGCGATGCGGGTTCGCAAGGTGTGGACGCATGAATTGATTGCACCGTCTGAGAGTTGACCAGATGAATCGATGGCCTTGGCCAGCCTGGGGGCACTGAGGCGGGGGCGTTTGCCATTTTTCTGAGGTTTGCTCAAGGCGTGAAGGATGAGCCAACCATTTCCGGGGGCGTGGCCGGGATGTTGGGATTCGAGGATGGTTTCACCGGCCAACTCAATGTGATTGGGGTAGAACGCAAGAGTGCCACCTTCAAACGGTTTGGGGGGATCGCCAATGCAAGTTCCCTTGGGCAGAGATTTGCGGTGCATTTTCAGCACGTTTCGGATGGTTTGGGGTAAGCTTTTTCCGATGGTGCCGTCACCAAAAGGTTTGGAGATAAAATCCATCGCGCCGTTGCCCATGAGATCCATCACCATGTTCAGGCCCTTGTCGTGGTGGCCTGTCATGACGATGACCGGGGTGATGCCACGCCCATTGATTTGCTGAATCTGTTCGATGAGCAGTTTGCCATATTCGATGTTGGCAAAACCACGTCCGGTGCGAGCAGGGATTTCCAGATCGGCTAACACGTATTGGTAAGTGTTCTGCTCGATCAAGTCGCGTGCCTGTTGCTGACTTTCTGCCCAGTCGTGTTCGTGGCCGAGTAAGTGCAGCACATCCATGATCTCTTCCTGGATTTGAAGATCATCTTCAACGACCAGGGCTTTGACTTTGGACTTCATAGGTTTGCCTCCGGTGTTGGCGAATGCTTGCGTTTGAATGTGATCAAGGCGGTGGTGCCAGCATCCTCGCTACTGGCAAAGGCCAGCGTACCTGAGTGGGCTTCGATATAACGACGAGCAATGGGTACGCCGAATCCCGTACTCTTACGCTTGGCCTTGTTGCGACGTCGCGGCATACCGGAGTCTAGAATAGTGAGATGTTCGGAAGCCATGCCCATGCCGTTGTCACGGATGCTTATCTGTACTTCATCATTACGTTGGTCGGCAGTGATCAGAATTTTGCCGGAACGTAAATGCTCGTGTTGCTCCATGAAGGATTCATAGGCGTTCTTGACGAGATTGGCGACAGCCAGAATGATCAGGTGCTTGGACATGCGTAGACGCAAGCCGTCGGGCACGTCCTGTCGTAAGGTGATATTGCGTGGATCGTAGCCCAGTTCTTCAATGTTCTTGGCAGCCATCTCGCACGCAGCAGTCAGCACTTCACCCACATCCTCAGCCTGCTGTTGTGGTGGGATTGGTTCGGTGTAGCGTTCCATGTCACTGACGCACCGTTCGATGAATGCCAAACCTTCCAGAACACGGGATGTCTTGCGTCGAGCAGCATCAATATCCACGGTTTCATCCAAGGCAGTGTTTAACCCACGTGCTGCAGGTTGCAGATGCGTCAGGACACTGCGCAGATCGTGGGCCATCGAGCCTGCTAACTGGTTGAATCGTATTTCGCTGATGGCCATGACATCATCAACGGCGTCAGGACCATACTTGTTACGTAATCGCGTTAACCGACTGGCCAGTTGTCGATCCACCGTTTCCCGCTTGCGATCAAGGCGATGCGTTTGCCTGCGTTTGGTGTCACTTTGTTCGGCTGCCCGTTTGACAAAGCCATTGGGATCATCCGTCAGAAGTGACACGAGTTCGGGATACAGATCGTCATCCACGAGGTACAGACCATTGGCGATGACCTTGCGGACTTCCCATTTTGGATCGTTGGCAAAGTGTTCAAGTAACTGACGGATTGATGTGGTGTATTCAACCACCTGCCCGGTCTGCACAGCATCCATCAAAGATTGAGCCATAGCCAGACGATCACGCCAGTGGGGTGGCTGGCCATTACCTAATTGTGCGAGCATGTCATCCCAGCGAACCATCAGCGAGCATACCTTTCCCGACGTTGGGCAAAAGCTTCCTCACCACCTTCCAGAAGGTTGATGATTTCGGGTTTGCAGGTATCCACATCGCCTTGGTTGAGCAGACGGGATTGGCTGCCATCGGAGGTCAGGACGAGCACACGAGTTGCATCACCCAGCACTGGAATGTTGGGATTGTGCGTGATCAGGATCAACTGGCGATTGGTTTTGACGCGGTGAATACCCTCGACGACCGTGTCGTAAATGAAGCGATTGTCCAGGTTGTCTTCCGGTTGATCAATGAGCAGTGGGTTTTCACTGTCCAGCAAGAGAATCGGCAAAATGGTGGTGCATTTTTGCCCGGTGGACAGGGATAACGAATCCTTCCAATGGTCGCCATCTTTTAATTCAATCCGCGGCAGATCGATCAAATCGACGATCTCGATCTTCAAAAGCAGTTCTGTGTCATTGAGCGCGTTGATGACTTTTTCAGCCTGATTCTCATTGAGCGTGGATTGTTTCTGAAGCGAGTGGATGTCCAGTTGTTGAACAAGAGCGACCAGTTCCGAGGGTGCGACCACCTTGGCAATCCGTCGGGCAACCTGGTTGTGGTTGATGCTAGCATGTTTGAGAGCATCGGCCAGGAGACTGACGTATTGCTCCCGGTTTTCATCCTGGGCGATCCGCACGCGCACCGGTGATGAAACCGCATTCGTAATCTGCTGGGCAACGGACAGACGCAGATTGAACCGTTGATCACGTAACTCAGTCAGTTGGTCGATGTGAGTCTGACGTTCGGATTGAAGCGTTTGTAGCCGATCCTTGAGTTCCTTGTGTTGACGTTGTTTATTGAGCAGATCGTTGCGTTTACGTTCCCA
>PAIY01000184.1 GCA_002704825.1 Phycisphaeraceae bacterium
GGCTCGTCAGAGAACAACGCATCGTCACCAATCCACTCACCATGGTGCAGAAAGCCGATCGCGCCAGTGATCGTCGCCACATCCGTAGAGCCCTGACGATTGAAGAAGTCGGCAACCTGCTCCGAGCCACAACACTACGCCCCATTGCCGAGTGGGGCAGAGGCAAAGTGGAGATTCCCAAGTCCAAACGCAGAGGCCGTCAAACCTGGAAATACGAAACCATCACGCAGCAGAATCTCGACGCCTGTTACGAACGCGGCCTGTCCAAACTCAAGCCAACCCATCTCAAGAAGCTCGAACGCCTTGGCCGGGAACGCGCCCTGTTCTACCTGATGGCCGTCTCCACTGGCCTGCGTCACAAGGAACTGCGCAGCTTAACACATGGCCAGTTGTTCCTGGATGTTCAACCCATGCCGTACTTTGAACTCTATGCCAACCAATCCAAGAGCGGTAAGGAGAGTCGGTTGCCATTGAGAGCTGATGTGGTTGAAAAGATAAGGCAACACCTCGAACATCGTAGCAAGCAAGGCTACAAGACGTTATTGTTCGACAACCCGCCTGGCATTCGTGTCTTTGATGCAGATTGCCATGCAGCAGGAATCTCAAAAAACGACGCTCGTGGCCGAGTCGTCGACATCCACGCTCTACGCACCACCTTCGGCACTCACTTGGCCGTCGCCGGTGTCCATCCCCGCGTGGCTCAAGCCGCCATGCGGCACAGTCGGATTGAGTTGACCACCAACTTCTACACCGATCCTGCATTACTCGACGTCAATGGCGCGGTCAATGCGTTGCCGGATTTTGTGGGGATGAAGTAAAGAGTATTTGCAGGTGTGATTATGGGCTGCTGAACAACAGATTGAAGGTATAATCAAATTATCATTTCGTGATTCCAGTTTAGAAAATTGAATCATGGCCAACACTAAAAACAATTGTTCTACTGTCGAAACCCGACGCAGACTCATTGAAGCTGCTGGTGAGATTTTTGCCAAGCAAGGTCTCGAAGGTGCCACCATTGAGGCCATCACCAAACGGGCAGGCACATCTCTTGCTTCGATCAATTATCACTTTAATGGCAAAGCCAATCTCTATTCTCAGGCTATTACTGAAGCCAATCACATTACCACTGACCTTCTACGTCGCATGCCCATGGAGAGGGGAAAGACGCCGCAAGAGCAATTACGCAACTATGTCGCATCCATGCTTGAACTCATGATCAATGGGGGGCAAACTTGTTGGCATTGCATGCTTCTGAACCGGGAAGTTCAGCACCCCAATCGGATCACCCGGAAACAACTCAAAGAGTTGGCACAGGTGGCGCACGGCAGCTTGGGGAAGCTCATCGTCCGTATTGTTGGGCGGAGCATCGATGATCGGGAATTGATTCTGTGCACCAACTGCATTATTGGTTTATGCAAGTATTTTGCGGATCATCAGGATTTTCATGACAACATGTTCCCTCAAATGCCAAACGCGCGTAAAAACAGCAAGGCACTAACGGATTACATTACTCGTTTTTGCTTCTCGGCTATTCAACAGATGTATGATGTCCCGACAGGCTGATCGTGAAATAGGCATGAGTTATTCGCTGCTCATGTCGCGCAAACCCGCGATGGAAAACCGGGCAATGTGTTCCGCCATATCCTGCCACGTGCATTCTTCGAAAATCTGTGGGTGGAGGCGTTGGATCAATTCCCGGTTGTAGAAATAGTGAATGCATTGGGAAACAACGCTCAGGGCTGCCTGGAGAACCTGTTTATCCTTGGCTTGGGGGCCGAGGATCTGTCGGATCAAATTGTCCATGCGATCGACATGAGGCCGAATCAATTCCTCGACCACCGCGTCCAGTGCTAATGTGGGTTGGGCGAATTCGTGGGCAAGGATCGTTGTGCACCAGGATGGTCGTGCCGGATCACTGGTGTCTTCAAACATGTCGTGGATTAGTTCCTGAAGTTGCTCTTCGGGTGTGCCGGTTAATTCTTTGAATGCAAACTCATCGTTGCACATGTCATCCAGTGCATAACGGACGACGGCCGCATAGAGCTCAAATTTATCGCGGAAGTGATAATTGATGGCCGCCGTATTGACACCGGCCTTGGTTGTTATTTCTTTAATCGTTGCTGCATGAAGACCTTGTGCAGCAAAAACTTCTCCAGCAGCTTCGATGAGCTTCCGACGTGTTTCCTGAGTCGCGGCGTTGTTTTTGATATTGGTCATAACGTTAATCTCGTAGTCTACATTGAAATATAGCACGCTGCACTTTAAAAATCAAAATAAAAGTTGAATTTCATATTGACATTTAAAATTTATAAATTAAATTTGAATAACAATAATGATGTCACGGGTTGGCCCATTCGCCTACTTTGTCAGCATCGGATTGCTGTGTTCAGAAAATCAGTGTTGGGGCTTGCTTGTCTGAACAAATACAGAAGGAAGGACCTGTATAGGTCAGAAGCTATTGACTGGAAGTATCTAGATGAATTTACGTGTAAAACCATACGTGTTGGCCGCCATTCTGTCTGCCAGTTTGTTGTTGGTTATGGGGTGTGAGGGGAAGGAGCAGAGCACTGCTGCCGTTAGTCCTCCTCCACCGTCGCCTGTCACGGTGTTGCGGATTGAACCTCGTGATGTGGAGCTTCAAACGGAATTGCCCGGTCGAACGAGCAGTTACCGTGTTGCCCAGATCAAGCCGCAGGTTAGTGGGCTGATCAAGAAGCGTTTGTTCGTTGAAGGTTCGAATGTCAAAGCCGGCGATGTGTTGTATGAAATCGATCCAGCACCGTTTAAGGCGGTTTACGACAGTGCATTGGCGACATTGGATGCTGCGAAGAAAGATGCCGACCGCGCCCGTGCGGCATTGGCAGCAAGCGTTGCCGGTGTTGCCAGGCAGGAAGCCACATTGTCATTGGCCAAGATCAATGCCAAGCGTTACGAAGACCTGCTCAAAGATCGTGCGGTTTCAGCCAGCGAACGTGATCAGGCCGCTACCGACGTGGATGTCGCCCAGGCCACCTTGCGTGCCGCCGAAGCTCAGGTGGAAAATGATCGTGCCGCCATCGCATCCGCCGAAGCCGCCATCAAACAGGCCGAAGCTGCTGCACAGCAAAGCCTGATCAGTCTCAACTACACCCAAATCACCGCGCCCATTACCGGTCGCATCGGCCGATCACTGATTACTGATGGTGCCATCGTCACAGCCTACCAGGATGTCCTGGCGACGATTCAGACGCTCGATCCTATTTACGTGGATGTGCCCCAATCCACATCGGAATTGTTCCGTTTGCGCCGGAGCATGGAAGTGGGTAAGTTACGTGATCAAGACGAACAACGGGATGTGAAACTCATATTGGAAGATGGCAGTGAATATCCATATCCCGCCACGCTTAAATTTCAGGATATCACCGTGGACCCGACAACGGGGTCAGTGATCCTGCGTATTGTTGCTGCCAACCCCCAAGGCGACCTGTTGCCGGGCATGTACCTCCGCACCTTGCTCAAGGAAGGCACCCGGCAGCAGGCGCTGCTTGTTCCCCAGCAGGCTGTCGCCCGTGATCACAAGGGTGATCCGTTGGTCTTGACAGTGGATACGCAAAACAAAGTCCAGCAGCAGAAGATCGTCACGGAGCGTGCCATCGGTGATCAATGGCTGGTGACTTCCGGTGTGTCTGCCGGTGATCGCGTGATCATTGACGGTCGTCAGAAAGTGCGTTCAGGTAGTACCGTTGATGTGACGGTTCTGGACAACGCAAATCAATCCCTTGATCCCAACAAGAATCTGACCCCTTCTGCTTCAGCCAAGAAGTGATTGTTTGAGGTAAACCATGTTATCGAGATTTTTTCTGGATCGACCCGTTTTTGCGTGGGTCATCGCCATCGTACTGATGGTGGCTGGCGTACTGGCAATTTATTCTCTGCCCGTGTCCCAGTACCCACCGATTGCCCCGCCTTCGATTTCAATTGTGGCGGCCTATCCCGGTGCATCGGCTGAAACGGTGGAAAACACGGTCACGCAGATCATCGAACAAAAGATGACCGGCTTTGACAAGTTGCTGTACATGTCGGCTACCAGCGATTCGTCAGGGACTGCACGATTGGAACTGACCTTTGCGCCGGGAACTGATCCGGACATGGCTTGGGCGCAGGTGCAAAACAAACTCCAGCTTGCCGAAGCCAGTCTGCCCGATGTGGTGCAACGCCAGGGGGTGAAGGTCAGTAAATCTACGCGCAACTACCTGCTGATCGTCGGCCTGATCTCCGAAGACGGCTCGATGGACGGCATCGACCTGCGCGACTATGCCCAGTCCACCTTGGAAAAAGTCGTCGCCCGTATTCCCGGCGTCGGTGAAGTGGAAGTCTTTGGTTCGCAGTATTCCATGCGTATCTGGATGAATCCCGAGAAACTCGTCGGCTATGAAATCACGGTTGATGACGTGGTCGCTGCGTTAAACGCTTACAACGTGGAAATCTCCGCTGGGCAATTTGGCGGTTTGCCCCAGGTCAAAGGTCAACGTCTCAATGCCAGTATTGTGGTGCAGAACCTTCTGAAGACACCGGAGGAGTTCGGGGCCATTCCCGTCCGCACCAATCCCGATGGTTCAATCGTTCGCATTCGTGACGTGGCCCGGGTGGAAATGGGCAGTGAATCCTACACAACCGAACCCAAGTACAACGGCCAACCTGCGGCGGTGCTTGCGGTTCGTCAGTCTGCTGGCGCCAATGCATTGGATACTGCCAATGCGATTCGCGCCAAAATGAACGAAATGCAGGAGTTTTTTCCCTCTGGTTTGAAAGTGGTCTATCCCTATGACACGACGCCATTCGTCAGTGCAGCCATTCACGAAGTGATCAAGACGCTTATCGAAGCTGTGGTGCTGGTGTTTCTGGTCATGTACCTGTTCATGGGGAACATGCGTGCCACATTGATTCCGACGATTGCAGTGCCCGTGGTGATTCTGGGGACGTTTGCCATCTTGGGACTGTTTGGTTTTTCCATCAACATGCTCACGATGTTTGCCATGGTGCTCGCCATTGGTCTGCTGGTGGATGATGCGATCGTGGTGGTGGAAAACGTTGAACGTATTATGAGCGAGGAAGGTTTGTCCCCACGTGAAGCAACACGCAAATCCATGGGGGAAATTACCAGTGCGCTGATTGGTATCGGTTTGGTGCTTTCTGCTGTGTTTGGCCCGATGGCCTTTTTCCAAGGTTCAACCGGTGTGATTTACCGGCAGTTCTCCGTAACCATCATTGCTGCCATGATGTTGTCGGTGGTCGTTGCCCTGGTTCTCACGCCGGTACTTTGCGCCACGCTGCTAAAACCAGTTGAAAAAGGTCACGAACCGGCTGAATCCGGTATCTGGTTCATGCGTCCTTTCTTCAAGGTTTTCGATCACGTATTCGATAAATCACGCGGTGTGTATCTGGGGGTTGTCTCCCATTCGCTGGCACACAAATTCCGCTTTGTTGTTCTGTTCCTGGCGATCTGTGTCGGGATGGGCTACCTGTTCCAGAAAATGCCCACAGCTTACCTGCCTGATGAAGACCAGGGCATCATGTTTGTCCAGGTGCTCCTGCCTCCGAATGCCACCAGTGAGCAGACCCAGGCGGTACTGGACCGTGTGCAGAAATATCTGCTCAACGAGGAAAAAGAAGCGATCCGTTCCTGCATGCTCATCAGTGGGCAGAACTTTGCAGGTGCATCACAAAACGCAGGCATGGGTTTTGTCCAGCTTCGGGACTGGGACGAACGCAATGATGTCCGTTTAAGGGTCAACGCCGTGGTGCAACGTTGCATGGCCGAGTTCTCCACTTACAAGGATGCCATCGCGTTTGCATTCGCTCCGCCAGCGGTTATCGAACTGGGAACTGCTCAGGGCTTTGACTTCCAGTTGGTCGATCGTGGCGGCGGTGGGCATGCCAAGCTCATGGATGCCCGCAACCAGTTGCTAGGCATGGCAGGGCAGAATTCATCGCTGACCAAGGTGCGTCCCAACGGTTTTGAAGACGTTCCAGAATACCGCGTGAATGTAGACTGGGAAAAAGCCGGTGCCATGGGAGTTAACATCAACGCGATTCACAATACCATTGCATCGTCCTTCGGTAGTGCCTATGTCAACGACTTTATACAAGGTGGTCGGGTCAAACGTGTGTTCATTCAGAATGACGCGCCGTTCCGCATGCTGCCCACGGATCTGAAGAAACTCTACGTCCGCAACAATGCAGGCAACATGGCACCGTTTTCATCGTTTGCCGATGGACATTGGAGCTACGGCTCACCCAAACTCGAACGCTTCAACGGCTTTCCCTCGCTGAACATTCAAGGTGAACCCGCACAAGGCGTCAGTTCGGGGACGGCAATGCAATTGATGGAAAATTTTACCAGGAAGCTCCCGCAGGGATTTGGCTATGACTGGACTGGACTTAGCTACCAGGAACGCCAGGCCGGATCGCAAACTGGGGCACTGTATGCCTTTTCCGTGTTGGTGATTTTCCTGTGTCTGGCGGCTTTATATGAAAGCTGGCCGATCCCGATAGCGATTCTGCTGGTTCTGCCGTTGGGTTTGATTGGTGGGGTGGTTGCTTCAGGTTGGCGTGGTCTGCCCAATGACGTGTATTTCCAGATCGGCCTGCTGACGACGTTGGGATTGACGACCAAGAACGCCATCCTCATTGTCCAGTTTGCCAAGGCAGGTGTTACCGAAGGCATGGACTTGACGAAGGCGACCCTGGAAGCAGCTAAACTTCGCTTGCGTCCGATCGTCATGACCTCCATGGCTTTTGGTTTTGGTGTCGTCCCTCTGGCGATGGCCAGTGGGCCAGGTGCGGGTGCTCAAACCGCCATCGGCACAGCGACCCTCGGCGGTGTGGTCACCTCCACTTTCCTGGTCACTATTTTTGCTCCACTGTTTTATGTTCTGATTCAAAAAACCATCGGCCGTGGTGAACTCAAAGCGCTTGAGGCCAAACATCAACCGGAGCCTCTGTCCCATGAAAATGACTAAACCTACAATCCTGATCGCTTGCCTTGGATGGAGCTTGCTTCTAGCAACCGGCTGCACCATGGAACCCAAGTACGAAAAGCCCGTCGCGCCCGTCGATGCAACATGGCCCGAAGGTTCGGCATACAAACTCCAAAACGAAAACCAACAACCGGCAACCGATATCAGCCAGTTGGGTTGGCAGTCATTCTTCGCAGACGAACACCTGCGGGGCGTTATCGAACTGGCTTTGGAGAACAACCGGGATATGCGCATCGCAGCCTTGAATGTCGAACGCGCCCGCATTTTGTATGGCATCCAGCATTCGGACCTGCTGCCACGCATCAATGCCGGTGCCGGGGCTGGCAAACAAAGTCTCCCGGCTGATCTCTCGGGTATCGGTGATCGCAATGAAGCAAGCACCTACCAGGTCAACTTGGGCATTGCCGAATGGGAACTGGATTTCTTCGGCCGAATCCGAAGCCTGGAAAAAGTGGCTTTGCATCAATTCCTTGCCAGCAGTGAAGCACGCCGCAGTGTCCAAATCCTGCTGGTCTCTTCCGTGGCAGATGCGTATTTGTCCCTTGCTGCGGATCGTGAAAACCTGGGTTTGGCGAAAACAACTTTACAGGCTCAGCAAGACACGTTGGATCTTGTCAAGCATCGCTACGACCGCGGGCTGGCTCCAGAGTTAGACGTTCACCGAGCCCAGACGCAGGTCGATACCGCGCGTGTGTCCATGATCCAATATACGCAACGCGTTGCCCAGACGCAGAACGCTTTGAATCTGCTGGTGGGCATGACGGTTCCATCTGAGTTGCTGCCCAACGCGTTGGATGAAGTGGCCTTGATGCAGGATATTCCAGTTGGTTTGCCCTCTGATGTCTTGCTGCATCGCCCCGATATCATACAAGCCGAACATCAACTCATCGCCAGCTATGCCAACATTGGTGCGGCACGTGCTGCGTTTTTCCCACGCATCTCCCTGACGGCTGCTTTGGGTACCGCCAGTGCTGATCTTTCCGATCTTTTACAATCCGGTCAGGGTACCTGGAATTTCGACGTGCAGGCAACATTGCCCGTATTCGATCCGCGTACCTGGAAGACAGCCAAGATCAGTGAAGTGGAGCAGCAAATCGCACTTGCCAAATATGAACAAACCATCCAAACGAGTTTCCGCGACGTGGCAAACGTCCTGGCGGTTCGTGGCACAGTCGATGATCAGGTCAATGCACAACAATCCCTGGTGGAATCGGTTTCGCAAACGCACAAACTTTCCCAGGCCCGTTACCTCAAAGGCGTGGACAATTACCTGAGTGTCCTCGATGCCCAACGTTCGCTCTACACCGCCCAGCAACAATTGGTGACATTGCGACTGACCAAACTCATCAACCAGGCTCAACTCTATGCAGCATTAGGCGGGGGCTGGCAAAAGATTTCAGAAGATACAAACACGACATCACAACAGCCGTAAATGAAATGAATCAATAGTCGATAGAAGTCGTGTCGCCCCGCGTACTGTTAAGCTTAGTAACCTTCTGACAATTACCGATCCCTCAATCATCGTTGGTCAGGCAGTCTACCATCCTGTATGCATCGTGAGCGATCACTCATCGGCAACTCGACAACGTATCGCGTAAAGTTTCCGCTCCAGCATCCACTGCAGTTAATTCAGACAACGCCACCAACACAACGCAAATTAGTGATCATAAGCCCCCCAGTTCTTGTGATAATCCCAATATCCGGGAACGCCCAGATCATCAATACTTATTCGCTGGCAGTGTCCATCGAAAAACACGACGTTGGTCGTTGTTCCTGGATGTCGATAGGCAATTGTATTGCTCTGTTTTGTTTCACCGGCATAGGACATGGATTGATCCTTGGTCAGATTGCCGGAAACCGCATCACCAAAAAGGAATTTTTCCGAAGGCTTGATGATCTTGCTGTCATGGAAGGCTCGCATGTTTGTATCAAGATGATCCATGTGATCGCCGGACAAGTATTCGTAAGCAGACTTGGTCATGATATTTTGCCCATAGGTATAACTCATACGCACGTAGCCTTTGGACGAAATCTTTTCAAATGCATAGGTCGCATTGGGACAGACAGAAGAAAGCGGCGTCGAATACCATTTATCACCGGAAATCGACATTGGCCAGTTCAGAGCCTGCCGAAATCCTGTGATATTATACCAGTTTACCGTAGCCTCAGACCCGCTACCACCTGTGACAAAACCATTGTCAATGCCCCATGTCGTATTGGGAACCTGCCAGCCTTTGCCATCTGACGCATAGATTGCATTTGCCATGCCCAGGCTCTTGAGCATCGTTGAACATTTAATGGCCTGAGCCGATTGTCGCGCGGCCCCCAAGGCTGGCAGCAAGATTGAAATTAACAACGAAATGATCGAGATAACCACTAATAGTTCGATAAGCGTAAAAGCTGACATTTCTTGACGTTTTTTCCAAACATGTAACATGTGTTACCTCATTTCTAAAATACGGGCGAGACGATTGACGAAAACCGCAATCAGTATCGAAACGATTTCCGTTATCACAGAGAAGAGATCAAAATCAAACGTTCTTATTTTTCACGGACGTGGTGGCGCAGTCGATTCTCGCTGCACCAGTTTCGGAGCCACCAAGGGTGGATTCCCATGAGCTTTGCTCGTGTTTTGTTTTGGCTTGGAGGTTCGTTGTATCAACAATTCTGCTGCCTTTCGACCCATCGCCTCTAACGGTTGATGGATTGAAGACATCGGCGGGTCAAAGTAGCGGCAGATTTGCTTATCATCGTGTCCAATGACACTCATGTCCCCGGGAACCTCCAGACCATGCCGTCGAAAATAACGCGTCAGCCCAATCGCTGCCCAGTCACTGCCGCACACAATGGCAGTCGGGCGTGCATTGCCCAGTTGGATCATGTGATGTGCCACCGCATCATACTCGTGCTCCGAAGCCATGCCGGTCGGCGGGGCCGTGCGATCATCGACAACCCAGAGTGGATCAATGGGCAGATTCAACTGCGCCATGGCTTCATGGTACCCATCGCTGCGTAATTGCTCACCGGGTCCCCACATCATCAATGACCCCACATAACCGATCCGTCGATGCCCCAGCTCATAGAGGTGCCGCACCGCCATTGCCGTCGCGGCTTTGTTGTCGAAATTGACCGACAGCAAGGGGGCGGGGCCGTAATAATTAACTGTCACGACGTGGTCCTGTCGAGCTAGCAAGGAATCGATCCATGTCGCATCATGTAGAACGTGCAACAAAATCAGGCCATCAACACGCCGTTCAATCATCTTGTTCAAGCACACCTGTGGGGCGGCTTTCCCCGAAAGACTGATGATCAGCAAGTCATATTCGTGCTGCTGGCATGCCTGCTCAACACCACAAATGATTGTGCTTTCATACGGATAGCTGATGCTCGTGCCCTCGCCCTTCTCCACGTAAACTCCCAATGTGCGAGTTGATCGCCGCGCCATCGATTGACTGACGAAGTCTGGTCGGTACCCCAGCTTCTGAGCTGCTTGCGTAATTCTTTGCGACAATTGCTCGCTGGCCATCGATCGACCACGCGATCCGTTAATAACTGTCGAAACCACGGCCGTCGAACACCCCACATAATCAGCCACATCGCGCAAGGTTGTACGTCGTTTGGGATTTACAACTTTTTGTTTTGCCATGGTATTACTTTACTTACACTACCAGTGGTAATTTTCCAAGCCAAACTTCTATAGCCAATTGTCGCGTGCATAAACAAACTAAGCGGCTAATTAACTAAACGCTTAATTATAGCCCCGAGTTCGCCTCGGTCAAGATATGATCAATCAAATTTTGTTTTATCAGACGCAGGGTGTAGTGGCGCAGAAGATTGTCACTTGGTAATTGTTGGGTTTGTGATGTGATTCAAACCCTCTGATTCATGATAATAGCACAGCAAATTGCTTGAATCGCGTACTGATCGCGCAGAAACTGAGTTCTTTGGCAAGTCAATATCAGTTGTTGGTTACATTCAAGCAGCTTAGTGTATGAGGCTGATCTTGATCACAGGCAAATGCACTTCGTTCATGAAGTGCTTGAATAATGAATCAAATTGTTTTGCAGGCTTGGAGAATTGGCCAGAGTCGATCCTTCAGATAGGCAAGAATGTCGGCCAATGGCAGATCAAAATCAGCTTGAACGCTTCGATTCAGAAAGGTCTGCCATTGCTTTTGCTTGTCTCCGTTTTTGAGAAAATCTGACGTAAACGCGACTGGCATTTTGTCGGGCAAAGGAACTTTGCGCCGGCTGAAAGTGGCCTGGATGGCTGTCTTGAGCATTTCATCGTCCATGGGCATGTGCTGCAAGATCACGTACATGTCGTAGAAATCTTTCATCCGGCTGTTGAACACACCCAGCACAACCATCGCATTGACTTTTTCCGCAATGACGGAAGCAGGATGATAAGCACGCAACTGTGGTGCTGGGAAATCCAGGATGGTGGGATAGGTGATGTGCTGGGGTTCGGGAATCAACGCATCGCCAAACCCGACATCAATTTGAATGGGCAATCGAGCTGGGCCGAGGAAGCCCAGAAGCCGGATGCGTACACCATGGTATTCCTGTTCGTCCCGGATATCGTCCGTTTGGATTGAATCGGCATCAAAACGCAGGCCATCGTCGATCACTTCCGTGTTGCATGCGTCAGTGAAGATTGATCGCAACCGCTCATGTGTCAGATCACCAAGCCCCAGCAGGTCAATGTCGCGCGTGGGACGCTTGGGCACGTCTTGCCAGAGGGAGAGCAGCATGGCACCTTTGAGCACGAAGGTATTGCCATGCCCTGAAATTTGGAGTCGATAAAGCAGGCGTTCCAACCCATACCGCATGAGCAGATGATTGAAAGGTTCGCCGGTTTGATCGCGGATGTTCAGCAGCCGTTGGTGAATCGACTGGGCAATGTTCTTGGGTGTCACTTCACCATCTCCAGATAGGGACGCATGATTCGTGCCATGCGACAGATTTGGGCGTAGTGCCAGATTTCGTCACGTGTCGCTTTCTTACTGGCCAGTGTATCGATGAGGGCTTCCCGAGCAACATCCAGACCGATCCGGTTACGGAACTTGAAACAATCAGCCACGGTTTTGGCGGGTGAGTACACCCGAATGGTTACACCATCTTGGCGGTGTTCTTCGATTCCTTCAGTGAAGGCATCGCTACTGAGCTTAATGATCCGCAGAGGAATTTGGCCGGCAGCAGGAATGCGTTTGCCCCGCTCAATTGCCAGCCAGGTTTCCCATGGCATCTGCGTGGTGATTTCATGGAACTGGAGCGCAGAGAGCAGGCAAATTACACCGTGCGGAACCGCAGTTGCCACTTCGACAAAGGACTCATGCTCGGGCACATAGTCAGCAAGGGCATAAGCACCACGTGCAATGCGACGTAGAATCCCTTTATTGGCAAGGTAGGGAAGCATCGTGCGGTTAGCCCCGATTTCCTCTACATCGCTCGCTCGGATCACCTTGCGTTGCTTGATCAGATTAATGATTTGGGTAGTATCCACGCCTAGACTTTCAATTGACAAAACGTAATCACATAATATCTGTGGGTTGCGATATGTCAATCAGCTTTTTGTCGTTGGTCGTTGTCGCCACACGGGCGTCTGGTTGATCAAGTGGTATCGATAGGCCACCGAACCCGCCCGAACGCCACACGGCCCAACGTCGTGGCCTTGGGGCCAAACCAGGTAGAATCGATGCCGAGGGACAATATTCGCAACGCCTTTTGAGACTGCGTTTTACGTGAATTTGGCCCCATGTCACCGAATCCGGCACCGTTTAACGCACGCCACTTAAATATTTGGAAAATAAATACTTGCAACCCACAACACCCCGTTGCCAACGTGATTGTCGACGGTTCGAGTCCGTTCACCCGCTCTTTGACAACGGCTGACAGCAAATGTCAGCC
>PAIY01000185.1 GCA_002704825.1 Phycisphaeraceae bacterium
ATCCATCCACAAAAAGTTTAATCGAACTCACGCAAAAGCCGTATCCCTCCCGGGGCACGGGTTGATATCACACCTCTTCAAGGCAACCCGCGACCCGGGAGGGTCACGGCTTTGATGCGATGCGTTTCGTGTTGCATACTTCATGCTCAACAAAAAACCGATGCACCACGTGAGTGTGATGCATCGGTTTTGGTGTTATTTGATTTTATATCAAGGCATGCAGGGGGTCTGAAGCCCCCCTGCTTTAGTTGGCGTGTTGTCCGTCAATGGGAACTTCCGCTTGGATTAATAGCGGTAGTGTTCAGGCTTGTAGGGGCCTTCGACGGGGACGCCGATGTAGTCGGCTTGGGTCTGAGTGAGCTTGGTGAGTTTGACGCCGAGTTTGTCCAGGTGCAGACGGGCGACCTTTTCGTCGAGAATCTTGGGCAGGGTGTAGACCTTGCCGGTTTCGTAGGTCACGCCGGAGAGGGACTTGTCCGTGCCGTTGAGGGCCAGATCGATCTGGGCGATGGTCTGGTTGGTGAAGCTGGCGGACATCACGAAGCTGGGGTGACCGGTGGCACAACCGAGGTTGAGCAGACGACCTTCAGCAAGGATGAGCACTTCGTGACCGTCGGGGAATTTCCAGGCATCGTACTGCGGCTTGATGTTGATCTTTTCGATACCTTCGATCTTCTCAAGACCGGCCATGTCGATTTCGTTATCGAAGTGACCGATGTTGCCGACGATGGCTTTGTCCTTCATCTTGGACATGTGATCGGCGGTGATGATGTTGAAGTTGCCGGTGGTGGTGACGTAGATGTCTGCATAGCTCAAAGTGTCTTCGAGGGGCAGCACTTCGTAACCTTCCATGGCAGCCTGCAGCGCACAGATGGGATCGACTTCGGTGACGATCACGCGAGCGCCCTGGCCCTTGAGTGATTGGCAGCAACCTTTACCCACATCGCCATAGCCACAGACCACTGCAACTTTGCCGGACATCATCACGTCGGTCGCGCGGTTCAGACCGTCGATGAGGGAGTGACGACAGCCATAGAGGTTGTCGAACTTGCTCTTGGTGACCGAGTCATTGACGTTGATGGCAGGGAAGAGCAGCGTGCCGTTCTTCTGCATTTCGTAGAGACGGTGGACACCGGTGGTAGTTTCTTCGGAGACGCCGACGCATTCCTTGGCAACCTTGGTCCAACGTTGACCATCTTCAGCAATGGTCTTGGCAAGAAGCTTGAGGACTTCCTTGAACTCGGTGTTGTCGGTGGTTTCCGGGCCGGGGACCGAGCCAGCAGCTTCGAATTCGACACCCTTGTGGATGAGCATGCTGGCATCACCGCCGTCATCGACGATTTGCTGCGGGCCTTTGCCATCACCGAAGTTCAGTGCTTTTTCAGTGCACCACCAGTATTCTTCGAGCGTTTCACCCTTCCATGCGAAGACGGGGATACCAGCCGGGGCTTCCGGGGTGCCATTGGGACCGACCGCGATGGCGGCGGCAGCGTGATCCTGCGTGCTGAAAATGTTGCAGGAACACCAGCGGACATCAGCGCCGAGTGCGGTGAGGGTTTCGATGAGTACGCCGGTCTGGATGGTCATGTGCAGTGAACCCATGATGCGAAGACCTGCAAGGGGTTGGCTGGGGCCGAACTCTTCACGGCAAGCCATCAGGCCGGGCATTTCCTGCTCAGCGAGTTGCAGTTCCTTACGACCCCATTTGGCGAGCTTGGCGAACTCGGCGGGGTTGTCCATCTGGGCGACTTTGAATTCAAGTGTGGTGGTTGCAGTCATGTTGACTCCTAATGTTTAGCGGTTGTGTTTTCCGTTTTAAGTAACTGTTTTTGTAAGTCGAATCGCTCATCACCCCGGAAGATCACCCCGGAACATTGCCGGTTGCTAGAAACAAGGCCGGCCCCTTGGCGTCGGGTTCGGGGGGTAGTTCAAAAAGTCGTATGTCGGTCAATCCGGCAGCCTGCATCATCTTTTGAATCTGGACGGTCTGGTAACCCATGTTCTGCTGGCCCATCTTGCGTCGGAAGTCTTCCTGATCATGCAGGAGAATGTCGACGATGACCGCCTTGCCACCGGGTTTGAGAATGCGTTTGGTCTGGGCGATGACGTCCGCGGGTTGCGTGAGATAAGTCAAGACCAGTGTGAGCAATGCTGCATCACAGGATTGATCCTCAATGGGGATGGCATGCAGGTCACCGCGCTTAAGCTGAACATTGTCATAACCGGTGAGACGCTGCCTGGCGGCCTTGAGCATGGCCGGTGATTCGTCGATGCCGATAACCTGCGCCACCGTCTTGGCCAGGGAGGAGCAGATATGCCCGGTACCACAGCCAAGGTCCGCGACGGTCCAGTGCGATGGGAGCAGCGCGATTTGAGCCATGGACTCGAAGGTGTTGCCGTAGAGTTCGTGGCGGAGTTGATCCCAGTCGTTGGCGGAGTTGGCGAAAAAGGCCTGCGTGTCGGCATGCCGCGCCTGCAGTCGGGCTTTGAGTCGCAGTTCGTCCTGATGCAGTGCCGGCCAATCGTCGGTCTGTTCACGGGCCAGTAACCAAAGCTTGCGCATGGTCGGATCGAGTTCATCAAGTAACATGCGATAGAGGTTGTTGGTCCCCTGCCTTTGGGCGTGACACCAGTTCTGCGAACTGAGAATTTTCAGATGTCGGCTGACAGTGGATTGGGGCAACTGCATGATTTCGCAGAGATCCATCACGTTGAGTTCCTGCTGCTCAAGCAAACGCAACAGCCGGATGCGCGTGGCATCGGCGAGGCTGTCCATCCAGCCGAGCAAAGGCAGAGATTGTGTGGTGGTCTTGACCATATAACTATCCGTAAATCCGGATTAAATGATATTTCCAAGCACACCAATTGTCAATCATCAATTGTCCCTACCGGCTCATCCGACAAAGTTGCCTCTTTGGTCCAATCACGATAGATTGGTTTTTTCTGTGTTCCCTACGCAGACCGATGTTTCGCAATCTCTAGAAATTTGAGCAAATCATGGCAGATTTTAAACCAGTCGTCAGTGCTACCGTGGGTTTAGGCGGATATGGCCAAACCTATCTCAACTTCTTTAACAAGGATGTCGAAAACGGCACCAACGCCGCCAAACTGGCCTACGCGATGAGTTCGGATCTCTCGCGGCACCAGAAGGTCTGCGATGAACTGTCGGCCAAGGGCGTGAAGCTTTTCGAATCCTATGACGAACTTCTGAAGCAGGATGACCTCGAAGCCGTCTGGCTGCCGGTTCCGATTGACCTGCATCGCGAGTACACCGAAAAGGCATTGGCAGCAGGCAAAGCGGTGATGTGCGAAAAGCCCGTCGCCGGCTGCATTGATGACATTGATGCGATGATCGCTGCCCGCGACAAGTACAACCTGCCGGTCGCCATTGGCTATCAGGACGTGTACTGTGCGACCACCTTACCTCTGAAGCGTCGGATTCTCGATGGCGAATTTGGTGACATTGAAAACGTGACGCTTTACGCCTGCTGGCCGCGTGACAACCAATACTACGGCCGCGCCTCCTGGGCCGGTGCCTATCAGCGTAATGGTATCTGGGTCATGGACTCACCTGCCAACAATGCGCTGTCTCACTTCATCAACATCATGATGTTCCTGCTGGGTCCGGACCTCAACACCAGTGCAACCCCCGTGAAGGTCGAAGCCGAACTCTACCGTGCGAACGACATTGAAAACTTCGACACCATCAGCTGTCGCGTCACCCTTGAGTCCGGCGTCACCTGCCTGATCAACATGACCCATGCCTGCGAAGAAGCCTTCAACCCCTACACCGTTTTCAACGGCACCAAGGGCAAGCTCATTCGCACCGTCCACTACTACCAGACCGAAACCGACAAGGGCATCGTCCGTACCGAACGCAACACCGGTGATCACCCCGTCTGGGAACACATGGCTGAACGCTTCGGTAAGTTGGTCCGCGGCCAGGATGACGACCAGATCGGCCTTGCAACGCTGGAAACCTCGCGCGTCCCGGTCGCCATCGTCAACGCATGTTCCGAAGCATCCGAAGTTGCCAACATCCCCGCGGACATCATCCGCACCGTCAACCTCCCCGGGGAGAAGACCGTCAAGTGTATCCCCGGCATTGAGGACGCCTTCCGTCGCTCAGCAAACGAAGGCAAGCTCCTCAGCGAACTGGGCTGCTTCGACTGGACGCAAAAGCCCGGCACATTCAACATGGCCAATTACTTCCACTTTGCCGGCCCCAAGGGCGCAGCCATCACCCCGTGATCAACCGGCATCGGCTTAACCGCTGAGAACATCTAAAACATCAATAACCGCCTGTGATCCACAAAATCACAGGCGGTTTTGTTTTTTTGGGGGGGGTATCAAGGAAGCTTAAACGTGAAAAAAAAATCGAACATCGTCATTCCCGCGCAGGCGGGAATCCAGTGGCATACAGTTGACGCTTGCACAGATCACTGGACTCCCGCCTGCGCGACAGTGACGGATTTTGTTTCAGTTCATCGTACGATGACAAATGCACAGTGGAGATTCATAACCAACCCACACAAGCTGCCAGATGAGACGAAGTCGAATCTGACGGATCCAACGCCTCGAACACAAGGTTGCTTGACATTCCCACCAATCCTGATTCAATGCACATATGCCCCACCGATTTGTTCTGACCTGCACACTCCTCTTCATGACACTTCTCGCCGGTTGCCAAACCCAGCAGCATGTGATCCGTGATACATGGGGAGATTTCGAGCGATCCGTCAAAGGCGAACGCACGCAATACTCCGACCGTGAAACCGAACAATCCAAACGCATGGCAGGTCGCTTTGCTCAACGCGGCACCGTCGAAAACGAAAACCCCGGTGATCCGCTGCGCCCTGCATCACAGGAATTCTGGGCGATCCGACTGGCATCCTTTGCAGGACTCGATCAACAGAACCAGGCCCAACAACTCATCGAAGAACTCAATCGCATCAACGTCAACGATGTCTGGATGACAGACGAAGACGGCTACACCCACGTGAACCGTGGCAAGTTCAACGATCCAACCAAACCCGATGTCCAAAGCGCCCTGCGCCAATCACGCATGCTCAAAGTCGGTAACGACCGACCCTTCACCGCAGCAAGACTCGTCGCAGCAAGACCGGCCATGGAAGTCACCGCCTCGGACATGGACCTTAAACGCTATCGCGATCAGGGACTTTATTCACTACAGGTCGCAGTCTACGATGACACGGCAGGCCCCAACTATCAGCAACTGGCGGAACAGGCTGCAGCCAATCTCCGCCAGGATGGTGATCAGGCGTTTTTCTATCACGGCAAGTTTCGATCCATGATCACCGTCGGACTCTTTACCTACGATCAGGCGTGGCTCAAACGCATGAATGTCGGCGACACCTATTCGCAACAGGTGCTCAAGCTGCAGGAAAAATATCCGTTTAACCTGTTTAATGGACGCACCGTCATCGAAAAAGTCTCCGGCCAGAAAGTCCGCGAACAACCCTCATTTCTCGTGCAGGTAAGGTGAGGCATAACTTGATCACGAATAATGCCACTTGCACTGTGAATCGCCAGATAAAATTGTTTCGTCATTCCCGCGCAGGCGGGAATCCAGTGGCATACTGTTGACGCTTGCAAATTCCACTGGACTCCCGCCTGCGCGGGAGTGACGAATGATGGCGATTCTTGATTTAGATTGCTGCAGTGTCGTTCGTCGTGATGTAACAACTGACATCAATTCACGCAAGATGCATGCAGGTCGACCGCGGTTTACTTCGTCACGACATCAGCCATGACGCCGTTGCCGTGAATGGTGAGTTTTTCGACCGAGACGGTCAGCTTGTCGTTGATGCTGTGGGGAAATTTGAGGTCTACTTTTTCGCCTTGTTTCAGTCGCGTGACGAACCGTTTGAAATCTTTGTCGTTGAGCAGTTTGGTGGTCCAGGTCGCAGGCAATGAGCCGGTGCGCAGTTGGACCAGATGCACCAGTGCTTTGCCCGGTTCGGTGATGGTGATGTTAAACACACAGGAGACCACGGCATCGAGTTGGCCTTTTTTGAACCGGAATGCAGCAACGATGTGGCCACCTTCAGTGTGCATCATCACATCGCTGATCTCCGATGGGAGCTTGATATTCTGGTTGGCAGCCCAACTCTCCAGGCGACGTCCAAGCCAGGCATTGATCTGATGCGTGGTGAGATTGATCTGCTGACGAAGCACGCCGTCTTTATCTTCCAGGACACGGCTGACACCTTCCCGCGCCGTCGTGGATTGAACCTGACCTTCCGAGAGATTCGAATAGCCGGGCATTTTGGTCAGCAGGTTCAGGACGACATTTTCCGTCTCCCACGCCAACTGGTCGACATCCTGCGGGTCGGTTTGATCCAGGTACTTTTGGTTCTCGGCCCAATACTTCGGTAGCTTTTGGAATTGGTAATAGGCAAGTCCCAGCCCAGCGGTCACCAAGGCAGTGAGTATCACAAGGCCATAAGCAACAAAGCGACGCACGCGCTTCTGACGATTGCGTTTGGTGTCCATATCCGAACCCGCCCCAATTATCGCACCATGGCATTGGCGGCTTTGGCCAACTGCTGATGCAGAATTTCGTGATCAGAGACTGCATGAAGTGATGCCAACAGCGCATCGACTCGTTTTACAGTATCGTCCTTTGGCTCAATGGTCTTCAGTGCCTGATCTCCCAGTTTTTCCAGGACATCCAAAAACCAATCCCCCGGTGTCGGCCATGGACTCTCGGCAATATCGGACCACTGGCCCGGCTCGAGTGTCTTGTGTTGCCAATCCGCAGGGGGAGCGGGATAGGTGATGGTGAGAATCGGCTGGACGGCACTGTGCACCGTCCATTGAGATTTGGTGACGCTGGCAGCAAGCACCAGCAGGTGACGCGGGTTTTTGCGGATATTCTGCATCAATCGCAAAGCGTTGGCAGCCGCATCCTTGCCAGTGAAAACCACACAGCCACTATCAAGTTCAAGTAACTCTGTAAGCGCCTCAGCCCCCAGGTGATCCGTCCCCAGAACGACATGCCCCTCCGCAGCGATCATCCGACGTTGGCGCCGGCATTCCTGCAAAGGCAACGTGATCCGTGCAAGGTATGCCCAGAGTTCACGCTCGCGAGCCTGCTTGATCGCCTGTTCGCAAAGCTTCTCCGCTTGGAGATACTGCATTTTGACCAGCAGCAGGCTGGCCTGATCCATGAGTTGGTCAAGGTCTTGTGTTGACATAGCGGTATTGTACGACATTGAACCAATGATGAAAAAAATGCGTCGCTCAGGCGAGCCGCGTTGTGTCAACACGGGATGGAACGCAACTCAAAATCTTAAGGCAATGCAAACAATTCATCTCCACCCTCCGTCACTCCCGCGCAGGCGGGAATAACGAAATCAGAGACGCAATGGAGATTAATGATTTGAACTGCTCAAGTTTGCCATTTCATCAAACAGCGCTGTAACCCAAAGACAACCGCCGCATCACGCGGCGGCTTGCCTGAAAAGCTGATCTCAACTTCACGCTGTTTTACCCGACAAACTCAGCGTAAATCGCCTTGATGGCATTTTCAAAGTCATCTCCTTCGACACCAATGATGATGTTCATTTCGCTGGAGCCCTGGTCGATCATACGCACGTTGACCTTGGCTTTACCCAGTGCACCAAAGAGGCGACCGCTGATGCCCACGATGTGATTCATGCCACGACCGACGGTGGCGATCAAGGCCATGTTTTCGTAGACCGAAACGCTGTCGGGCTTGCAGACATGCTTGATGTCTTTGAGCACGTCATCGAGCTTGCCTTCGAGCTGGCTGTTGGCGATGACGACACTTGTGGTGTCGATGCCTGAGGGCATGTGTTCGAAACTGATCTGGTTTTCTTCGAGCACTTCCAGAAGTTTGCGACCAAAACCGACTTCCGAGTTCATCAGGGCTTTTTCGACATAGATGACGGTGAAGTCTTTGCGGCCTGCAATACCGGTGATGCTTTCGAGTTTCCCGCTGGTGTCACTATCGGAGATGATCATCGTGCCCGCATCATCCGGCGCGTTGGTGTTGCGGATGTTGATGGGGATACCGGCCTTGCGGACGGGGAAGATGGCTTCCTCATGCATCACCGAAGCGCCCATGTAGGCCAATTCACGCAGTTCCTTGTAGGTGATGGTGGCAATGGTCATGGGGTTATCCACGATGCGCGGATCGGTCTTGAGCAGACCTGAAACGTCGGTCCAGTTTTCATAGACATCGGCGCCAGCGGCACGGGCGACGATCGCGCCGGTGATGTCTGAACCACCACGTGAAAACGTCTTGATCGTGCCATCGGGCATCGCGCCAAAGAAACCGGGGACCACCGCGTTGCCCACTTCAGCCAGCTTCTTGCTCAGCACGTCCTGGGTCTTTTCCGAATCGAACTTGCCTTTTTTGTCAAAGAAAATCACCTGGGCAGGATCAACAAAAGCAAAGCCCAATGCGGCAGCCACAATCGGGCCGTTGAGAAACTCACCGCGACTGGCAGCATAGTCTGCTGAAGCACCAGCAGCGATATCCGCTTTGACCTTTTCAAGGTGATCGGTCATGTCCAGATCAAGACCCAACTCAGCAACAATGCCTTTGTACCGATTGCAGATCAGTTCAAAAACATCGTCGAACGAAATGCCCTGCTGAGCGTGTGCGTGACAGAGATACAGCAGATCGGTGATCTTCTGGTCTTCCTTGTTACGTTTGCCCGGGGCAGAGGGGACGACGAATTGACGGTCGCTGTCAGCCTTGACGATGTCAACGGCTTTTGCGATCTGGCTGGCATCAGCCAACGAGGAACCACCGAACTTACAGACTTTGATACCCATAACAGGTTTCCTTCTCATTTTGTGCGAAATTGTGGGTAGAGAAACTACTTTACAGGCTCAGGGGCATGCGATGCAAACGAGTCGGTTGTCGGGAGATGGTGAGGAGAACTGCTGGGATGGATTGAACTTGTTTGTGTATTCGGTCTCTGATTTTTACCACGAAGGCACGAAGAGCACGAAGGACACGAAGTTTCCAAGACAGTTCAAGACATTTTTTTACCGCAAAGACGCAGAGCACTCAGAGGTAAGAGAGTTAAAAAAGATGAATGAAATGATTCCAAGGCAACCCGTGACTCAGGAGAGTCACGGCTTTGTTAATCAATTAAATTCTTCTCTGCGAAACTCTGAGACCTCTGCGTCTCTTCGGTAAAAAAATGTCTTGAATCTGCTTTGTCCTTGGTGGTTAAAACAAAGCTCAATCAACCGGGCGCTTGATCAGTTGCAGATCCCATGCCACCGCGATGAGCACCGGCACCCAGGTGACGACCCAGACCCAGATCGGGACCTGCCACGCTGACTGATGTCCGAGCACTTCGTAACTCACCACAATCGTCAGGGACAGTACCCATAGCCCCATCGATGAACACAGCGGGAAGAAGGCCAATGCCCACAGCAGGTACCACGGGTAGACCGTGCTCGAACACAGCAGTGATGCGAAAAGGTAAATGCAGGATGTCTCGATGAGCGTACAGCGTTTGCGCATGGTGGTGATGAGGATGTACATCAGGAATCCACCTGCGATCCAGCGTGCCTGCCGAGCATCGGGGGTGATTTGCATGGTGATGCCGTGAATCAGACTGTTGAATTGCCAACCTTCGACGAAGGCTGAGCCGGTCTCCATCAAGCGTGTGATCCCACCGGGCATGTTCACAAATGGCAAGTACAACGCCCCCCCTGCCAGGACTGCGCCGAATGTCGCGTGAACCAAAGCTGCCTTGGAACACATGACCTTTCGATCCGGGCTGCAGGCAACAGGTGTCCGAAACAACTCCCAGACCAAAGGCAGAATCAGCGGGAAAACGATCGGCTTGACCGCAACGGACATCGCAAAACAGACGCCTGCAAAGAACATGTCAAGTCGCCTGCCTCGACGCATCACAAAACAGATGCAGGCCAGGAGCATGGCAATGCCGATGACATCCTGATGCCCCGTCGCTGCCACCTCGCTGATCACCAACGGATGCCATGCATAGCAGAGTGACCACCAGACACTGCGTTTGAGTCGAACCAGTTCCATGATGATCAGCGCGATGACCGCCAGATCAAAAAGCACAAAGCCAAGCCGGAAGGTGACGTCACCCAGTTGGTCGAACTGACTCATTGCTAACGCTGCAAAGACCCACTGACTGGTGGGTTGGTAGATGGTGACCAGATCAGGATGATTGATCTGCTGCGTGACCTGGTTTTGCACCGCCAATTCAGCTGGCGCAACGCGGTAGGGATTGTCCCCACTTGCCAGCGTCTGCCCATCATGAATGTACCGCCAGATGTCATCGGAGAGTTGGGGCGATGCAGCAAAGACGGTAAACAGCCGGAGAATGACGGCGACAGCAAAGATCAGGATCACATTCTGCTTGACGGTGGGCATCACCATCCGTTTGGACAGCGTCACCACCAGCAGCGTCAGACTCCCCCATGCAACCAGGTATCCGGGGAAGTAAAACCGCAGCAGAGATGCAAGATTCCCTGCTGAGTCGGGGCGCGTGATGAGCAGCATCGGCAGGAGGATCACAAACAATGTACAACACACCGCAGCCAACATCACCGCAAAGGCAATCGGCTGACGACGCTGAAATAAGAGCATGCGCATGAACATGAGACAGATTGTACGGTCAGCGGCACGCAGTGTCGCAGCTATTGTCGATTAACTTGCAGGACATCGCGGAACTGCCTGACCAACTCATCTTTGACCTGCTGCATACTCGGGCATGATTCGCCGAGGCATTGCTTTAAACTCGTCACCGACCGATCCGCGATGCCGCATGGGACGATGCAGTCAAAATGGCTCATGTCCGGGTCGATGTTCAATGCCAGACCGTGAAGGCTGATCCCGCGTTTGACGCGGACACCCATCGCGCAGATTTTCTCCGTCTCTTGACCTTGTACCCGCTGCACCCAGACACCGGTCTTGCCCGACTCACGGTTGCCGGTGATGTTGAAGGCGGCCAACGTCCGGATAACCACTTCCTCGAGCAGTCGCATGTAGGAACTGACGGTGAGGCCGAAGGGTTTGAAACGAACGATGGGGTAGGCGACAAGTTGTCCCGGGCCGTGATAGGTGATGTCACCGCCACGGTTGGTTGGCTGCACATCAATGCCCAACTGAGTCAATTTTTCATGATCCGCCAGCAGGTGTCCGGGCACGGATTTACGATGGCTCAGCGTGATCACAGGCGTGTGTTCAACCAATAAAATCTCGCCAAACCCTTGTGAATTCAGGAGATTCTCGTGCGTCTGACATTGCACCTGCCAGGCGTCGTTATAGGGCATGCATCCCAGGTCGGTCACTTGAATTGATTGATTTTCCAACAGCAGTATCCCTTGAAGTGGCAAGCTTTGGCGTATTTCCTATCATATCTGCTGGTTAGCGATTGATGAGGACCGTTACGCATTGGCACATATTCATCCCACCAGCATCGTCGACGAACAAGCCCGGTTGGCTCCCGACGTCGAAGTCGGCCCGTTCTGCATCATCCAGGGTAATGTCACCCTGGGCGCCGGTTGCCGACTTGTCAGCCATGTTCATCTCAAAGGCCCCATGGTGGTCGGTGAGAACAATCTTTTCTACCCGCAGGTCTGCATGGGCTTTAGCCCCCAGTCTCGACGGGAAGATCCGGCTGCGGTCAAAGCAGGCGTCAAGATTGGCAACGATAATCTCTTCCGCGAAGGCGTGACCATTCATCGCGCCTCGGCAGAGATCCCCACCACTGTGGGTAACGATAACTACCTCATGGCGTTTTCGCATCTTGGCCATGACGTGATTGTCGGTAATCAATGCACGATTGCCAACGCAGCCCTGATTGCAGGCCATGTCGTCATTGATGACAAAGTCAACATCGGTGGCACCGGCGCGGTGCATCAGTTCTGTCGCGTCGGCCGCATGTCCATGATCTCAGGCACCATGGGCATCACCCGTGACCTGCCCCCGTTCATCATGGTCCATCAGCCCATCGGCCAGGTCTCGCTGAATCTCATTGGTCTGCGTCGTAACGGGTACAGCCAGCACATCTCGGCCATCAAACGTGCTTTTCGGATTCTTTTCCGGGAACGTCATACCAACCCCGTTGCCGTCAAGCTCATCCGCGAACAATGCGGTGACGATCCGCTGGCCATGGAGATCGCCGACTTCGTCGATCAATCCCAACGCGGCATCGTACCCTCAGCACTCAAACATGTGAAGTTTGAAGACAACGATTCGGATTAATCACATACAAAAGCCGCGACCCTCCCGGGTCACGGGTATATACGCTTATTTGTGTTTAAGGCAACCCGTGCCGCAGGAGCGACACGGCTTTAAGAGTCACGACATGAACGTGTTCAATTAACTGATAATCAACTGGCCAGTGACAGCTTGGGGCTATCACCAGTGTCCTGCCCATCCCCGGATCCGCTGTCGTCCATGTCATCTGAACTCAGACGTGTATTGTTGAGTTGAAGCATGCGGCAGACCTGATAGGCACGCCAGATTTGTCGAGGGTACTGCGTGACCGGTGTGAGTCGATTCAGTTCGTAAACCAGTAACCAGTTGCTGCCACCTTCGGTCCAGACGATTTCATTGCGTGTGAAGTAACTGACCGCTTTGGGGTTGAACTGTAAACCGGTGCCGAACTCATTGAGTCCCATCAGACGGTGTTTGGCAGCGAATGCTTTTTGTGCTTTTTCGTTCTTGCCCACGGTGATGGGTTTGACGCCGTCCCAGTATTTGAGCGGGTTGGATCGCGACTTGTCACGCGGATTGGTGGCAAAGCGGCAGATACCGGTGCGTCTGAGTTCAAACGCGTAAACGGTCTGACAGAACCGGCGACCTTCCGCCATGAACTCGTAATCGAAGATGTGCATTTCGACATCGCGGTAATGCCCTGCCACGATGTTGGACATCTTCCGATCCGTGCCGGTCATCATCAGCGGATAGTTGTTGTTGAGTTTGCGGGGCAGGCGGATGGACTCGGGAGAATACTCCATGTCCAACTGCTTGGCCATTTTGGTCAATCGACGGGGACGCGCCCACCGACTGGCACGCCAAACAAAAAACACGCCGACACCGATGGCGAGCAGAAACAGGTCCGAGACAATCGTCACCATCATTTCGTACAAGTAAGGCATCGGCGTTCCTTTTTTGAGGTCAAAAATGCATGCCCGGAACCTTAAGAACTATCGAAACATTAGCGCGATCATCCAAGTTCCTATCGTGAAAAAATAGTATTCCGTGTGATATCCACATTAAGCTATGCCGATCATACGGATTACCCAGGTTATCCAGACGTTATCAAGCCATAAAAAAAAAACACGGCAGCGAATCGAGGTCCGCTGCCGTGTATTGGTTTTGAATGTTGTTACGAACTCAGACTTTCAATTGCGGTGTGTACGCCAACTGATCCGCATACTTGCTGGCAATCGGATCAACGACCGCGGCGACGAATTCATCAACCTGCTGCGGTGCACGTCCGACGAATTGTGACGGATCGAGCACGGCATCCAGGTCGATCCCCTTGAACGCCTGCTCGTCACGAATGCGCTCAAGCAAATCGTTGGGCTTGCCTTCGGCTTTGACCTGTTGGGCGGCATCCTGAGAATGCTTGCGGATGATCTCGTGGACTTCCTGACGGTCTGCACCGTTTTGCTGGACCGCGGCCATGAGAATGTTCTCCGTTGCCATAAAGGGAAGCTCGGAAGCCAGGTTGTTGGCCACGGTCTTCTCGTAGACGACCATGCCGTTGGTGACATTGATCATCAGGTCCAACACGCCATCGAGTGCAAGAAACGGTTCGGGCAATGTCAGGCGGCGCGTGGAGGAGTCATCGAGCGTGCGCTCCATCCACTGTTCGGAAGCCATGGTGAAGGGAATCTGCGTTTGACCGATGACGAAGCGGGACAAGCCACAGATACGTTCGCAGCGCATCGGGTTGCGTTTGTAAGCCATGGCAGAGGAACCGATCTGGTTCTTCTCAAACGGTTCTTCCATTTCCTTGCGGTTAGCCAGCAGTCGAATGTCGGTGGCAAATTTCATGCAGCCGGCAGCGACGGACGCCAGTGTCGAAGCAACGAGCCCGTCAAGCAGACGCGGGTAGGTCTGGCCGGTGACCGCAAAGCGTTTGTCCACGGACCAGCCCATTTTTTCGGTGACGAGTTGGTCAAGCTTTTCGACCTTGGCATGATCACCGTCAAAGAGTGCCAGGAATGAAGCCTGCGTGCCGGTGGTGCCTTTGACGCCACGGAAACGCAGCATGTCGATGCGGTGTTCGACTTCTTCCAACGCAATGGCCAAATCCTGCGCCCAAAGCGTGGCACGTTTACCGACCGTGGTCGGCTGAGCCGGTTGGAAGTGCGTAAAACCAAGTGTCGGCAACTCGCGGTACTGCTGAGCAAAGCGACCCAGTGCGACGATGGTGGTCGCCAGTTTGCCCGCCACGAGTTGCAAGGCATCACGGATGAGCAGCAGTTCGGTGTTACAGTTGACGAACTGGCTGGTGGCGCCGAGGTGAATGATCGGGCGGGCATCGGGTGCCACATCCCCCAAAGCATGCACATGGGCCATCACGTCATGGCGGAGTTTCTTTTCGTAGCCGGCTGCATTTTCAAAGTCGATATCGTCCAGATGTTCAGCGAGTTGGTCGACCTGCTCTTTGGTGATGGGCAAGCCCAATTCGTGTTCGGAGAGCGCCAAAGCATGCCAAAGTCGACGCCAAGTGCTGAATTTTCGCTGCGGGGACCAGATTGCCTGCATCGCCGCCGAGGCGTTACGCGTAGCCAATGGGGATTCGTAGGTATTGTGATTGGTCATATGGTGTTATCCTGTTGTCTGTTAACCCCGGTCAAATCGAGCCGGTCATGGTAACATGAATAAGGACTGGAGAAAATTTTATAATTTGGATTTGGGATTTCGGATTTTGGATTTGTGCAAGCAAGTTGCCGGAGCATTCTGGTAAGCGAAGATAAAACAAGGTACTTTTGTGCCTATCGCCATCGTAAACGCTTGCGTAAATCCGAAATCCCAAATCCCAAATCCGAAATTAACCCCCCACCTGATGTCACACGAAGATGACAAGTTGGCCCAACTTGCCTGCCGGGGAAATCATACGGCCCTGACGGAGCTTCTGGAGCGTTTTGAGGATCGCGTTTACAGCGTGTGCTATCGCATGACGCATCATCCTGATGACGCTTTGGACTGCGCCCAGTCGACGATGCTCAAGATCATCCAGAACATCACCAAGTTCCAGGCCAACGCAGCCATCGGGACGTGGATCTACCGCATCGCGGTCAACGAGTCGCTTTCACACCTGCGTAAAAGCAAGGTCCGCAAGGCGACATCGCTGGACCAGCCCATTTCCAACACCTCACAAAGCCAGCGACCGACAACACTTGGGGCCAATCTCACGGATACCCGGGAACTTTCCCCCGATCAGCACGTCCAAAAGAAAGAGACCCTGCGACTGCTCAGGCAGGCCATGAAGGAACTGGACCCGGATCACCGCAGTGTGCTGGTGCTCCGCGATACGCAGGGCCTGGACTATCAGCAGATCGGCGAAATCCTGGAACTGCCCGGTGGCACGGTCAAAAGTCGTCTGTTTCGAGCACGACTGGCGTTACGCGAAAAAATGCTCGAACTCGAATCTGACACCTCAACCTCAAGCAGCAAAGGACAGGTCCTGTCATGACAACTGACAACTACGACGACAACCTGATCCTCGGCTATATCGAGGATGAACTCACCGCAGAGCAAAAGGCGGCATTCGAGCAGACCCTTGCAACCGACCCGCGACTGGCAAGCCTGGTCAAAAGCATGAAACAGGATCGGGACATGCTCAGCGATCTGGATCAGGTCACCGCGCCGATGGAACTTGGCGACTACGTCTCAGCCCAACTCGAACGGCAGATGCTCCTGGGCCCCCTGCCCGAACGCCGCAAGCACAACCCGGCTGTGCGATCCACGCCCCAGGCTCGCAGTCACGCGCGGACCATGCGCATCTTTGCCTACGGGGCACTGGCTGCCATGTTCATGGTCATCATCGGCTTGATGATCAACCACACCGGCACGCAGTCACTGATCCATCGCACGGAAAACATGGCCTTCGAATCACAAATCCACAAGCAACAACCGGCCGTGGCTATGGACATGAATCAGGCGGATCGACAACCCGATGCCATCGACCGACTGCTGGCTGAACCCATCGTCCTGCCCAAGACAAAGACCGAGTTGGAAATGCAACCCCAACCCCCGGAAGCCCCGGAAATCTCGACAGCACCCATGCCTGAGACACTCGCACTCAACTTGCCAACCGACAAGCGCGAAACCTCTGCCGTCGGCGGGATCGCCAAGTTGGATTGGGATGAGTCTGAGAGTGATCAAGCCAACGTCGTTTCAGGCCGAGGTATCACAACCGAGTCCTCTGTCATCGCAGATCAACCGGTTGTTGCCATGCGTGTACCCAAGGCCGTTGCCCGCAACAGAGCCAGTGGATCTGCAACAGCCAATCGCAGCCCCACTGCCGCCATAACCACCGCTCCGGTGTCCGAAGGGGTGATGTCCGGCTATGTCGCTGCCCCTGCAGCTTCCGCACCGTCACCTGCTGCTGAGGAACTCAAGAAAAACTCACCCACCATGTCCCGATTGGCAATGGGTGACGATGAGTTGTATGACAAAAAAGAAAAATCCGACTCAGACGATACGGCCCCCAGCATCACGAATATGATCACAGGCGATTTTGCTGCCAGTGAAAACGGCAGTCAACCGGTTGATTCTCAACCCCTGGTCACCACCAGCCCGACATCGCCAGAAAAAACCAAGACCGTAACGGATGTCGCGGTTGTGGTTCCCGAGTCATCACCGATTCCACCGTTGGTTGCGGATACCGACCCTGCCATGAATCAGTTAGCCACGCCCCCGCCGCGTGCCAAGCTCTTGGCCGAATCTGCAGCACCGTCCATGCCGTCCGCCAAACCGTTGCCGCGTCGGCTGCGTGATGTCGCGGGGGTGCGATCAATGACGATCATGCCTCAAGACGATGCCGATGTGACGACGTCCAACACGATCACACAAACCGCGCCCGTGTGCATCATCCATTCGCAGCAGCCACAACAAACTGTGATTCAGATCACCCAATGGGCGCTGCGCAACAAGGTCCAGATTATTGCTCCGGTGACAGATAAAGCTCAGCGGGCCAAGGAAAGTCAACCCAAGAATCACGACAAGTCGGCCCCCCAACCGGTGACCAAACCGGCTGCCAAGTCCGATGAGAATGCGGACCCGCTGCGCCAGGTGATCACGCTCAACATCCCGGCCAACCAGGTGCCGGTGCTCGTGCAGTGGCTCAACGGTCAGACCAGTCAATCCAACAACTGGATCGCCCCATTGCCCCAGGCCAACACCGGCAACGATGCGTATCAGCGACTTCA
>PAIY01000186.1 GCA_002704825.1 Phycisphaeraceae bacterium
AATCAGACAATACGTCGATGCCATCCAAAGGCTCGGACTCAATCTTGGCGAATAGTTGTGTATAAGGGAAAGGTGTGTCGACGCGGGATTCAGACAACGCAATGTAAACACAAACTTTGAGCAAAACTCAAACAGCAACACGCAGTGTTGCAGCTATTGCGAGACTGTTAATTGTGACATATCACGCATCGCAAAAAAAAATGACGATCAGAGAATAGCTGCGACACTTCGTGTCGCTGAAACTGCAAAGCAGTTTACGACTTCGCAAAATCAATCATCATTCAACATCACAGCAACCGCCAAACAGTCACTCACACGTCAGACCGGATCGACACGATCCGGCTCGACAATCATATCGTGTTGTATGTGATTCGTGCTATGTGATTGAACCGCCCCACACTCCGGACAGGCTGCTTGCTCATCCAAACCTTGCAGGTTGTAGAGACAGTGAACACAAACGCACGATGATGAATTGCGTTGAAGCTTTCGCAACGTACGTGCATGTCTGAAGCGAGACAGGTAAAGCAACCACCAAGCAAAGAAGATCCCATCGAGATACCAAAACGAAATGCGCACTCCGCGAACGATCACAATGCCTTGTTTTCTTGGCCTGTTTACCACCATCGTAGACACACCGGGCATGACTTGTGTATTAAACCGAGTACCAAACAAACTGGCCCCTGAGTTCGTTGCATAGGAATAGTGCCATTCTGAATAAAACCCATGAGAATTGCGGGTCAGAATTGAGTTGTAAATATACGACAATCCCAAATCACCGTCAGAATACTCAAGCAGTAGTAGATCAGGTGGCCAACCAAAACTTTGATGCAATTGATGAAACTGTGCATCGACATGCGCGACAATCACAACCAGAAGCATGATCGTACACAGGCAAAACTCAGTGCATAACACAGCATATCGCTTGCCCACCGGAATACACGTTTGCTTTGACTTCATACATCAATGACGAAGCTAAAGCGCCAATGTTTCACCCCATCCCCCGGGCCAGCAGATGCATCGCAATATTCGTCCCCTGGCTATGTGCCACGATCACCAGATCATCCTCCGGCAAGGTCTTGAGCCAGTGATCCAAGGTCTGTAACACACTGGGCGCCACCTCACCCGTTGGTTTCCATGAGTAGGTGTAACGCGGTCCCGTAGGTTTGTGATTGGGACGACGACGTCTGACGCGCTTGACGATCTGCGGCTTGGCAACGAGATAGTCCCCCAACGCATGTTCAGCTTTGAGTGGATAGACCATCGGCGTCCAGGTCCGCCAGAACTTCAATGAATCCGGCTTGAAAATCCCTTGATTGGGAACCGCGTCGTAAGTCCCCCAGTAAATCTCCATCGTCTGTGGCTTGTGATGCGGGTACATATTGGTCTTGGGGGCAAGCAGGATTACGTGAACCTTGCGATCTGCCATCTCATTTTTCCTGATCCCCGGCAGGACCTCATGCAACCCCAACGCAATCGCATGGGCCTCCCCATCCAGCTTCCGCTCCGGGTGAAGACAGACCACGTTCTTGGGCTCGGGATAGTATTGCCTGCTCCCCAGTCGGCTGGCGTAGCGTCGGGCAAGGTGTTTGGGCTTGAGCGAATCGAGCCCATTGAGCAAAGCTTCGCCAACATAATCGACAAACGGACCGTTGGCGAAGGGCTGATTGTTGATTCCAGATAGTGTCCAGATTTCCGGCATGGGTCCCCCCTGAATCGAGGTGATCGAATGTGTAACTTCAATTGTGGACAAGTTCCGATAATGCGTCAATATCAATTTAATGCTGAACATGGTTGCAATTCGCATTTATTGGCAGATTGGGTGCCAATCCAGCTATTTGAGACACAAACTGAACGTTAAGAGCAATTTAAAACCAACACCAAATGTCAATTCAGCACGCTTCTACAAAATTTTAGCTCCTGGCCATTTGATCTGACAGAACTGGAGGTCTAGTATTACTCAACCATGAAAAACGATTCGGCAAACAGTACGGCAAGTGTTTTGCAGACCGCACCCACTCGACAGAAAACACGAAACACAAGTGTGAGTATCAAGGATGTGGCGCGGAAGGCAAAGGTCGCCCCCTCCACAGTCTCCGCTGCTTTGTCGGGCAACGGTCGGATCAGCAACAGTCTGCGTGACAAGGTCACCAAAATCGCTGCGGAGATGAACTACCGCCCGCGCATGGCTGCCCAGCTGCTGCGGGCCAACAACACCGGCTACATCGGACTGCTCTTTGCAGGTGACAACTCACGCCACACCGATGACGCAGGCAATGCCACCTTCGACTATGCCGGCTGGTACACCACACACTTTCTCAGCGCCTGTCAGGCAGAAGGACTCCGCAGCCAGATCGAATTCGTCATGGAAGACGATCAGCCCAACACCGGCATCTCACAACTGGTTCACGGGGGCATGCTCGATGGCGTCATTGTCGTAGGCATGAACAATCCGGACTGTCGTCTTGCACAACAACTCCGAGAACAAAACAACATCCCTTGGATCACCTTCGACGAACCCTCAGAACACTGCGTGCTCTCTGCTGCGGACATGGGCATCGAACAGGCGGTCCAACACCTTGCAGCCTTGGGACACCGCAAAATAGCCATGACACATGGCCCGTTGAACTGTGAAATTCACAACGAAGTCAAACAGGGATTCGGTCGTGCGTTAAACCGGTTTGGCATTGAATGCCGCGAAAGCTGGTCTGCACAGTTTGCCAATGCGACGGGGGAAAACAAAACCAAACAGCTGCAATGGATCACGCAACTGCTCAACGGCAAGGATCGCCCCACTGCCATCATCTGTGGTGGTTCGGCAACCGCAGGGATGGTTCTGCATCTGGCAACAGAAATGGACATTTCAATTCCGCGCGACTTAAGCGTCATTGCGGTGGGTTACTCGCAATTGGCATCCGTGCTCCACCCACGACCGGTGATGATCGAAGCCGACTTCGCAGCCATGATGCGATTGGCATTGGACAATCTACGGGCACGCATTGCAGACCGCCCGGTCAACGAACCCGTCCAGCGTGTCATGCCCCATCTGACTAATGGTGACACCGTCGCATTGGCCCCTACTGCTTGAGTTTTTGGCAGAACAATAACAAATCAGAAGATCGAGGAGATCAATATGAAAGCATGCTGCCCGAACCACACACCGCATCCAGGCACAATACACCGAGCCTTCACGCTCATTGAGTTGCTGGTGGTCATCTCGATTATTTCGCTGCTCATTGCGATTCTGTTGCCAGCATTGGGTGCAGCACGCAAAACGGCCCGGTCAACCATGTGCCTCAATTCCCTGCGTTCGTGTGGCATGTCCATGATGTTTTACACCAATGACAACAAGGAGCGTTTCTGTGGCTTGAATCCTTATTTCGCTTCAGGTTCACAGGCCAGTGCCAGCAACTCCAACGCCCCGCAATTCTGGGTTGCTTACTATCAGAACAAACATGACGACTACAAGAAAAGCTCGTTGATCTGTGCTGATGATGACCGTAGCAATTACATCCGCAATGCCTCGGGTGTGCACTACGGAGATGCATCGAACTATAACACCTACAACATCAGTTCCAGTTATGCCTCACTGTCCTCACTGGTCTTTGCATGGCGTCAATCGGATAACACCGTCAATTCGATCCGCCGGGACAGTATTGCCCATCCTTCAAAACGTTCACTCTTTGCTGATGCATGGAATCGTTTCTACTATTCCAACACCGTTCAGGAATTTTACGCATCACACAACAATGCCTTTAACATGGTCTTTGTGGATGGTCATGCAAGCACTTTCGATGCCGGCACCAAGCCCATTGCCAATACCCGTAAACTGGGCTGGTCGGCTCAAGGTATCAGCCGTTTCCCAACGAGCTTGTCCGAAATGCCTTGGAGTAGTGACAGTTATTAATCCGGACCTGATGACGTTAACGACGTACACCTAATCCCCAAAAGAGAATCATTCATGAATTGGTCACGTACCCTCAGCGGTTATCTTGCCGCATCCGTTGTCTGCTGTCTCAGTACTCTTGTCCATGCGGATCAGTTTGTTACCGGTTGGCAGATACAACCGGCCAAGGATGTCGCTGCATTGCCGGGTGATTCGGATTGGGCAAAGCTGCCTGTTGGGGAAAGTGACCCGCACAACAACAGTCAGTACGACTGGCGTCATCTGTCCTTCGATAAGTCCGAAATCTCCTGGGCCAAAGTCCGCCGTGGTGACGTGCATCGTTTGTGGTGGAAAGCCGATTTTGATTTGCAAAAGTCCGACCATGACAAACGGGTCTTCGTTGACTTTGCTCAAATTCAAGGTGATGCCATCGTCTTCTGCAACGGCAAACGCATCACGGAACTGCAGCGTCCAGGCGGTCAAGTCGAACTCACCCAACACATCACAACAGGCCCAACACAACAACTGCTCGTCTACATCACACGCGATTATGCTGGCATTTCCCGCAATTTTGAGCAGGACGTCCTGCGTTACCACGCCCGTCAACTCCGGCGTGAAATCCCCATGAGTCAATGGGCCATGGGCATCACCGGCCCGGTCACCGTCACCACCATCCCCAACACCACAGGCATTACCGACCTTTATGCCAAGTGTGATTGGGATACCAGGACCCTTGCCATCGACGTCGAAACCGACACCCTGCACACGTTGGGTAATGCCATCTTCTCCGCGGTCATCCGTGATCAGGCGGGCAAGGTCGCATTGCAATTTGATTCGTCACCGTTACCCATCAAGCCAGGTGTCCAGACACATACCATCACCTCCAAATGGGAAAACCCCATCGGTTGGCAGATTGATGCGCCGTATCTCTACACCATGCAGGTGTCGATCAAACAAAATAACAACACCATCGACACGTCCGCTCCACAGTCTTTTGGCTTCCGTGATCTGAAAACCGTTGACAGAGAAATCCACATCAACGGCATCAAAACCCGGCTGCGCACCAGCAGCTTTGTCGGTGGGAAAACCTATGCAGACGTCGCCTTCATGCGCATGATGGGTTACAACTTTTTCTACATCCAACCCAACCCCACCGGCTGGTGGCAGAACTGGTCCGAAACCCGTCTCTACAGCAACGACTACCTTCAATACGCAGACCAAACCGGTACCGGCCTGAGCTTGCCCATCCCCGGTGTCGACCATCTGCGGGGCACACTGCTCGAAGACGAAGCCGTCAAAGAAGCCTATGTCAAAGAGCAGCAGGCTTTCGTCCGTCGCTATCGTGGTCACCCCAGCGTGTTGTTCTGGACGGTGGGGATGAACACCATGAACCCGCAGGATGCGATTCATCCCCTGCCGATGGGCCAGCGTGTGGATTACAGTCACCCCATGGCCGATGTCATCAAGTTCGCCAGTCAGACCGCCAAAGCTGTCGATCCCAACACATTGGTTTACTCCCACGCCGATGGCAATCAGGGTGATCTCTCAACCTCCAATCTCTACACCAACTTCGCGCCGCTTCAGGGACGTGAAGACTGGCCGATGTACTATGCCCAAAAAGGTGACATGCCGTTTTGTGCAGTGGAATTCGGCCAACCCATCACCGCCAACTTCATCAAGGGCAAGCAGGTTTACTTTGCAGAGTTCATGGCCAAAGAGCTAGGCGACATCGTCTACCAACAGGAGTCGGCTGAGGCGTTGGCGAACACCAACGATGTGATCAACAGCCCATGGGCATCGGAAAAATATCTGCCCAACTACATGGACACGTACTGGGACTTTCATGGCAAGTTCATGGATCATACCAACCGCGCATGGCGGACCTACGACGTCACCGCATTGGGGTATTACTGGGACTTTTCCATCAGCTTCGGCGACCCGCCCGGCTTTGATCCCAAACGTGAAAAAGTGTTCGGCAAGTATGCCAGGTACATCAAAGAAATTCCGAGCGACGTGCCAGATTGGGTCAACAAAAACTTCTACATCCATCGTCGTGGTCAACAACCGTTGATGTCCTACATCGCAGGCTATCCGACGCACACCGATAAAACCCACGCCTACTTCTCAGACAGCAAAGTCACCAAGCAACTGGCCTATGTCTGGGACGGCCCGGGCGACACGACCACAACCACCAATTGGCAAGTCACCGACGCTGCAGGCAAAGTCATCGCCAAAGGCAGCGACACCGCCAACCTCAAGGCCGGTGATATCCAACTGCATCCCATCAGTTTCACCGCTCCCAAAGTCAACAAGCGATCTGTCTTGACGGTCAGCATGTCGGTCAAACAAGGTGATAAACAGATTGTTCAAGACCAATCACAGATTGAGATTTTCCCTGCATTTTCAGGCAAAAAGTTCGACCACAAGATTGCAGTCTTTGACCCGGCAGGCAAAAGCACACCTTGGATCAAAGCTCTTGCAGGTGATGTGAGGATGTGGCAACCCGGTCAAAAAATCGGCGACATCAAGATGCTGATCATTGGCCGAGAAGCACTCAAAGACTTGAAGACACTGCCCTACACCGCAGCCGACATTGCCAACGGTTTGAACGTTGTGGTACTTGAACAGTTGCCAGTGGATTGGGAAAAGATGGGCCTAAAAAGTATTGAAGTCGGCACGCGTGTGCTTGAGCCGCGTCTGGTCAAGGACCCGGTGATTGATGATTTGAACATGACCGACTTGTCGTATTGGCAGGGTCACGCGGACCTCTTGCCGGAGAATCAACCAGCACGCAGTTACGATCTGCGACGTGCAGCAAGAGTCAACAACAAGCACGTGGTCGCCCCTGCCATGCTTGAGATTCCCCAGCGTGTGGGCTTTACTCCCCTGCTCGCCGGTGAGTTTGACATGAACTACTCACCGTTGATTCGCTACCGTCAGGGCAAGGGTTCGATCACGTTCTGCAGCCTGAGCCTGACGGATCGCGTGGGTAAAGCCCCTGTTCCAACACAAATCGCTTATCGCCTGCTTGGCTGCATTGCCAAACAACCGACACGTCCAACAGTTCTTGTGAGTAACAATCAATCACTGGCAGAACTCGGTGCAGAGCAAGTACAGGATGTGTCCAACGGCTTGATGATTCTCAACGGCGTGGATCACACCGTCACCGTAGAACAAATCCGTAGCTTTGCATCGGCAGGCGGTTATGTCCTTATTTTCCAGGCATCTGACAAACTGCTTAAGGATCTGGGTTACAAAACCCAATCGCTGAGTCTGCACAAAGCGGAACTCTCCGACACTTTGATACAAATGGGTATCGGCCCCAACCTCATGCGCTGGCGCGAAGCAATCAAGTCCACCGGTTTTGCTGTAGACGGCCAACCCCAGGGCGCCCAAGTCCTGGCAAGCGGCTTGATGCTCAACCAACAAGTCGACAGTGGGCAAATCTTCATCGCGCAATTCACCCCCGACATGTTTGACGCCGATGAACCTTACCACACCCAACTCTCCGCCCAACGTCTCCGACAACTGGCAAGCCAACTCATCACCGCGATAGGTGGCACACCGTCCATGGAATTGGCAACACGATTAAACACCATCCAATCCGGCGCCCAATTCCATTGGCTTAAACACTGGCATGTTCTGGGACCCATCAAGGCAGAGGGGGCGGGTGTGCAGGCACTGAATCCGGCTTATCCCGGGCAAAAAGCTGCCATCGCAGGTGATACCAACCCCAACTTCTACTATCAGCAAGCCGATGGCAGGAACCTCGACTTCCGCAAGACCGTCATGGCCAAGGACAACGGTTATGTCGACATCGCTTCCGTCGTCAATCAGGCTGATGGTTACGTCGCCTATGCCACGCGTGAAGTCAACAGTGATGAAAATCGCGCAGCCATCTTCAAGTTGGGTGTCGACTATTGGGCCGATGTCTATCTCAACGGCAAGCATGTTTACCGCGCAATCAATCGCAAGGGAGCACCACGTGCCAATGCCATGTCCGTCAAGCTGAATCTGACCAAGGGCAAAAACGTCATCACCCTCAAAATCGTCTCCGGCTCGCGCGGCTTTGGCTTCTGGGCCAGCCTCTCGGAAGGTGACTTCAATGAACTGCAACAGGAACAACAGGATCAAACCGCAGGCGTCCGACTCTACACGCCGATGCCCCAGCCGTTTGATCCGTATGAGTATCACTACTGGTAAATTCGCAACAGGAGTTTTCGCGATGAAAATGAATATCCAATTTGCTCTCACCACGGGCATGCTTTGTTTGACTGCCTGGCTTGGCTGTAGCGGTGTTCTCAAAGCTGATGACACCAAACCGTTTGTCGATTTGAATTTTGATGACCAGGTGCCGGGGATGAACTGCGAAGCGCTAAAACGCAATTGGGGCAAGCAGAATGAAGACCTGGTGCTCATCGACAATGTGGAGACATATAATGGCCAGGGCAATTGCATGCTCTTTGAACGCAATGAGAAGAACAGTCACTGGGGCGTTGGCAAGAATCTGCCACAGGAAAAGTATGACTGGTTGAAAATTCAAATCGTCTTCAAATTCGATGGTGCTGCCACCAAAGCCAACGCCGGTCTTGAAGTCCGCGAACACTTCGGCAAACGACTGTATCACGCATCGCTGGGTTCGAGCAAAGGCAAAGACCCCATCACCCTGATTGATGGCGGTACTGGTTGGAAGACATCCAATGCCAACCATTTTGATCGCAATGTCTGGAACCGTGTCACATGGCTCGTCCCCTCGGTCACTGCCAACGATATGACCATGTATCTGAAACTGGAATCATGGGATGCCAAGCACAGGCAATGGCAACCCGTTGGCAAAGTCGGATCCATGGCAGCGTCCAAGGTCGAACAACCCTTCGCCCTGTTTCGGATCAATTTCCCCAGCAGCGATGACAGCCTTAAACTGCGTTTTGATGATCTGAAAATCGAATCGGTGCCGAACGACCAGATCAGTGCGTTGATTCAATAGTCACAAATGGTGACGAAATTAACCGTCACATTGTGAAACATCCAATTGATATCAAATGTTTATCAACCGGCAGCATTCCGTTGCCGGTTGTTTTTTGTACACTGGCATGCAACGGTCAAGCAATTGGCTACATTGGTGATGCTTTTTAAAACCAACCCACTGAAGGTGATCGACACATGAATCCGTTGAAACTAGGTCTTTGGGGCAGAAATGGTCACTCCATCCATGGCCGCCTTGCCAACTACCCGCAACTCCAGCTCATTGCTGTCGGCGATATGGGCGATGAGGTCCACAATAAACTCAAAGCACAATATCCCGAGTTGATCATCTGTGAGACTTACGAGCAGATGCTCGCCTTGCCGGGACTTGAGATGGTGACACTCAACAGCCGCGTCCGTGCCAATCAAGCGGATGAGATACTTGCAGCACTGGCCAAAAACATCCATGTTTACGCGGAAAAACCCTGCGGTGTCACCGAAGCACAACTTGATCAGATCATTGAAGCTTCGCAAAAATCCGACGCCAAATTCCATGAAATGGCAGGCACGGTGTACGACGCCCCCTACTGGCAGATGAAGCAACTCGTTGCAGAGGGTGTCATCGGAGACGTGGTGCAGGTGCTGGCTCAAAAGTCCTACCCGATGCACGAACGCCGTCCCAAGTCCGAAGAAATCGACGGTGGTTTGGTTGCTCAGAATGGTGTCCATGCCATGCGATTTGTCGAGCATCTGACGGGGATCAACGCGACAACTGCCACCGCGATGCAGACGCCGTTGGGTGAAACACGTCCCGACAGTGATCTGCAGATGGCCTGTCATATCACCGGCCAATTGGAGAACGGCGGACTCTACACCATCATTGCCAACTATCTCAACCCCACTGGTTTTGGAACATGGGGCAATGAAATGGTTCGCGTGTTTGGCACAAAGGGGATGATGGAATCCACCGATGCAGGCAAGCGCACCCGCCTGGTGGTCGGTGACAAAGACCATGGTCCGATCGACACCACCACCCCGACGCCGGATTGGCTGAAAATGGTAATTGATGATTTGATGGGTATTGCCCCCATGCCCATCGACCTGCAGACAGAACTGCATCCCACACGCATGGTGTTACGTGCCAAGGCCGGTGTTGTGCAGGCGACATTGCCGTAATTGGATGGTGATATGCGCAGGCAAGTTATGCTGCCGACTCTTCAACCGACTGTGATTGCTTAAGCCACTTGTTGAGAATCCCGCGTAAAGCAAGCAGTTTGACCGGCTTGGCCATGAAGTCGTTCATGCCGACATGCATGCAACGTTCGCGGTCCGGCGGTAAGGCGTTGGCGGTCATGGCAACGATCGGCAATTGATCCGCGGTGAACTTTTCACGGATCACCTGTGTGGCTTCATAGCCATCCATCACCGGCATCTGGCAGTCCATGAGCACCAGGTCATAGTGAGTGCTACTGATCAGCTTCACCGCTTCCTGGCCATGCGGAGCCATATCCACCTGGCAGCCGAGTTTCTGCAGCATCACTCGGGCGACGCGCTGATTGATCACGTTATCCTCAACCACGAGCACCTGTGCATTGAACTGATCCGGGCCAACCTGTTGCTTGACTTCGCTGATGGCTTGTTCGTCGGAGATAACATTGACCGGGATGTTGAACTTGAATTGTGAACCTTCGCCTTCAACGCTTTGCACGCTGATTTGGCCATTCATCAGGTCGACAATTTTTCGTGAGATCGCCAAGCCCAAACCTGTGCCACCAAACTTGCGTGTGGTGGAGATATCAGCTTGTGTGAACATGCTAAACAGATTGCCAATCACGTCCTTGCTGATGCCGATGCCTGTATCCGTGACTGAGACATTCAGATCGCAATGGCCTTCATGACCGGGTAATCGGCTGGCTGTTGCATGCAGACAGATCGTGCCCCGGTGAGTGAATTTGGTGGCATTGGATGCCAGATTCAAAACAACCTGTCGCAAGCGTACGGGATCGACCATGATATAGCGTGGAACATTTTCATCGATACGGATTTCAAAGCTGTTGCCGTTCTCTTCGGTCTTGGGTTGAAGAATCAGACGGACATCTTCGAGCAGCGTCATCAAATCACAGGTGACCGGTTCAAGGGTCATCTTGCCTGCATCAAGCTTGGAGAAGTCGAGAATATCATCAATGATGGATAGCAAGGCATCACCGCTGCGCTGCACGGTCTGGACATAGCCGCGTTGCTGATCATTCAGTGGCGTGGTCAGCAGGACATCGGTCATGCCGACGATGCCGTTCATGGGTGTACGGATTTCGTGACTCATGGTGGCCAGGAATTCCGTGCGACTCTTGGCTGCCTGCTCCGCCTGATTCTTGGCTTTGGCAAGATCGTCATTAACGCCAAGCAGTTGATCGTGAATATGCTTAAGTTCAAGTGTTCGTTGCTCAACCATCTGTTCCAACTCGCCGCGTTTGAGTGCCGCTTCGGTTGCAAGGTTCCAACGCTTGGTCAGTGCTGCAGCCAACTGTTTGACTTCGACAACATCGAATGGTTTTTTGAGAATCAGCAGATGATCGGTATCCCCCAACTCACGGACCATGTCGTCCCATGAGTGATCCGAATAGGCGGTGCAGATCACGCAAAGCAGGTTTGAATCCACTTCCCAAAGATGCTTGATGGTTTGAACACCATCCCACCCCGGAGGCATGCGCATATCCACAAAGGCCATGGCGTAAGGCATGTCATCGGCCTTGGCCTGTCGCGCCTTTTCCATCGCTTCCTGACCTTGCAAGGCTGAATCGACCACGTACTTGCGTGCGACATCTTCGCTGGTGTTCACCTTGATCTGCAGCAGCGCTTCCAAAGCACCACCCTTAACCTGTCCGGGCCTGGACGCACACTGCAGAATCTTACGGAAGTCCGTATGGATGGCCTGATTGTCATCAACAATCAGAATGCGGTTATTAAAGTCCTTGTCCAAGACAGGCTCCTTTGCTTATCGCCCCGAAATCATCAAGCCTCACCAGACGGGTTGATGCTTCCATCCCCTGGTGTTAATCGTTCGTACTTGAAAAAGATCGGTAAAACAGACGATATGAATCAGCATCAGTTCTGAAAAACTGGAAGTCCAAACCCCATAAAAGTTGCCCAATCGTTGCAGGCCGAATCGCAAGACCGATAAACATGGCTCATGAACCATTGCTCATCAGCAATTCATGAACATCAAAAAACACGGCTGCATCCATCTGGACACAGCCGTGTTATTTGCTTGTGATTTGTTATTGGTGCGTTTTACAGACCGACGATGCTAAAACCAGCATCGACGTGAATATTTTCGCCGGTCACACCGGTCGACAGGTCGCTGACCAGGTAGACTGCCGTGCCACCGACTTCTTCGCCGGTGATATTGCGCTTCATGGCAGCCTTGCGTTCCTGGTGTTCAAACATATCGGAGATGCCACCGACTGCCGATGCTGCAAGCGTCCGCAGCGGACCACCGGAGATGGTGTTGACGCGAATCTTGTTTTCGCCTTCCCCCAGATCAAAGGCCAGATACTTGGCGGTGTGCTCCAAAGCGGCCTTGGCGACCCCCATGATGTTGTAACCGGGGACAACCTTCTCACCACCGTAGTAACTCATCGCCAGGATGCTGCCACCGTCGGGCATGATGTCCTTGGCACGCTGACCCATGGCAAGCAGTGAGTAAGCGCTGATGTCCATCGCCTGAGCCCAGGCTTGGCGGGTGGTCTTGTGGAAGTTGCCGAGCTTGAGGAATTCACGGTCGGCAAAGGCGACGGCATGGATCACGAAATCGATCTTGCCAAAGTCTGCCTTGAGCTTATCGAAAACGGCATCGAGATCTTCATCCTTGGACACATCGCAGGGCATCAACCACGGATCTGAAACGCCCAGCTCTTCGACGGCACTGCGACAGCGACGCTCCATCTTGCCCTTGGGATCGGGCAAATGCGTAAAGGCACATTCGGCTCCGTGAGCGATTAATTCCTTGGTAATGAACCATGCATAGCTGCGGTCATTGGCGATACCGAACACAATGCCACGTTTGCCGTCAAGTAAACCCATTATCTGTTCTCCATAGTTGCTATTTGGAAGCCAGATAGTTTACATTCAATCCACACATTTTGCATATCGGGCAGCCGATTACCGCTTGCGGTTCAGCTCAATCGACAATGCAAGGGAAATTCAAACATAGCCCAACTCGTGGAGCATCGCCCCCCCCAGTTCCATGAACACCGCTTCGGACTTCTCGTCGAAATGGTTCTTCCAATCACCGGTGACACCTTTACGGAAGAAGCTGCCCCGGTCTTCCTCACCGCCCTGCCGTCCCTTGGCCAGATTCTTGAATGACGCAGCTTCCAGACAATGCTGCACGGACGATTGATTGGCATCGACTCCCAAAAACTGGAACAGTCGCGTGGTCACTTCCGGGGCATCGGCATGGAGGTCTTCATACTTGAGTTCAAAGTAGCGATCAGGAAACTGCTTGCCAAACGCACGGGCCTGATTGATGTAGGGAAGCCAGTGATGCTGAATCAGATAACGGATGTATGTGGGCATGTCCGGGAAATTCTGCTTGAACTTGTCACCGGAAAATCGAATGTTGTGAAACCACCCGGAGACCGCTACATCACGACCGTCACGGATGATCTGCACCACTTTGCAGTTCGGGAAATACTTGTTGAGCACCGGCAAGGTCATCGCATGTTCCGGCGTCTTCTCACCAATGAGTTTCACATCCGGCTTGTCTTTGATCCATGGGCTGACCAGGGCACCGATGGCTGTGAGATACAGGTAATCCAGCTGCACCTGATTGAACATCAACGCATTGTGATCACCCAGTTGAGCGTTGCGATATTTGATCTGTTCATTGAATGCGCCAAGCGCCTGATTGAATGCAGGTGCAAGGACATTACCGAACACGGCCTCGCCACGACAGATCATCTCCGGGTGGTAATCGAGAATTTTCTCAAGCCACGTCGTGCCGGACTTTTGGCAACCAACGACAAAAAAGAACTGTTTTTCCAGTACTTTTTTGATCTGGTCATGCAGTTGATCGTAAACGTGAATCAGGGATGTGCTTTGGGACATCAAGTTAATCTTTCTTTTCCAATTCAATGCAATTCACAGCGGACCACCAGCGCGGCTTTGACTTCCGAGAGATTGATCACCTGGTGACCTGCAATGGTACCCAAGGTTGCAATCTGCTGAAGCAAGGCCTGAACCTGCGCCTGTTCATTGGCTGCAAATGGGATTAAGCAAACCAACCGTTTGCCGGCATAATGTTTAGCCAACAGTTGGTTGGCAAGCTTATCCAACCCGACCATGATTGTCCCGGCAACCTGAAGTCCACTGACTTCTTCGGGTTGTTTTGCATCCACCGGTTGCGTATTGGTCAAGGATACAACCTGCGATTCAGGCCAATCATCCGGGGCCAGCATGCGGGTGATCGCCTTGCCGGACGCCTGAAAAGCCCTTGAAAACCAGCCATTTTCGTCACCAACAAGTAACACGTGATCATCAGGTTCAAAGTGATTGAACATGTGATTCACCAGTCGGGTTTCGTTGAGTGTCTCCTGCTGAATCATCAACGTCCCACGATGCCAAAGGTGATCCTGTTCGTTAGCAGGGATCTGAAAACCCGCTGCTTCCAGGGGTAGGTCCGGCTGGATGTAGTCTGCGTATTTCTCACACCACCTGGTAAACATCAAACTGTAAAACACGGGCATGGTGTGTTGCTGGGTGAACTGCCCTGCCTGCAAAAACGCCTGCCATTGTGGATCGAAAAGTTGTTTGGTCCAATTGCGTGTCTGCGTAAACATCTGCCCGAGCTTGGGAGCAGCCTGCACGATCCATTGTCCCAGTGGTGGCGTAAACCCACGCTTGGGTCGGTCGATCGCTTCGATCGGGCCATAGCGTTTGGCCAACTCAAAGAGAATCCATTTGTACTGTTTGCCCTGAACTTTCATGGATGTTGGCAGGGATAACATGAAATTCACCACCCGCCAATCGAGCATCGGATTGCGTGCTTCAAGCGATGCTGCCATGGTCATGCGTTCTTCAACACAGACAAGATAGTCGGGCAAATTGGTTTTGACATCAGCGTAAAGTGCCTGATTTAAGGTATCAAAATGCTTATGCCGCATCCAGAATGCACCGACATGCGTGCTGCCGGTGACTGATTTGAGCAGCATCTGCCGCATGTCATTGGCATACATGCCTTGACGTGCGCCGGGCCAGGGCAACAGGTTGGTTCTTAGCAGATACGAAGCAAGGTGGTCCATGGAAGACGGTTTGATTTTGTCATTCGTACTTGCCACCGCCCAGTTGTATCGTCCTTCGTAACCCGCTGCCAATTCGTCACCGCCCTGCCCGGAGAGTACGACGGTGAGTTGTTCTCGACATAACTGAGCCAACCGACGCATGGGGAACATCGCGAAGTTGGCGAAGGGTTCGTCAAAGTACGTCGACACATCATCGACCAGTTCCAGGAAGTCCCCCAGCGAGACCACTTTTTCGTTGTACTCGCAATGGTGATGTGCGGCGGTCATTTTTGCATAAGGCAACTCGTTGAAGCGCGGGTCATCACTGTCAAAGCCGATGCTGAATGTCTTGAGCGGGACATTGCCCATGGCCTTGGCGGCCATCGCGGTCATGAGCGTGGAATCAATCCCACCTGAAAGTAGACACCCAAACGGCACGTCCGCAATGAGTCGTTTATGCACCGCATCACTGAGTAATTCATCAAGTTGATCAATCGCCTGTGTCGGATCATTGGGAACCTCCACCGGCGAGTAATCCCAGTAACTGCTAACCGTATGCTCCCAACTGACAGCGTCGAGTTTGAGACTGCAGCCTGCGGGGAGTTTGTGAATGTTCTTGAAGATGGTTCGTGGCGAGAGAATGTAACCGCGTGCAAAATACTGGTCGATGGCAATGGGATCGAGGAGGAATTTACGCTCCAAAAACCGGAGGATCGCCTTGAGTTCGCTGGCAAAAACGCAGCATTGCTCGTCCTTGAACCAATACAAGGGCTTTTGACCCAAACGATCCCGAGCCATGATCAATGTTCGCGCCTTGGTATCCCAGTGGGCAAAGGCAAACATGCCATTGAAATGTTCAAGGGCATCAAGTCCATCGACATTCAGCAGCTTGAAAAGCACTTCGGTATCGCAGGCAGTTTCGATGGGTAGACCACGTTTTTTGCAGGTCTTTTGGAGCGCTTGAAAATTGTAGATTTCGCCGTTGTAGACCAGTGTAAATCGGTCATCGACCATGGGTTGCTGACCGTGTTTCAGGTCCAGCACACTCAGTCGGCGATGCGCCAGACCAACGCCGCCCGACGCATCAAGCCATACCCCCGATTCGTCCGGGCCGCGATGGGCAAGGGTCTCCCGAGCTGCAATCAGACGCGACCGATCCACAGCCTGGTCGGGGTTTTTGAAGATGACGCCGACAAATCCACACATATTGGAGTTATCGGCCGGTGATGCGATGGAGGATGAAAAAGCCCCGGAAGTTGTGAGGTTGGGAGTTTATTGGGATTGTCAACCGTTTGCTGTTAAGCGCGTCAGGCGAGATACGCCAAGATCATGGCGTTCATTGGATTCAAGCAGCGCTAAACCGCAAGCAGTTTTCAGATTGACTCCCTAATTCCTATGTACCTAATAAAACAACCCGGTGTTGCGGATCACCGGGTTGCTTAAAAACATTTTCAATTGTCGAATCACTGCCCTCACTGGAGAATAAAAACGGAGCGAGGGTCGTCCGGACCCTCGCTCCTGCATCAGTGATCGGATGCCCGCGGGACTGCGGACATGCCTAAGACTGTGACGTATACCTTGATGATTAGCCAAGCAGTGAGAGCACGGAGTTCGGCTGCTGATTGGCAATACCAAGGACGTTGGTCGATGCGTTAACGAGGATCTGGCTACGTGTGAGTTCGGCGGTTTCGGCAGCAAAGTCCGTATCGCGGATGCTGCTTTCGGCGGCCGAGGTATTTTCAAGTGCGACGCCCAAGTTACGTGAGGTGGCACCAATCACATTGGATTGGAAGGCACCAATACGCCCACGCAGGTTCGAGACGGAACTGATGGCAATATTGACAATCTTCTGGGCAACTTCAAGGTCACCGTCAACGAGATTGGCTGCGTTACCTGAGCCAAGGTCATTGAGGAAACCGATGTCACTATCGCCAAGTTTACGGGCAGCCACGTTCTGGATGCCTATTGAAGCCTGGTTGGTGATATTGACTTGCGGGCCGAGGTTGAACTTGGCACCCCCACCGGTGATGGTAAAGGCAGTAATGGTCTGCAATGCGTTGGAACCGCTGGCCTCATCCAATTCGATTTCCATATCCAGGAAGTCGGTGGCGATACGTGCGGTACGCCCATCGCTGGTGGCTGCAATACCGTTGATGATGGCACCCACGTCCTGACCTTCGTCACGGATGGGGTTGTTGATGGCACCGAATGCGGTAGCTGAACCGGCAACGGCCGTGTTTTCATCACCAGCCGACAGCAGGTAGACACCACCGGCTTGACCTGCGACGTTCACCACGTCGAAGGATACGAACTCATTTGAACCGTACTCGATGCTCTTGAGCACAAGACCGGTACCTGAGGTCGCAGCCGAAACGCCAGTGGTCTGCTTGAAGGTATTGATGGCTTCAGCGATCGAAGCGCGACTTGTACCTGATGCGAAGGAGAATTCACGGCTACCCTTGGAACCGGCGATTTCAAAGGTGAAGGTATCCGTGGTATTGGTCAGATCCAACTGGTCGGCAGTGGACAGGAACAGACCGGCGTGCTGTGCAGAAGCAGTGACAACCACTTCCACGGTGCGTGTTTCGTTGTGTGAAAGCTTGGCAGCATTGATCTTGAAGCTGTTGACTTCAGGTGCCTGTGCCGAGATGGTGAAGTCAAACGTACCGTTAAGCAGTTTGACGCCTTCAAAGCTGGTGGCTTCGGCGATACGATCGATGGTTTGAAGGATGGAGTCCACCTGAAGCTGATTGGCTTCTTTTTCCTCGACGGACAGACCAGCATCGTTTGCTGATTCACCGACAAGGCTCTGGACTTCCAGAAGCAGTGCGTTGATTTCCTGAAGACCGCCTTCAGCGATGTTCATCACCTGGTCAGCACGTTCGGTGTTGGTGATGGCTGCTGAGATGGCTGCCTTTTCAGAACGCAGGTTTTCACTGGCGATCAAGCCTGCTGGGTCATCCTTACCACGGTTGATGGCAAGGCCGGTGCTCAGACGCTCGAGACTGGTGTTCAGCGAGTTGTTCTGCTGAGTCAGAATCCGTTGCGAGATGAGCGAGTTGACGTTGGTGTTGATGCGACTCATGGTGTCGGTCCTCCGTGATCTTTTTGAGCACATTGCTCGTTGTTATGTCCGGCATCCATGCCTTGAACGTTTGTCCCGAATCACTCCGATCCGTACTGATGCGTGTACACAGAACTCTCAAAACAAGCGGCCGGCCGTGACCTGCTGGTGTGACTGACTGCGTGAGCTTTGGTTTCGTTCTTGTCTAGCTCAGTGACAGGGTCAGGGACCAGTTTGTTTTTTCGAATCCTGAGAACTCTCGTTCCGCTACTGTTTTTCGGGAAGTCACGGGCAAAACAAACAGCGTCCGTTTCGAAAGTTTCTTATCGGACCACGGCAAGTCCATTTTCATTTTTCACACACCCGAACCAGAGCAAAAAACCCCTGAAAACAAGTCATTTTTTAATATTTACAGGAATTGACGCGCAACTGAACACAACAAAGGAAATCACGTCTTAAAACATCCACGTTGGTCTGATAATGATAAAACCGGACGGCGCGCATAAAAAAACACGGCAGCCGCAGGGACTGCCGTGTAGAAAAAGGTCGAATTGTCGAAGGAAACTTTTCGGTTTTAGCCGAGCAGACCCAGGACAGATTGCGGGCGAGCGTTGGACATGGCCACCACATTCGTTGCCGCGGAGACCAGAATCTGGTTGCGGGTCAGGGATGCGGTTTCTTCGGCGAAGTCGGTATCGCGGATGGCGGATTCGGCTGCCGAGGTGTTTTCGTAGGCAATGTTCAACGAGTTGATGGTTGCACCAATCACGTTACTCTGAACCGAACCGAGGCGACCACGCATCTTGGAGATGCTATCAATGGCATTGTCAACGATCTTCTGAGCGTCATCGAGGTTGTCACTGAGCAGTGAGTTGGTACCACCTGATGCCAGTGAGTCCAGATAACCATCGGCGGAGTTACCAATGTTTCGGGTTGCCACACTCTGCATACCAATGCGAATCTGGTTACCGACGTTGATATCCGGGCCGATGTTGAAGGTTGCACCACCACCACTGACCGTCAGGGCAGCCACGGCACCGGTTGCGGTCGCCTGGCCGGTGGTCAGTGTCATTTCCATGTCCAGACCTTCTGAACTCACGGAAAGTGTACGACCATTACCGCGGGCAGTCATACCGTTGACTGAAGCAGCAACGTCCTGACCTTCATCACGGATTGCAGCGTTGACAGCAGTGTAGGCGACGGCACTACCGGGGGTCGCTTCGGTTTCGTCCACCGTTGACAGTGTATAGACACCGCCTGCCTGACCGGCTGCATTGGTGACATTGAAGGACACAAATTCATCCGAACCATATTCCATGCTCTTGATCACCACACCGGTGCCGGAAGTTGCGGCAGAAACGCCGGTCACATCCTTGAACTGGTTGATGGCGGTGACCATCTGAGCCTGCGTGGTACCGGAGGAGAAGGAAAATTCACGGGTCCCTTCCGTACCACCGATTTCAACGGTGAAGCTGTCAGTGGCATTGGTCAGGTCCAACTGGCCATTGGTCGAGAGGAACAGACCGGCATGCTGAGCTGAAGCCGTAACGACGGCCTGAACGGCAACGCTACCACCAGCTTCAAACTTGGCGGCATTGATCTGATAATCATCGACCAGCACAGACTGGACCTGGAAGTCCTGACTGCCGTTAAGCAACTTCACGTCACCAAAGCTGGTGGTTGAAGAGATACGGTCGATGGTCTGAAGAATCTGGTCAACCTGGAACTGGTTGGCTTCTTTTTCTTCCGTGGATAGACCGGTGTCGTTGGCGGTTTCACTGACAAGACCCTGCAATTCGGTGAGCAGGCTCTGTACTTCGTTTAAGCCACCTTCAGCAATGTTGATGACCTGGTCGGCACGCTCGGCGTTACCGATGGCTGCTGTGATCTTTTCCTGGTCTGAGCGAAGCTTTTCGCTGGCGATCAGACCTGCGGGGCCGTCGGAACCACGATTGATCTTCAGGCCGGTACTCAGACGTTCGAGAGATTGACTGAGGCTCTTGTTATTGGTTTGCAAAATACGTTGACCGATGAGTGAACTGACGTTGGTGTTGATTGTAGTCATTTGAGTTTTCTCCCAGGGCTGGTGGCGATGGCAACCATGACACGATGAACCTTTCGAGTTACTTAATTGAGTCCAGTGTTGCCTTTTCTTCGAGTCTTGATCGCCAGGAGCCTCCTGTTGGTAAAGACGACCCTGTCTAAGTTTCATCCAACAACGCCCGGGGCCTCCGCCCGTAACGCCTGAGTCAGAAGCCCGCAGGGTACTCAGCGCTTCTGACTGTCACATGTTGTTGTGCGGTTGCAAGCCGCTGGTTTAAACCGTTGACCACTCGGAAACATCCGGCTCCGGTGTGGCTGGAAATGAAAATCGACGATTTGCATCAATGAAATCAGGAACCATGAGAGAAACAATGCCAAATATCACTTAGGCGCATGTCATGTTCATCACAGTCGAAAAACACGCAAAATACCGCACAAAACGCACAAACTCACACACCGCATCCAGAAAGAACAAGACGCGCAACCGTCACAATCGCGCACGGCGTTACAACATGAAAAAAGATGCCGACCACGGGGCCGACATCTTTCGAATGACGCTATCTTTCAATATGAATCTGTCCAGTCACACATTTCACAAGCAGATCAAGACCCGGAGATCAATACGCACTTAAACGCTCGGCAAGGGATTATCGTTGTCAAAACCCAAACCGGCATAACTTGCATCCTGTGCATCAAACGCATCATCAATCATGTCCCAGATCACCGACGTCCCCAGGAAATAACGCCCATCACCGTCAGAATCATCCAGATCATCTGCATCAACATAAAGTGGATTTGTTGTCGTGTTGGTCAAACCATCGCTGGCTTTACCAAAAAGTTTGACGTTGGCAGACGAATAGCTGATCCGAGCTGCATGACTGAAATATTTCCCCGCAGTCCAATCCTTGGCAGCCGTGTTGGTGTTGGAGAAAATCGTGTTGGAGATATATGCCTGGGTGAGACCGGATGTACCGCCACTGTCGATTTCAATGCCGGTGGAGACATTGTGTATTGTGGAATTGGTCAGCGTGATCACCGCATTGGGATCAAGCCAGATGCCAGCCCCGCCCTGTGTGCCTGATGACCATTTATAAGTCCAGGCTGAGAGGATGTTGTCCATGACGATATCGACATTGCCCCAGATGCGGTAGTTGCGATAGTTGCCCATCGCGACGGTGTTGACGAACTGAACATGATGTGCCTTGACATCGAAACCACCATCGGTGTTGTTGAAGGCTTTGGCTCCGTAGTAATAGATGTACTCGTTGCCGGCTTCGGCGGTATAACCATCGGCATTCCAATATCCGCTGCCGTTGTCATCATGAGCGCCCTGGCCAGTGGTGTTGACATAATAGATGTGACGATTGGGCGCATTACTTGAATCCACCTTGTACACCTCAAATCCGATGGCATAGCGTTCGCCGTCCCATGCCTGGCCACCGGCGTCAGCAAGGACATTGGTGATCACCACATTTTCCATTCCATCGCGAAGTCGAACGCCCCGTTTTTCAAAACCGACAATCGAGCTGTCGGTGATGGTGACATTGCTCGAACCGTCACCATCACTGCCCTGAGCGCCACCGTCAATGACAAAGCCTTCACGGACTGCGGTCACGTGGACATTGCTGATATGGATATCCCAATCGACCAGCGTACTCACCGCTTTGCCGGAGTTGTTGAGGTAGATGCCGTTCTCGAAATGGGTGATGTTGATATTCTGAATCTTGATATGCCCAACACCATTATCCACCTGAATCCCGCGGCGATAGGTCGAGCCCGATCCCTTGGTCCATGAGCCGTTGAGCGTCGGGAACACACCATTGCTGTCCGCCACGCCGACGAGTGATTTGTATCGCACTTCACCGTTGACGACATCACCGCCGGAGTCCAGATCGAAGGTGAGATTAAAGAAGTTACTTCCCTGAAGTGCCGTTGAGTTAATCAGGAACAAGGTCTGGCCGGGGCTCAGACTGTTCCATGCCGCTTCGAGTTCAGTCATATTTGCTATGCCCAACGGACTGTTGACCGACGAGCCGTCACCGGTACCCCCTGCCATGACATAGATGCCCGCGACCGCGCGTTGGAGCACGATCTGACTGTTGGCTGCGTCATGCACAATCGCAAAACCGTCTGGCAAATCAGACACATTGCCAAAGATGCTGGTACTGTCGGTGATGACGCTGCCGCCACCGGAGTAGTCCACGAGGACATAGCTGTCGTTGACCAGTGTTGCTGGATCAATGCTGCCGCTGCCGGTGTTGGATTCGAAGTTCAGGTTCATCTGTGAAATATCAAGCGTACCTTCGTTAACAATGAACTTGGATTGTTCGACACCCCCGCCGGACTTATGGCCAAGGTTAAAGTCGAAGGTGGAGAGATAAGCCAATGTGCCTGTTCCGGTCTTGTTGACCTGGAACGTTCGCCCACCGGTGGTGACCGCGCCTTCGAAAGTGATATCGCCATCGGCTTCAATGGTGTGGGTATAAATGGAGTCCTTATCGCCACTGGTATTGGCGTATGAGCCAAGGATCAGTTCACCGTTGCCGAGATTGCGTGCGGTGAAATTGCTGTGACCTTTGAGCAGTGAATTGATTTCCTGATCGTTGGACACACCGTCTTCCACGACGACAGAGAAGATATCAAAGCGCTGTCCATTGATGGTGTGCGAGAAAGCGCCGTCCATGAAATTGAGTTGGTTGATGACGACATTGCTTGAGAGCGTGATGGTGGTGTTCTGACTGAGATTGCCAAAGTATGCGGTGTCACCACTGCCGGGGATGTCATCACCAACCCAGTTTTCAGCGGTTTGCCAACTGCCACTGGTATCACCGATCCATTGACCGGGAATGCCCTGAATTTCGCGGAGAAGAATCTGCTTGTTGGCGGTGTCATGATAAATCTCAAAACCGTCTGGCAGCCCTGCAACACTGCCGAAGATGTTGGTTGAATCAACAGTCACATCACCGCCGGTGTAATCGACGAGAACGTAGCTGCTTTGGGTAAGTGTTGCTGGATCAATCGCACCACTGCTGGTGTTGTTTTCCAGGTTCAGCGTCATCTGCGAGATATCCAGCGTGCCTGCATTGACGGTGAACTTGGATTGCTCCACGTTGCCGCCGGCGAGATGCCCGATGTTAAAGTCGAAGGTGGATTGATAGGTGAGTGTGCCATCGCCATTTTTGACGACCTGAAACGTTCGACCGCCAGTGGTGACCGCACTGCGGTAGGTCACGTCGCCTGCTGCATTGATCGTGTGCGTGTAGGTCGCGCTTTGATCTCCGCCGGTGTTGGAAAAGGACCCCAGCAATAGGTCAGCCGAGCCGTTGTTGGTGACGGAAAAGCTGCCGTTGTTCTTGAGCAGTGTGTTGACAGTTTGATCCTCAGTCACCCCACTGTCCACGACCACGGAGTTGATATCAAAGCGCTTACTCGAAAGCGTGTACGCCGATGCACCGGAGACGAAATTCAATTGGGAAATGGTGACATTGTTTGAAAGTGTGATGGCGGTGTTGGTTGCATTGCCATCGAACGTGGCAATATCACCGCTGGCAGGCAAGGTGTCATTCTCCCAGTTGGTTGCTGTACTCCATGCACCACTGACGCCCCCTTCCCACATCACCGCTGAGAGTAGTTGGCGGGGTTCGAGATTCTGGACGAAAACCGGGTGATGACGACGACGTGATTTTTCCCGACGTGCAAGGCGAAATAGACGTTTCATGCGAACTCCAAAGTAAGATGTGGACAAAGTTGGCGCAGCGACAGCATGCACCGGATTGGCTGAAAATTTCCGTGAACTCTGAATGTCAATTGCCCGGGGCACAGTGAAATGTTGTTTGATCCATCCATCGACCGTGCGAGATCGAATACATGCCACTGGATTTCGTCAGAATGACGCAACCGACACTGTGTTGGGAGGAAATTAATCAGCACAGATATAAACAGTCAACAGTTTTTTGACATTTTTTCAAACAAGTCTGCTGAGTTCCAATCAAGCCTTGATCACAAAGAATGCCGGACGTGGGAATTGAACTCCCAACTCCTTTAAACCTATACTCATAGGCCCAAGCTCCATAGTGGACTTGCCGTTAAACGACTCCCGCCTTCACTCGCACACTTTCCGAAAGAGATTTGAAATGTTGATCAAACGTAACACAGGTCTATCGATTTTGTTTGTCACGCTGCTGACCAGTTTGGCAACCATGGTCCAGGCGGTTGAGACCAAAGCGGTTGGCCCCAATGATCCGAGGCTGCAATACGTCGGGCGATTTACCAGCGACTTCACATCATCATGGACCGGCAGCACGGTGCGTTGTCACTTTGAAGGCACGTACATCGCTGCCAAGCTCATCACGTCAAGCAAAAAGATTTCCTATGCTGTCATCGTTGATGGCAAACCCACCAAGACGATCATGGTCACCCCCGAGTCCTCGTATTATGTGCTGGCGGAGAATCTGGCTGCAGGCGAACACACCGTTGAACTGTTCCGCCGTTGCGAAGCATATTTCGGTACCGTCCGTTTTGAGGGTTTTGAAGTCGACAAGACAGCCAAGCTGCTGCCGGTGACCGTTGCCAAGCGCAAGCTGATGGTCATCGGTGATTCGATCACTTGTGCCTATGGCAGTGAAGCCACCGACAAAGCGCAGGGCAACACCGCGGAGAACGAAAACGGCTACATGTCCTACGCAGCCATCACCGCACGCCATGTCGAGGCGGACATCATGATGGTCTGCTGGTCGGGCCGTGGGATGTATCGCAATCGTGGGATCAATGACAAGCCCGGTTATGAAACCATGCCTGTGCTGTTTGATCGCATCATCCCGCAGGACAAAAACTCCACGTGGAAACGCGACAGCTACAAGCCCGATGTGGTCATCATTAACCTGGGCACCAATGACCTGTTTCGCGGGAAGGATCAAAAGCCGGCATTGACCATGGATCACTATCTCGGTGCGTATCGGCAGATGGTTGCCAAACTCAAAGCAAACTATCCAGGCGTGCAAATCTTTGCCTGCATCGGCCCCATGGCACAACAGCCGATCAGTGACTGGTTAACCGCGTATCAAAGCGAAGACGATGCTGTCCACACCGTCATCTTCCCCGGCTACAACGGAGTCCAGGAAGACATCGGCGGACACTGGCACCCGTCCAACATCAAGATGGTGAAAATGGCGGATCAACTCACCGGTGAGATCAAGACGGTGATGAAGTGGTGAATAAGTGAAACGACAAACTGCTTCACAGTTTCAGCAACACGCAGTGTTGCAGCTATGAATCATCTAGCGAAAAAAATGACTAACAAAAAACACAGCGTCGATGGATGCGGTGTTTTTTTAGTTTGAATTGTTTGTCGTTGAAGACTACTCGTCGGACTGTTCGCGTTTTTCGATGTCCTGGATGTAGGCCATGGTGCGGTCAAGTTCACGCTTGAGGTGACGGACACGCAGCAGTGACTTCACACGGGTGAGCAGTTCGAGTTTGTTGACGGGCTTGGTGACAAAGTCATCGGTGCCGGACTCGACGCCGCGTTCGATGTCGCCCAGTTCGTTGAGTGCGGTGACCATCATGATCGGAATCGCGCGGGTGTTGGGGTCTTCCTTGAGTTTGGTGCAGACTTCAAAACCACTCATGCGTGGCATCATCACGTCCAAGAGAATCAGGTCGGGCATGGGTTCGTCGTTGTTCTCGATCCACTGCATGGCTTCCAAACCATCGTAGGCCACGAACGTTTTGCAGCCGAGTTCTTCGAGATAAGCCTGCATCAGTTCCACGTTCTGAGCATTGTCATCGACAATGAGAATGGTGGAAGTGGAAAGGTCCATCTGATCCGAAGCGTTTTCCTGGGCTGGTGATTGTGATGTTGTATTCATATCTAGTTGATCCTCACAGATCGCGTCAAGTTGTTCCCGCAACGCGATCAAGTCTGCATCATGCGTCTCCGTCAGGCGGTGTCGCAGTGAGGCAAGGTCTTCTGGGGTGTCGACATCGTACCAATGTGCCCCACTGGCCAGATCGATTCGGGCGTCACGTGCTGCCTGAATCGTCTGATGGTACACGTTTGCGCTGCCCCAGTCGATCCCCATTAGCAATTGTGGGAAGAATTGGCTGGCGGCCAGCGTCCAATAACCACCGTCGGCAACAGGGCCCACCACGGCGTCGGCACGGGTGAGAATCTGGATCATATTTTCCAGGTCCACACGCGGCACATCAGGGCTATCCACGCCAAAGAACATCACCGGCCCTTTGCCGATGCGTCCCCAGACGGTTTCAAGTCGTTGGCCGAGGTCGCCATCCCCCTGATCGAGCAATTCCCAGGGCTCATGGGGTAACGCACTGGGCCATGCAGCAGGACCGCCATCGACTGCCAAGCCGAAACGGACGGGATAATCCTGAATGGGGCTGAAAATTTTCACCAACCGCGTCATGACACAGGACATGAGAGCTTGATGGATCTTGGCCGCCTGCTGGTCGGTCATATCCCCGATGAGGCGCGTCTTGACCTTGCCGGCAATGGGAGGCCGGGTCATGACAACAATCCATAAAATCTTTTTTTCACCCATCTTAGCGTCCAAATTGCCCGTTGGCCGACTGGTCGATTACCGTACTGTCAACACGCCTATCGACCAAACGCGCCCAAGTTCTGCATGATTGGTGGGTGAGATGTGGCATCCCGATCAATCGTTATAGGCCGTGATCCTGAGCATGAACAACGATCAAGACATCACGGTGCGACTTGTCAGATCAAAATCCTAGCTTACAATGATCCTCTACATTTTTCAGGCACCAGTGTGCTTTTATGCAACTGTGAATGCAACCTGGGATGATCGATACGCGTAAATACTACCAGAGCAGCAGGTCTGATGATCTGATCGCTGCTTGGTTTTGGATACTAGGGACTGATTGACACGATGACACAGAACCTCACACCCGCCCTGCCCTGGCAAAATCGCTGGACAACACCGACCCTCGAAAGCCTGCTTTCGCCACTGAACCCTCAGCACAGCGCGGTGTTCACCGATTTGATGAAGGATCTGGAACAGTACGAAGACGTCACCTACGAATTCCACTGGTACGGCCCGAGTTGGAACTGGACGCTCGAATACTACTTCATCAATCCCAAGGCCAAGGACAAAAAAGGTTCGACGCTTTGTTATCTTGTCCCCAATGTTAACGGCCCGGTGGTCTGTGTGACCATGGATGACGGACAGATGGAAGCCATGCCGATGCGTCGTCTGAATCGCATGATCCGTGAAGCGCTCAAGAGTGCCAAGTCTGCGGTGCAACTGCACTGGTGCACCTGGACACCCACCACCAACGCCGAGATCGGTCACCTGGCAGACCTGATCAAACGCAAGTACAAGCTGGTCACCGGCGAGAAATAACTCCGCTGATACATCCTACGTTTTATTTGTGAATCATAATGGATGGCAACGCGCCAATCGGTTGGTGATCGCATTTTACGCGCTGATGCGATTGTGTTTTCTTGCCAGGGAGCTTCGCCCCCCGGACCCCCTGTCGAAGTTGGACTGTCATGGCAAGTGGATTGCCTGCTTGCATTCAATTGATGGAGGACCAAACTTGCGATGGGGCTCTGCCCCAAACCCCGCCAACGGGCAGCCGTTGGATCGCTGCCCCCGGAAGTGGGGTTAATCAAGTGATTCAGAACATCATCTCACAACATGTTAATCGGACGATGTACATGCCAAGCGTGTTGGTGTTCAAACAGGTGTCCGAAAAACCGTTTCACCCATGGTAACCAAACGACGAAGGCCAAAGCCCTTCCTGGGGGACGTGATCCAGCGACGGAACGCTGGCGGGGTTTGGGGCAGAGCCCCATCTTATGTTCGTCTTCAATTCATTTAAATGCAACAGAGCAACATAACTTGCCTGAACAAACCAAACTAGACAGGGGGTCCGGGGGGCGAAGCTCCCTGGCCAGAAAACCATTGACCTATCACGCTAATCACCTAGCGAACTGGCCAAATCACGTTCCTACCCATTCCCAATTCTGAACGCCTCAACGACGACGATTCCGATGACATTTACCATGATTCAGCAATTTTTGCGCATTGTGCGTCAAAATTGCACACCACAAACCGAATTATCCGATGATTTCTTTGCTAGCCGTGATACACTGTCCGGCAAGCTTGTTATTGGACGCCTGACTTGAACCGTGAAGTCATCCTTTTCCTGCAGGTTCCAACCGTATTTACCGCCGCAGACGCCAAGATCAGTAGGGAGCTGAACGTGGAGTCATCTTCAAGGAAGTTAACCCGACGCCAGATGTTGCTGGCATCATTGGGCGCCCTCGCCGCTGGATGCAGCGAAGCGCCGCTTATCGTCCAACAGCGCCCGCGCCCCAGTTGGCCGACACAGATGCCCCAACCGCGCCACGATTACACCACCAGCTATCAGTCTTACAAACCCCTGCCTCAGCCGACGCAACCTGCAACGCCGACTTACCCACCGACGCCACAACCCGCGCCGACTTTCACGACTCCCAAGCCCTCAAGCAGCTACGCGTCAAGCTACAACTCCCCCAACATTATCTCCCGTTCATCCTGGGCCAAGATGTCGACCAACACCAGTCGCGTCGATGCCATGAACGGCATTAATCGCATCACCCTGCACCATGAAGGCTGGCATACCGTCAACTTCACCGACATGAACACCACCATGGAACGCCTTCAGCACATCCAACGCTTCCATATGAAAGAACGCGGCTGGGGTGATGTCGGCTACCACTACATCATTGACCGTGCAGGTCGCGTCTGGGAAGCCCGCCCTCTCAAGTATCAGGGAGCCCACGTTGCTGACCAGAACGAACACAACGTCGGCATCATGCTCCTGGGGAACTTCGAAAAACAGTCCCCCTCCAATATCCAACTCGCATCCGCCCAATCCATGGTCGGTTCAATCATGAGCCAATACCGCGTGCCTGTGCATCGCGTCTACACCCACCAGGAACTCAAGCCCACCCAATGCCCCGGCCGATTCCTGCAACCCAGACTCGTTGCCATGCGTCAGTCGGGTTACCTGGGCTAAACAAAGTGGCAGGATCATCAAGTCAATACCGCCAAGCCCTGAATCAAATTCAACAGGTTCTATTGGAGCATTGGGATCCGATTGGTGTAGGCCATGAAGTAGCTGGGCGAGATGAATACGACAGCTTTATCCCTATGATTTATCGCATGCTTCATGCAGCATCCGACGAATCGACCATATCGGAATATTTGCTGAAAATTGAAACAGAACAATTCGGTCTTATGCCCAATCCCGATCGCAATCTTCACGTCGCCCGTCTATTAATCAAATTGAATATCAACAAGTGATAAGCACCAGTCTTACAGCCCGATAATCTGTTTTCTGAGCAGGATTTAACCCCACATCCACAAGCAACAACTCACAAAGCTGACAGTTTTTTGAAAAGTCCTGTTCAGCAACTTGCCACACCTAAAAATATCTGTATACTGTTCCGTCTAACAAGTCCTGACCAGATCTGACTGCCCAAAGCAGTTGGTGAAACAAAACTTGAAGTTGGTCCCTTCGTCTAGCCTGGTCCAGGACGCCAGGTTTTCATCCTGGAAACACGGGTTCAAATCCCGTAGGGATCACTTTCCTTAAACCGCTTTGGCAACCCGTCAAAGCGGTTTTTTTATGTGCGTGTACAATTGGGTACTGCATATAAACGGGGAATCAATATGACCACATCTGCAACGCATGCGATCACCGGGGCGTTTGGGTATTCGGGCAAGTACATTGCCAAGCGATTGCTCGAAGACGGACATCACGTGGTAACGTTGACCCAATCACCTGATCGTCCTCATCCGTTTGGGGATCGAGTGACTGCAATGCCACTTTGTTTTGATGATCCGAAGCGACTGACGCAACAACTTGATGGCGTGGACGTACTCTATATCACCTATTGAGTGCGCTTTAATCATCGTCAATTTACATATGCTCAAGCTATCCAGAACACGCTTCGATTATTCGAGGCTGCAAAGCATGCAGGTGTCCGTCGGGTAGTGTATGTGAGCATTAGCAATCCCTCGGAAGACTCAAAAATGGAATACTTCCGGGGCAAAGCCAAACTCGAAAAAGCGCTTGCTGCATCCGGTCTATCCCATGCGATTCTCCGACCGACTGTACTCTTTGGTCGGGAGGATATTCTAGTGAACAACATTGCATGGACACTGCGTAAGCTGCCTGTCTTCGGCGTGTTTGGTGATGGGCAATATCGCGTCCAACCCATCCATGTTGATGACCTGGCAAGACTGGCGGTGGAGCTGGGGCAAGGCAGTGAAAATATCATGGTCAATGCCAACGGGCCTGAGACGTTTACGTATCGGCAGATGGTTGAGATGATCCGGGATGAATTAAATATCAAGTGCCAGGTGATCCGCGTGCCTTCGCGATTGGCCCATGTGATTGGTTCTGTCGTGGGGAAAATCGTTGGTGATGTCACGATCACGTGGGATGAAATCCTGGCATTGAGAAATGAGTTGCTGTATGCGGACACGCAACCCACAGGCAAAATTAAACTCACAGACTATGTGCGTGAACATGCAGATGAATTGGGGCAGCATTATCACAGCGAAGTTGCTCGACGTCTTGATCGCGATCGTGCTTATGTTTGAGTTCACGAATCAGTATCACGCTGCTGGAGCAGTTATGGTAGACTGCTTGCCCCCCCGCTTGTGATCACGCTTTGCGTGTGATCATGCCTGAATCTTTACCCACAAAATGATTGGAGCCTTTACCGATGTGGAAAGCATTGAACAGTCCCATTGTCGTTGTCATTGTTGCAGCAGTCCTGTTAGCCGTGGTGATGCAGATGCGTAAGCCGCGACTGGCTGGGGAGCTTCGCGGGGTGTATGAGGAGTTGATGCACATTGCTGAAGATGGCGCATCCGATGCCAGGAAGACCAAGGCGATTCAAGACTTCGCCCAGGAGATTGCCAAGCAGATGCGTGAGGGTTTTTCTGCGGGTTTCAAAGCTGCGACAGGCGAGAAGGAAAACAAGGACGTTGCTTTTCTGGCGGTTCAGGAAAAGCTTCAAATCCAGGGACTCAAGTCGGTCCCTTCACAGTGGGGTAATCGTCAGCGTCACCTTGGCACGTTGATCAACAACTCCGACAAGCCCATTGGTCAGATTCACCTGCATGTGACGTACAAGCGTGAAGGTGAGTTGATTGACGTGGAGAACAAGTGGCTTAATGACATCAAGATTCTCAAGCCCGGTCAATCCTTTGCCTTTGAGATTGAGCGTAGCCTGCCACGCGAACTCAAGGGCGAGGAACTTGAAGCGTTCACTGCCGACTCAGTGGACGTGATGGTCAGCGGCTTTGATATTAAGAAGCTCGATTAAGTCCGCGATTGTCTTATCGGACAACTGGACGATATGCTGGCTGCCAAGGACGATTCAACGCGTCCCAATAACATGACGCCTTGGATGAATTGCTGCATATTCACCTTGTCACGTCCACATTCATAGCAATGTCACCGCCCCATGGAACCGACATTATTCAAGTCCCAATGTTTACATGAGGACTTGACAGTACAATGAATCGGCTACGACGCTATCAATCCATGGGTCGATGGACCCTCCGAGCGGTTCTTTTCGGTGGGGTACTTTTAGTCTGCTCATTTGTCTTTGACTGGGATTACTACGAAAGCATTCACATCTTTCTGGAAGAACTCGATCATTTCGAGTTGGATGAAATCCTGCTGATGGGCGGTCCCGTCGCCCTCGGTGTTCTGCTGGGTATTGTTCATGCCAAGAATCTCAAGCAGCAGCAGATCAAACTTTACGAACAGCACCTTGAGACACTCGGCCAAACCCTGCACAGTGCCCAGGACATCATCAACAATTTCCTTAACAGCATTCAGCTCTACATTCTCAAAGCTCACGATCAAAAGCTTGATCCAAGTGACATTGAAAGTCTTGAAAACCTCATCGAACACACCGCCCAACGACTCAATCACCTTGAAAAGCCCCTGCTCGAAAAGAACCAATAACCCGCCAAAGCGTCCAAAGCGAATCATGAGTAACCGGCGTCACGATCCCGTGTCCAAGCCTCTGAGGATCATAACAGTAGCATCATAAAGCCGTCTTAAGTGATCCCAAGCGTTTTGTAGGGTTCGAAAACAATACAAAAACAAGCCGTTACGGCGTTTTTCATGCCATCCCAATACGACCATTAAGCATTGATATTTATCAACTTAACAAACATTTAAATCGACTTCATATTTTTTGTATTTCAACACTTGACTTTCATATCAAACGAGCATTGAATTGAATGATATGAAATCAGTCGAGAGCCATACCAAATCCCGATATCAGCAGATTGCTGACGATCTGCGGCAGCAGATTCTGCATGGGCAAACCGGACCCGGGGAAAAGTTGCCGACGTTTGATGATCTGGTCACGATGTTCGACACCAGCCGATCCATCGTGCAGATGGCGATCGGTCAATTACGTGATCAGGGCTTTGTGCGATCAGACGGGCGTCGTGGGATGTTTGTTGCCGACTATCCGCCCCATCTATTCCGCTACGGCATCCTGTTTCCCGGTCATCCCGGTGATGCGTTCTGGTCCCGGTTTAACATTGCGCTGTGTCAGGAAGCAACCCGCCTTGCTGCCCAGACGCCGGGGTATCGGTTTGAGTTTTACTACGATTTGCACAAGAACGCTCAGACACCGGGTGTGGATCTGTTGCTTGATGATGTGAAACAACAAACGCTGGCGGGACTGATCGTCATGCCGTTTTGTGATCACGTCCTGAAGCTCCCACACGTTGCCCACAGCGACATTCCCGTGTTACATCTGTTCGGTTCAACTGAATCCGAACGCCTGCCATCACTGACGACGGATCACAGCAACCATTTGACCAACAGTGTTCTACCCAAACTCAAAGCCACGGGCGCCCAACGTGTCGCCGCGTTAAGCATGGCAGAGCATCCTTCAGCGGAGTTGCTGGGCATGATTCACGCTGCCGGATTGCAGACACGTAAATCGTGGATTCAGTATGTCAGCCGCGATTATCCTGAGACGATTCGCCGGATCGTCTGGCTGCTTTACGAGTTGCCAGCCGATCAACGACCTGACGGCATTTTGATTCTCGATGACAACCTCATCGAACATGTCATGCTTGGCTTAAACGACTGTGAATTGAAAGTCGGTAAAGACGTGCATGTGTTTGCCCAGAACAACTGGCCATGTGAAAGTCCGAACATGCTGCCGATCCATCGGTTTGGCGTGCATACCGGACAGTTACTCATCAAAGCCTGTCGCCTGATTGATGACATGCGTCAAGGTAAAAGTATCCCTGAATTCCAGAGCATGCCCTCGTGGTTTGAAAAAGAATTACCCAAGTCCGTATCCTTTGACGACGAGCTCCCGCCCTGCATTGAGCAGGAGTAGTTCATCAGTTTTCTTCACGCAAAAATGACCCAACACACAAGGAGTTGTGTTATGCACTTATTCTCTGTCCACTACAAAGCCTTCACGCTGATCGAACTGTTGGTCGTGATCTCGATCATCTCCTTGCTGATTGCGATTCTGTTACCTGCATTGAGTTCAGCGCGCAAGACGGCCCAACGTGCTTCATGCATGTCATGTCAACGTCAATCCGTCCAGGTACTCATGCAGTACAACATTGACTTTCTGCGTGGTGATACCTGGCTGACGGGTGCGGACCAATACAATGGGAACGTTGAGTATTGGGGTCGTCGTGTGGTTGAAGCCGATTACCTGCCGAACATGAATGTCCTGCAATGTCCGAGTTGGGATAACCAGCAGACTGCTGGCAGCAAGTACAAGCCGACGTTTGGTGTGCGTGATCGCTTGAATTGGAATGTGCCGACCTACACCCCCTTCGAGATGCCGACTCCCGCCAGTAGCTTTGCCGTCGGCGGAGATAGCATTGAATACCAAACTTACTACGACACCGGCCATCCCCAGAACGGACGGCTTGATGGCAACATCGGTCGCATTCACCTGCGACATCTGGGAAGCGCCAACATTTTTTATGGTGATGGTCACGTCTCTGCCGTGCCTGCTGCAGACTTCCCCCTAATCACCCCCACGTCAGAAAACTTCATGTTTCAGTCTGCGGTTGTTTTCAAGTAATCCCATTTTGCTTCCCTCTCAAATCGAGGCCAACCATGTCCACAAACAGACGTCAACGCCAAGCCTTCACCCTCATCGAATTGCTGGTCGTAATCTCAATTATCGCATTGTTGATCGCCATCCTCTTGCTAGCTTTGGCCAAGGCAAGACAGGCCGCCCAGACCACCAGTTGCATGACGCGTCAACGTCAGGCGTGCATGATGCTCACGCAATACAACATGGAACACATGGACGGTGACACGTGGCTGCCGGGCTACAACTATCAGAGCAAGTACTGGACGTACTTCATCATGAAAGCCGGGTACGTCACAGACCGCACCATCACACGGTGTCCCAGTTGGCCGATTCACTCCAATCGCAGTCAGGATATGCAGGCCTTTGGTGTGCGTACCCGATACAGCAGCAGTAAATCAGATAACACCTACTACGACGTCCCACAGCCTGCCAGCGATTTCCCGATTGGTGGTGATTCGATTCAAAGTGCCTACGACTCGTTGTACCCACAGAATGGGCGTCTTGACGGCTTTGCCAATCGCATTCACCTGCGACACAACCGTAATGCCAACATCTTCTTTGCTGACGGTCACGTGGTCACCATGCCCGAAGATGCACTGCGAACCATGTCTCCCAACAGTACCAAGTTCATGTTCCGTGGCCCGCGCTATTGGCCCGCCCCCTGAACCTGTATGTGAACCATATCCAATACAATTAATTTCTTACTTGAGGATTTCCATGAAACGTCACACTGTCTCATACCTGTTGGCAAGTCTGCTTATCTGCTCTCTGTTGCCACAACTTCATGCACAGGACACGTCACCGATTCTCACGCGTCCGATCATGGAACTCTACCCCAGGGGTCCGATCAGTGGCGGTCTGTCGCGCTATGGCAATATGCTTGTTCAGACACTTGAAGAGAACAATGAAAAACACATTGGCTTTGAACAACCATCTGGCGGTGGCCATTGGCTGATCCGCTGGTTTGCCAATCACAAAATCTTTTCACTCAGTTCTCTGCCAGTCTCAGACGATCTGCATCTGGCCATCGAAGTCCGCAGTGAGAAGACGACCGACGTGCAGATGGTCGTGGACTGGAAAGCCGATGACCGCCCGTTGAACAAGTTGGTCTCCAGGAGTGATTTGCTCAAGCTTGAAGCTGGTCAATGGCAGACCGTCACCCTGCCGATCCCCGCGATCGACAAGGCTGCCAAACTGCGTGGCCTGTTTGTGCAAATGTCCAAGCCCGGCAAGTATGCCATCCGTTCGATCCACTTCGTCGTGCCCAGCAAAATGCAGACTCAGCCAATCTCACGTGATGTTTTCTACCGTCAAAACAGCGTTAAACTCACCGGTCATACCGTTGCCAACATCCCCGTGGTCCACCTGCAGATTGTCATGGACGAGGAAGACGGCAAGCATGTCGTGGTCGAGAAAAACATTGCCACCAACGACAACCAATTCACCTACACCCTCAAAGCAGATCAACTCCAACCCGGCAAGCTCTACCATGTCCAATGGCGCACCCAAGCTGGCGATCCAAACGTCATCGACCAACCCGTCTTTGCTTACCATCAGTTCACCGGCAAGCAACTACCCACCGCATCCATCGACAACGGCAAGCTCATCGCAGACGGCAAAAAACTCGGCTTCGTCGGACTCAATTACACCAAGTTCCAACTCGGATACTCAAACAAAACCGACTTTGAAAAACTTACCCGACACCTGGTCCAACTTCAGGATTGGGGCGTCAACTGCGTCCGCCTGACGCTGAACATGATGATGATCCAACCCCAGCAAGGCGTGTATCCCGAAGACCCCGAATATGCTCAGATCATCAAAGCACACAATCTCGATCCACGCTTCATCGAACTGCTGGACTATCACGTCAAACTCGCTGGTGAACTGGGCATCTACACCATCTTCGATTGGCATGAATACGGGACACGCCCCTATCGCTACTTTGTCGGGGGTCAGCCGGAGGACAAGAAAAAAGGCAAGCCCGGCACGGCATTGGCATGGCTGGCACCCGACAACCGCACGCCGGTTTCGTTCGACTATTCCAACAAGCTTCACCGCACCGCCCTGCTGGATTGTCACACGTGGCTTGCCAAACATTTCAAAGCCAACCCCAACATCCTTGGCATTGAAGTCCCCTTCAACGAACCGCATGACGCCTTTGCAGCAGTCGAAACCAATCTCCGCAAAATGATCGACGAAACCGCCAAAGCGGTAAAGCTTCAAGACCCCGACCGACTTTGCTTCGGGATGACCAGCAGCTACTCCCATGACAATGCAACACCAACCAGCACTTGGCTGATCCCCGATCGCATTGATGGATTGGGCAGTCACTTTTACATGGCCAATGGTCCGATTGATCTGCGTCAGGATCACAAACAGCGTAAGCATCCGTGGCTATGCCGCATTGTCGACGAGACCTTCTATCTCGGTACACCTGCGGTTCTCATGCCCTACGCAACACAGCTTTACCCGCAATACAACGGCGAAGACGGTGATCATGGTTACAAGGATTTTCTGCCGGATATCGATGAAGCCATCGCATCTCGGATGATGGTCGAAAACGGCATGGTCACCAACTGGCTTGCAGGCCAGGTCGGATACCTGCTGTGGACGATGCATGAAACCGGTGATTTCAAAAAGTTCAGTCAGCCCGTCTACGAAGGTCTGTTCAAAAAATACGCACCATTGTTCAAAGCTGGACCGTTGGATCGCAGCAGTAGTGATGTGCTTTTCATCCAAAACCCGGCAGCAGCAAAAATTGCCAACGGCCACAACTACAGTTGCGTCCCCATCGCCAAGCTGGCCATCGACCTGCATCTTGATCCAGTGCATTACATGACGGATGACCAGTACATCACCGTCGGTGTCGCCCGTTATGCCAAGGGTCTTGAACAGGTCATGGAAGGTTCACGAGACCTGTCATACAAAGCAATTATTCTCGACACCCGCAACTGTGATCAGCGTGTGGTCAAAGCGGTCCAGAAAATGAAAATCCCAACACTCATCTCCGACGATATCAGCAAGGTGACCAACGATGAGTTGGCCATGTTCCTCCGTGATGCAGGTGTTGCAGTGGATACCCAAACGCCAACAAGCATCCACCTGGGTGTCGGGCCGGAACATGTCGTGCTCTACAATCACTCGGGTGAAAAAGTCACTGCAAACGCCTATCCGCGCGTGAACCGCGAAAGCCAATTCAAACTCGTTACCGCTGATGGCAAACCAATCTTCACCGGAACCAGCAACCAATTGCAAAGCGATGGCGTTGCAGTGAGCATCGAACCCCGCACCGCATTGATCCTGCAAATCCAGTAACGCAAGAACAACACAACATATCCACACAACGGGCACCGGATTCACATCCGGTGCTCTTTTTTTGGTGATTAATACGAAAAGGATTTACTCACGTCATTCCCGCGCAGGCGGGAATCCAGTGGCATTCAGTGCACGCTTGCAGGTTCCACTGGACTCCCGCCTGCGCGGGAGTGACGAAAGGTGGCGATGGCCTTTGCATTGGTAAAGGTGAAATGCACAGAGATCGCTTAAAACGTCACTGCCACATGTTCGATGAGGGTGCCTTTGGCGAGTTCTCGGTTGTTGCCATCGGCATCGTGGTAGACGACTTTCAGGCCATCGGTGTAGACGTAGCTGCCATCGGAGCAGATGTCGAAACTCAGGACGTGGTCTTGTAATACCGTTTGATTGCCAGCAGCATCCTGTTTGACCAACTCCCAATCCTTGGGGGCGAGAACAGAATCAGTGTCGCGTTTGGCTTTGTCTTCCTGCTGCATTTGGAGCAGTCGGCCGGCAACGAGCATCCGTCGGGCATCCGGGCCTTTCTTGCGCATGGCACCGGCGGCGCTGAGATGCTTGCCGGTGACGAAATGGCTGATGGTGTCGAGTAGCCAATACAGCGTCACACACAGGCGAATGGGAAAGAGGAGAATGTCCTTGAGGATTTGCCAGGGTGATATGCGTGTGCGGTTGTCGATGGATTTGTAGGGTCGGCGGATGAAATAGAGTGTGCCATCGGCAAGCATTCGCGGATGGAAACAGTCGTACCCGTCCTGCTCAACGAGTGTCTCGAGTTTGTTTGCATCCATGTCGATGGACTTGATGGCATAGGGGCTCATGTCCACGGGAAAGCCATGTTCGTCACGGGCGATGCCAGCGGATTGGTAAACGAAGGTTCGACCTTTGCCGCGAACCCAACGCGGTGCGTCGTCGTAGGAATCGCCTTCGGTGCACTCGGCCATCTTCCCGCCTGAAGCGCGCATGGTGACCAGGTTGGCTGAGCCGTCTTCGTAACCGATGCTGCACACTGCCAGGTCTTCTTCGGGATGGACCGCCATTTGTCGGATTTGGAGATTTTGTTTGTGTGCGATGCGGTCTTCGGAATCGGACTTGAGGTTGTAGCGAAAGACCCCGCCGATGGTCTGGGTGTTCAGTGCGTAGAAGATTTCGCCGGACTGCTGACCGATGCACACCGCGGCGATATTTTCCATGCGCGTGTTGCCAGCCAGTGCAGCACCACGGACCTGTGCAATGGCCTGCCAATCCTGCTGGGCGGTGACGTTCCACATCATGCCCTGGCTTTTCCAACTTGAGCGTTGATTGTCACGGTTGCGACGATCGAGCAACTCCTGGAGGAAGTGGCTTTGGATGAGTTTGACATCTTTCCCGGAAGGTTTGTGGTAAAGCTTACCTTCGGCCAGATACGCTATTTCAGGATCAGGCGTAGACATGGTTGAGATTATAGCTTGGTTTGGAAATCAGGTGTTTGCATCGTGAAACATTATGATTTAACCACAGAGGCACAGAGCCCGAAAAAAAGCAAGACATCCACGCTTTGTGAATGCCTTGCTCTGTGTCTCTGTGACTCTGTGGTTCATACTTTTGTATATGACCAGAAAGTTAATTTACAGTTGCACTTCCTTACCCGTCTTGGCGGACTCGTAAATCGCGCCGAGGATTTGGATCATGTGCACGCCGTCCTGCGGGACGAACATGGGTTTGTCTCGGCCCATGAGCACGTCAACCCAGTGGTTGAGGTACAGGCCGTGGGTCGCCCAGACATTGGTGGGAACCTGAGGGAGAATATCACAGAGCATGCCTTCAATCTCGGTGAAAAGCTTGAGGGGTTGGCTTGAGTCCAGACAAGCGCCGGACTTTTCACCACGCAGCTCGACGAAGTTCTTTTCCTGTTCAATGTTGCTTGCCCATGAGAATTCGATTTGCAGTGAGGCGCCGTTATCAAATCGGACAAAGCCCATGGCCAGGTCTTCGACATCGAATGTGCCATCGGCTTGGGCGCGACCGAACTGACTGTGTGCCGAATCGCCTGCCACGTCAGAGTTGGCAAATTTGCAGTAGGTCGAACCGGAGACAGCGACGGGACGGGGATTGCCCATCAGCCAGATGGCCAGGTCGATCATGTGGACACCCAGGTCGATGAGCGGGCCACCGCCGGAGAGTTCTTTGGTGGTGAACCAACCACCCTTGCCGGGGATACCACGACGACGAATCCAACCGACACGGCCGGCATAGATGTCACCCATGTTGCCTGCTGCGATGTACTTCTTGAGGAACTGGGAGTCCGGACGCATGCGGTTGTTGCGCATGACCATCAGGGTCTTGCCACTGGCTTTGGCGGCATCGGCCATCCGCTGAGCTTCCTTGGGACTCACCGCGTCGGGCTTCTCACACATGACATGCTTGCCGGCTTCCAGCGCGGCAATGGCAATCTCACTGTGGAACTTGTTGGGCGTGCAGATGTCCACCGCATCAACGGACTTGATCTTGAGAATGTCTTTGTAGTTCTTGCAGGTTTTGTCGATACCGTATTCCTTACCCAACGCCTTGGCCTTGGATTCTTCGATATCGCATAACGCAACGAGCTTGACATCCGGGTTCTCATTGAGCGGCTTGACGTGGACCGCTTTGAAGATGTTACCCGTGCCGATGGCAGCAACACTCAGTTGCTTGGGCGTGGACTTTTTCTTGGATGTTGACTTCTTCTTGGAAGCGGACTTCTTGTCGGACGGTTTACTGGATTTAGCCATGGGAATACCTTTAAAAATCAGATTGGTTGAAAGTCTACGTTTATGTGAATCGGACTGCAAGGTCAGATGAGGTATGATAATCAATATGAACACCAGCAAGTTGCAATCCGATGAAAAGTCCGCAGAAACAGGGGCCGATTCGCCGCGTCAACCGACACGTGATCCCATGCAACGCCCGCTGTTGGTGGACTTAATCGGTGTGATCACCGGGATTCTCATGTTCCTGGCAGTCGGACTATGGTTTACCAGACTCTATGCCCCCAATAGCCAGATGCTCGAATTGAGCAACCTGGTCCATCGCAGCTTTGGGCTCTTTGCCGGCTTGTGGTTGATTTTGTATGTCACATGGTTTGTGACCTCGAGCAAGCAGCGAAAAAAGAATCTCCAATCGCATCGTCAACAGGCCAACGACAATTACCAGTTGGGGCAGGTTCGCAAAGAGATTGATTCAAGACGATAATGGCCAACCAAAGTATCGTCGAACCTGCCATCCCCTGAAAGATCGACCCATGAAGTGCCTTGTCCTGTTCCTGAGTTTAATCATTTGTATTGCCCATCCCATGTCATCTGCCCAAGCTCAAACCGATGAATCGTCACTGAAACTTCCCCGGACCTTGCCTGCTCATCCGAGACTGATGCTCACGCCTTCGGTCAAAGCGCGGGTTGCCAGGCTTCTTGAAACGGATGCCAAGGCACAGCAGTTTTTTGAGCGGATTCATCAAGGCGCCAAACTCATCGCCAAGACGCCCCCCATCGTGCGTAAGCTTGAAGGCGACAAACGCAAGCGCATGCTTGGTACAGCACGTCTTGCGCTGCACAACATTGTCACCATGGGTCTCTCGCATGCCTTTGCACCCGATGATGCCATGCGCGATCGCATCATCGCCGAGATGCTCAGTGCGGTGGACTTTGTCGATTGGCACCCAAGCCATTTTCTGGACACCTCGGAAATGACGCTGGCGATCGCGCTGGGTTATGACTGGTTATACGACGAACTATCCGAAGCACAACGCCAAACCATCCGTAACGGGATCATCCGGCTTGGATTGGAAGCTGCACTGACCAACACCGGCGGTTTGAAATGGGATAACAACTGGAACCAGGTCCGTCATGGCTCACTCTCTGCCGGGGCGTTGGCGGTCTATGAAGATGCACCGAAGTTGGCGAAGCAAATCCTGGAGCAGGCCAAAGACAACTACCAACGGGCGCTGCATGTGTATCGTGGTGGTGGTGTCTACCCGGAAGGCCCGGTCTATTGGCATTACGGGACAAGCTTTTCATGGGTGATGGCAGCCTGCCTCAACTCCGCGACAGGGGATGACTGGGGCATTCTCAATTCGCCGGGGTTTGCAGAGAGTTTCGAGTACGTCAAACAGGTGACCACCCCCACCGGACTGCTGTTTAACTATGCTGACTGTAACCGGGGCCCGATTGATCAGCCGATTCACATCTGGGCTGGCGCCATGCTTGATCGACCGGACTACATTCAGTTCGGCATCGACAGTATGAACCGCTACTTCAAACATGTTGGCGTTCGCGGCCCACGCCTTACCCCCTTGGCCCTGCTCTGGTATCACCCCACAGGTGACCTTGAACCGACGCATGGTCCGAGTTGCTATGTCGGGGAAGGTGAGAAGGTGAAAATTGCCACCATCCGATCCGCATGGGACGATCCCAAGGCAAGCTTCATCGGCATCAAAGGCGGTCATATTCGCGTCAATCACGGGCATATGGATATCGGCTCCTTCGTCATCGAAGCTGACGGCGTCCGATGGGCTGAAGACCTGGGCATGGAAAAGGAAATCTATGACCGCAAGGACAGCTGGGGCACCGACCAGAACGCTCACCGTTGGACGTACCTGCGTGCCAACAACATGGGGCATAACACGCTGACCCTCGGCGGTAAACTTCAGGATGTCGATGGCATGAATCCCATCATCTCCCATGGTCAGAATAATGCCATGCAATTTGCGGTCCTGGATATGTCCAATGCATATCAGGGTCAGGCTGCATCCATCCAACGCGGCATTGCCATCCTCAATGACAAGTCCATGATCGTACAGGATGACTGGAAGCAGATGACAGCGGACCACGATCTGCTTTGGACCATGCTCACCATGGCTGACGACATCCAGCTCTCGGAAGATAAACAACTCGCCACCCTCACCGAACATGGCAAGACATTGCGTGTGTCGATTCGCCAGGGTGTCAATGCGACGTTCCAGGTCCGTGACGCAGCACCAGCAACCAAGGCAGAAGACCCCAACAAGGGTTACCAGCGCCTGCTCATCCGCATCCCTGCTCCTCAAACCAACGGCTCATTGATCGTGCATTTTGTCCCCGGCAGTGTCGACTCGACTACACCCCCAAAGCCCCTGAAAATCGACCAATGGCAAACTTCAAACGCCCCGTAATCTGACATCCCCAACACATGGCAAAATGGCTTGACGTGGTTTCTTGACCGCGTTGACATGGCTCTGCTCAAATCCTGTGCAGACCTCAATTCAGCAAGACCATTTCTCACGCCAAGCCCGCAAAGTCGCAAAGAAAAGCTCGCAATGAATCACTTGGCGGCTCTGCGTCTTGAGCGAAGCGGGCGTGAGGATGGTTTGAGCCAAGGGGTTCTAAAGAACCTGTTGAAATCGATACAACGCACCTTTAAATGTATGGACATTTAAGCCCATTTCAGGCATCCATTGTCTTTTTCCTGAACATTGCAGCCAAAGCTTTAAAATAGCATTAATAGATAAAAATTAACACTTTAAATGAATAAAAACACGGCTTTCGCCCTCGCATTTGTACATCTTCAATTGCCAAATATGTACAAAATGTTTGACTCATTTGAAGGCGACTCATAGAACTAGCCAGAAGGTTTACAGCAAATGGCAACGACTCAATCGCAAAGCAAAATCACGGTGATGACGCCTTCGTCGGAACAACGACGTAGCGGGCCCCTGCACAAGTGGCTTGCCAGCGAGATCCGAAATCATGTCCGCGAGCACAACCTCGGGCCGGGTACACCCCTGGAACCGGAAGTGGAGATTGCCCAGCGGTACCAGGTCAGCCGTGGCACGGTGCGTCAGGCGATGGCAACACTTGTCCACGAAGGCCTCATCGATCGCATTGCCGGTCGCGGTTCGTTTATCCGTGATCATCAAGCTGAGCCTTCCAACGCCGAATCCAAACCCAACTGGGCCGGGATCACCGCCAAGACCCATCGCATTCGGGTGTTGGTTGACTGCCCGCATCAACCCCACCCCGGACACATCGTGCTGACCCAGAGCATTGACGGGCTGGGGCAATTTGCCAGCCAAACCAATGGTAGTATCAAACTCACCTTCGAATACCATGGCGTCAGTCACGTCAATGATCCGGCAGCACACGCATTCATGAAACAGGATGACTGTGAAGGCATGATCATTCTCCCGGTGACACAGGAATGCGTGCAGTTCGTCAACGAAATGGGCAAACCTGACAAACCCACCGCGGTGCTCTATCGCCGGGTCACCAATCCACATGTCCACCGCTTTGCACTGGACAATTCGGCAGGTGCCTATCAGGCGACGGACTATCTGCTGCGTCAAGGACACCGACGCATCGGCATGTTGATTCTGACCTGGCCACTGGCTTGGCCCAGTACGCTCAAGCGTTTGGATGGTTACCGTCAGGCGATGCGAGAAGCCGGGTGTGAAAGCCCCGCGCTTGTTGCCATGGCCAATGATGCCAAGAACATGACCGAAATCAAAACCGCCTGTCGCCAGCTTCTGGGACAAGCCAATCCCCCTACTGCAATCCTGGTCAACAACTACAACAACCTTCGACCGACCCTTGAGACGATGGCGGAAATGAACCTGCGTGTGGGGGAGGATGTCTCGCTGATCTGTATCGATGAATCCGAACTGGCGATGAATCACGACCCGCAGATCAGCGTCGTCCATATGCCCCTTGCACACAATGCCATCCGGGCGATGAATCACCTGTACCATGCCATACTCAACGACCAACCCCCGGGGCCTGAAGTGATGACGTATCCCGAATTACGCCTGCGTCAATCATGCTCCCCGATTCAGACACTTGATCAACTCAAATGACATTTGCCCAAAGGACAAACAGGATGTCAAACCGCACAAAACAAGCCGCGTTCACACTCATTGAATTACTCGTGGTCATCTCGATCATCTCACTGTTGATCAGCATCCTGTTACCTGCATTGGGTGCAGCAAGACAAGCTGCCCAATCCACCAAGTGTCTATCCAATCTCAAACAGATCGGCACGATGCATGTCATGTATGACGGGGACACCGGCACGTTGCCCATCGCGGGTGAATACAGCTCGACATTAAGCAAAATGTACAAGAGTTGGAACTGGCGTTACTACACCCAGGACTACACCCAATCCTACGGCGTCTTTGACTGCCCTTCACTCAACAATGCCACCGGCGTCACCCAACTGCTTGAAAACACCGATAACTATGCCACCGAAAGTAGCAGCCAATGGTCACGCTGGATGTACTGCGAATATGGTGTCTCGGTGAACAACCTTTTTGGCAGCTTCCGGTACTCCACAACCGGTGGCGGGAATGCCAATTCGCCTTTTACCGACTCATTCAATCCAGCCCGACTTGCAGACCTGCAGCGCCCCTCGAAGATCTTCAGCACCATGGATACCGACGTGTTCAATGCCACCGAACCCCATGGTTTCTACACTGTCACCGACTGGCGTGCAGCCCCGACGGCTTATGGTGAAGTCATCCCCGGCGCCCGTCATGCCAGCGCGGTCAATGTCTCCTGGGCCGACGGGCATGCCAGCCCCATGAAAGTGGGCGATGTCACCGATCCCTACAATACCGGCATGTCCAGCAACACCACGCCCGTTGATGGCATCAACTATTGGAACCGTTACAACTGATTCACGCATCCTGCCATCGCCATAACAAAGTATCCCAATCATGAAAATCAATCTCCCTATCACGCTGATCAGCCTGTTGCTGATCATGGCAGGTCCGTTGCATGCACAATCGCAAGACCAGCCATCGCCCCAGCAGCAAAAGCTCATCACACAAACACTGCCACCCCATCCGCGTCTGATGCTCACGCCGGACGTCAGGCAACGTGTCGCGAAAGTGATCGCAACCGACCCATGGGGGCAACGTTTTTTCCAGCGCATCAAACTCGGCGCTTTTGCAGTACGCGACTTGCCGGTCATCCAACGCAAACTCGTGGGCAACAACTTCAAACGCATGCTCGGCACCTCGCGTGATGCGATGCATAACATTTTCACCATGGGTCTTGCCAACGCCTTCCAACCTGACAAACAACTGCGTGATCGCATGGTCGAAGAAATGATCAGCATTGCCAACTTCGAAGATTGGCATCCAAAACATTTTCTGGACACTGCGGAAATGACCCTGACCATGGCGGTCGGATATGACTGGCTGTATCACGAAATGACAGAGCAGGAACGGCAAATCATCCGCGACGCCATCATCAACCATGGTCTGAAAACAGCCCTCAAACACAAGGGTGGGCTGAGTACCAACAACAACTGGAACCAGATCCGTCACGGCTCATTGATCGCAGGTGCCCTGGCGGTCTACGAACACGAACCGGAACTTGCTGAAGAAATTCTCCAACAGGCTCACAAGTATTACCAACGTGCCCTGGCATCGTATGAAGGTGGCATCTATCCCGAAGGGCCAAGCTATTGGGGGTATGGCACAAGCTTCTCCTTCCTCATGTCCGCCTGTCTTCAATCCGCAACCGGTGACGACTGGGGCATCACAAAAAGCCCCGGTTTTTACGAGAGTTTTGATTTCGTCCTCCAGACCACGGCCCCGAGTAAAAAGCTCTTTAACTTCGCCGACTGCTCCGAAGGACCGATGCATCTGCCGATTCACATGTGGGCAGGCGAAGTCTACAACCGCCCGGACTTCACGACGGTGAGTATGGCAAGTTTCAATCGCTACCTTGACCGCGTGGACACCACCAGCTTCCGCATCAATCCCTTGGCACTGCTCTGGTATCACCCCATCACCGATGCCAACGCAGCAACGCCCCCCACGCTCTATGTCGGTCAAGGTAAGAAAGTCCACCTGGCAACCATGCGTAGCAGCTGGGATGACAACGCCAGCTTCATCGGCATCAAGGCAGGCGAAATCCGAGTCAATCATGGGCATATGGATATCGGCTCATTCATCATCGAAGCTGACGGCGTCCGCTGGGCAACCGACCTGGGCGCTGAACGCAAAATCTATGACGGACGCGATGCCTGGTCAACCGCACAGGACAGTAAACGCTGGTCCTACTTCCGCGTCAATAACTTCAGTCACAACACGCTGACACTTGGCAATCACATTCAAAACGTCTCAGGTGCTAACCCTGTCATTGCCAGTAAACAGGATGACTCCGGTACCTTTGCAGTCATCGACATGTCCAACGCATATGACGGTCAAGCCAAACAAATCCATCGTGGTATTGCCGTGATGTCTGATAAAACCATGCTGGTCCAGGATGACTATCAAGGCATTGATCCGACGATGCAACTGCGTTGGAACATGATGACCCAGACGCACATCAGCATCGCAGGCGATGGCAAGACAGCCACACTTGAACGTGGCGGCCAGACCATGCAGGCCAAGCTACTCCAACCTGCCAACGCTCAATTCATCATCACCGACGCAACCCCGCCGACCGATGTCGAAAACCCCAACAAGGGTTATCAACGGTTAACCGTCATCCTCCCCGCCCCGGTCTCCGACGGGTCTTTGACGGTGGCGTTTATCCCTGGTTCCGTGAAGTCCCCCCATGAACCAGAACTCAAAAACCTGTCGGATTGGTGTGAGTAAAACCACTGTATTTCAAGTATCAAAGTGAACTGACCCATGCGTATTGAAGTCGTTACCATTATCGTCTACCTGTTGTTGATGCTTGTCATTGGCGTGGTTGTCCAGCGTATGAACAAGGACGTGAGCGACTACTTCCGCAACGGATGTCGCGGCCAATGGTGGCTTGTTGGTGCCAGCGCGTTTATGACCATGTTCAGTGCGTGGACGTTCACTGGCGCTGCAGGTGTCGCCTTTACTGCGGGATGGAGTGCGATGATTATTTTCATTGCCAACTTCGTCGGCTTTATGCTCAACTTCATGTTCCTTGCGCCCTGGTTTCGACAACTGCGAGCGACCACCGCGCCGGAAGTCATCCGCGATCGCTTCGGGATCACGACACAGCAATTCTATGCATGGGCTTCGATTCCGACAGGTTTGTTTTACGCGTCATTGCATCTGTATGGGCTTGCGATTTTCAGTTCATCGGTGTTTGGCCTGCCGATCAACGCGGTGATCATTGGTGTCGGGTTGGTGGTGTTGATTTATGCAACCACCGGCGGGAGTTGGGCGGTGATGAGTTCGGACTTCCTGCAGTTTTTGATTCTCATGCCGATGACACTTTTACTTGCATTTCTAGCCATCAAAGCTTGCGGCGGGATTGACGGCTTTTTCGATTTGGTTAAGCAAAAGCAACTCACCACCGAGTTCCAAATCATCAACAGTCCCGAGCAATTCTCCGGCGAGAAGTTCTCCATGCTCTGGGCGATTGCCATAAGCACCCAACTGATCTTCGGTGCCAACACGCTTAACTCCGCCCCACGTTATTTCGCGGTTAAAGACGGACGTGAAGCACGCAAGGCCGCTTTGCTTGCAGCGATCATGATGTTGCTGGGGTCGGTGATCTGGTTCATCCCGCCGATGGTTGGGCGATTGCTTTTTGAAGACCAGATCAACGCGGTCGACATCACCACCCCCGCCGAAGCAGCCTATGCGATCACGAGCATGAAGCTGCTCCCCGTGGGGATGACAGGCTTGATGGTGGTTGCGATGTTCTCAGCAACGATGAGTTCGATGGACAGTGGACTCAACCGTAATGCCGCCATTTTCACCAAGGACATTTACCCGGCATGGTGCAGTCTCCGGGGCAAAAAACCACTGGAAGACAAGGCACTTTTACGTCTTGGCCAAGGGTATTCCATGATCATGGGCGTGGTGATCATCTGTCTTGCCAGCTACTTTGCCAACGTCACCACGGATGGCATTTTTGTGATCATGAATAATATCGGTGCGCTGCTTGGCATCCCCATGGCCGTCCCGACCATGCTTGCGATCTTCATCCGGCGTGCCCCCTGGTGGAGTGCGATTTTCTCTGCCTGTTGTTCACTGTGTGTTTCAGCGTACAGCTTGATGCTTGAAGAGCCGATGCTCTTTCATGTGAAGGTCTTCACCATCCTGGGCGTGGGTTGCGTGGCTTTCCTGCTGACCCTGCCCTTCTGGTCAACAAGCAGTCCGGCCTACCGTGAAAAGGTCGTAGCATTCTTCAAGAAGATGCACACCCCCATCGACTTTGAAAAAGAAATCGGCCAGGCAAATGATTCGACGCAGCTCCGGATTGTTGGCATGTTCGCACTGATCATCGGCATCCTGATTCACCTGCTGTGCTTTGTCCCCAATCCCATGAGTGATCGCCTGGGGATTGTGTTCGTCGGCATGACACTGGTGAGTATCGGCAGCTTGATGATCATGGTTGGCAGGAAACTTGACCGACAGAACCAGCAACAAATCAATCGCGCATCAGGCGATAATGACGCGGCGTCTGATTCGTCTCACGCTTAAAAACACGATGAAAATGACGCAGATCTTCAAACCCGCTGCGTGATGCAACCTGACGCATGTCCATGTCCGTATGACGCAGTAATCCCATGGCAGTACGCAACCGTGCTTCAAGTAACAGTTGGCGAAACGATCGTCCGAATGTCTCCTGCACCACATGACTGGTGCGACTTTCCGTTAAGCCCAACACCTTGGCTAACTGAGACAGGTAAACCTGCTCATGTGTATGGTGGTGAAGCACAAACGTCTGAATGATGATCCGACGCTGTGCGGTTGAAGCATCATCAGCCTTGCGGGGAAGGTCAATGGACTTAAGCTGCACCAACCAATCTTTGAGTCTCGCTGCCAATTGATGCAGATGCTCAAAGATCTGAATGGACTCGGATTCATCAACCTTTGAAACATTCACTTGCCCCAACACCGGCAAGCGCGTCGGCTTGATGGAAACATTCAAATCCCTGGCAGGCAAGCGTATCCCCGCAAAGAGCAGCATCTGTAAAGACTGATCCGAAATCACCGGCACGACCCACTCCACAAAACCGGCATGGCAGATATGAACACGCCCCTCCGGTTGCTCGATCAACTGCTCTTGCAACTTCACACCTTCAAATGCCAGACACTTTTCGCCACGTTGTGAGTATTTCACAGCATTGCACTGGGGAATGTCATGGCGGAAACGCTCCGGTGGCAGAAAGGCCCATAGCCTCCCGGTTAAATCATGCACCGTCACCCGTAACTGATGCACCTGGTCGAACACTTCAATGGCATGTTGTGGGATCGCGTAAAAGTCCATTGAGACAGAATAGCATAAAAAGCCCCTTTATCAGCAACTCACGCCACGTAATTTTAAACTTGACATCCTAAACTCATGATCATGAAAACCTACGAATTTAAACGCCAAATCACAATTGAAAAACCCTATGACCTTGTTGTCTGTGGAGGTGGACCCGCTGGATGCTCAGCAGCAATCGCCGCAGGTCGACTTGGCGCCAAGGTGCTGCTCATTGATGGTGTCGGCTGTTTGGGAGGTATGGGCAGCAGCGGTCTGGTCACCGCATTTGATCCCATGGCAAACGGGCAAGTCGGACTGGTACGCGGCATCATGGGCGAGATTGTCCAACGTGTTCACGACCGTGGCTTCACCGGCCCCCACGTCACGCCGGAGTTCTGGGGCAAGAATTATCATTGCTGGACGCCATTCAATGCTGAGGGATACAAACTCATACTCGATGAAATGTGTGCAGAAGCAGGTGTTGAAGTACGGTTCTTCACGCGCGTGATTGATGTCGATGCTGCCGACAAAGCTGTCAACGGGATCATCATCAACAACATCGAAGGTCATCAATATGTCCCGGCCAGTATGTTCATCGATGCCACCGGCGACGCGGTACTTGCGGATCTGTGTGGCGTAGCGTGTCGTGAAGCTGGACGTGATACAGCCAACATCATGCCCCCGACACTCTGTTCGGTGATGAGCCATATTGACTGGACACGTGCACAAAAGGACCACACTCAAACCGGTGCTTCGGATCAACAAAAATATTTGAACCAGGCCATCGAGGACGCCTTCTTCTCACATACGGATCGACACATGCCCGGGCTATTCAAGATCAGTCCATCCATGGCAGCACTCAATGCCGGTCACGTGTTCAAGATGAATGCACTGAACTGTCGCAGCCTCTCCGATGGTATGGCCCGCGGACGTCAGTTGGCACAGGAATACCTGGCGTTCTACCGCAAGTATGTCCCAGGTTGTGAGAACATGGAACATGCAACGACAGCCAATCTCATGGGCGTGCGCGAGTCTCGGCGAATCGTCGGTGAGTATGAACTGAACATCCATGACTACCTAGCAAGGCGACAATTCCCCGATCAGATTGGCGTGTTCAACAAAGCAGTCGACATTCACGTATACGATGACTCACCGGAAGAATATGCCCGATTTTGCGAGGAATATCAGGATCGGGGGCGTCTTGCCCCCGGTGAATGCTTCGGGATTCCCTATGGCATTCTCGTCCCCAAAAGTTGGCAGAATCTCTGGACGGCAGGTCGGTGTGCCAGCAGTGATGTCCAGGTGCATGGCTCAATTCGCGTTCAACCCGCAGCAAGCATGATGGGGCAAGCTGCTGGTACCGCTGCGGTGCAATGTCTGCGAACAGGACAGATCGCATGTGAACTGAATACCGCCCAACTCATCGAACAGTTGCGCAAGGACCACGCCTACCTGCCACAGTCGGATTTATCTCAAACCATGACACGTCACTGACACGACGAATAACAGCATTAAGGCACGATCAACTCATACACCATGACAGCCTGCTCGCCGTGTTTGGTATTGAGTTGCATATTGATCTGTTTGCCATCGCAATTGAGATCAACGGAAGACAGACGCTTGCCGCTACAGTCCAACGCATAAGCTTTGAACTGTGATGCATTGTGATTTTCAAAACGCAATGTCGCCTGACTGTCACGTACGAGTAATGGCAGTGACCCCACCTGTTTGAGGAGTTGGCGTTTGTCGGTCGCAAAGACGCTGCCAGTATTCTGCACATCTGAAAGATGCAACACCAGGATGCGTTCACTTTGCTCAAGCGGTTTGTCATCTGCCGACGCCAGGTAAATGACGACAGGTAAATCGTCCTTGTTTTCAAGGGTTATTTTGCCGAACTGTTCCTTGCTCCTGGCTTTGAGAATCGCGCATGTCAGTTGGGATGTCTGAATGGACATTTTGCCGACCCAGTTGTGAATGGCAATCTCACCGGTTTGCGAAAGGTAGTTACCTTTGCGTGTGTCGACCTGACTGTCCCCCAGGGCTTTTTTGATGTCCGTGTGATTTTCAAGGATATTCTGACGTGCGATACCGACACTGCCGTCGGTTGAGACGATGGCATCGACCTTGGGCGTGTTGGTTTTGTCGCGTGCATCGTAACTACCGATCTGCACTGCCAAACCGAGTTTGGTGAAGCTGCTGTCAAACTGCCCATGATTCCAGGAACCACTCTTGGGATTTTTCAGATCGGTTTCGGTGACCGCATAGGCCAGGCGACTCTTGGCAGGAGCAACCTTGTTGCGACGGAAGCAGTCGATAATGATGCGTTCGGAAAGCCACATGATCGGGTCTTTGGCCGTATCGAAACGGTGCATGGGTTGGTTGCCGAAGATCGCATTATCCCTGTGTGCAAAGGCAAAACGATACATGGCATCCCAATCCTGCAAGGCTGCAAGCCCTCCCATCACCGGACCGGCCTCGGCGCGATAGCGATTGGGGAAAGTGAAGTTGTATTCGGTGACCATGAACGGCTTACCAAAGATGCGCGAGCCCATGATGGTGCGCGGGACAGGATAGGCTTCACTCATACCGGTGGTGTTACGATATTTTTCGGGCAAGCCCCAACTGCCACGGGGAAATTGGGGATGATCCCAATAGCCGTGATTGTCCACGACGCCCATGACTTGTCGGGTGGGTGTGACATGGTATTGCCCGAGCATGTTGGCATCGGTGAGATATGCATCACATCCCAGATCACGGACGACCTTCTGAGATTTGAGAAACGTCTTTAGCTGGATATCCGCATCAAACTGTGTCCGCCATGCTTTGCGGTCTTCGCCGACAACATCCGCTTTCCCCTTGTTTTTCAGGTATTTTTCGAATGCTGCATCGACTTGTTGCTTGACCAATTGGTTGCTTCGACGATAATTCTGCGGCGCATTATTTTCATTGGTCATGCAAATCGCAAAAAGTGCTGGATCATCTTTCCATGCGATGCCCGTGTAAGGATTGACGTGATTGAGCAGGTTGGTTGCGAACGTTGCCCAATTTTTATAAGCATCATCATTGACCATCATCAGTACTTTGAAACTGGCGGGGTCCAATTTTTCAAAGCCGGGAATTTCATTGGGAGCGAAGATGCGCGAGACAAAGAGATCAATGGTGATGTACATGCCCTGCTGTTTCATCTCGTAAAACAGTTCATCAAGGCGATCCATGTTTTCATCAAGCTTGGTGGAGTCGCCTGATTCATGCGATGTGATTTCACGATCAAAGTGATGAAAGCGGACGGTGTTGTACCCCATCATGCGGAAGGTTCTGGCTAACGCTTTGCACTGATCCGAAGGCAGAATGTTTGCTGAGAAGCAGAGATTATTGCCATAGAGTCGGATGCGTTGGTTGTTGTTCTGCGTTGCAAAGTGCCCGTCTTTGTTGATCACAATACGACCGTGTTTACCAGCCGGTGCATCGACGGTGTGCGACAGGTCAAGCGCGCTGCCTGCTTCGATGACGGGGGTAAATGGTAGTGGCGTCCAACCCTTGCCCTGCTCCACCGTTTCGGAAACGGCATCGCGGACCCCCGCATAGGACATTTGCGTCAAAGCCAGACATGAAAACAAACAAAGGGATAAACACAATGATCGACGCATCATAGACTCCATGATGTTGAATGGTTAAAGATTTGATCGCGGCTGTGTGGATCACATGCGCGATGGATTAGTTTTCTTTGAACAGTTGCCCACCGATGAGTGACCAACTGGCATTGTTGGGGTTGGTGCCCTTGTAGAGATCAAACGCATCGACACCTTTGTAGGTTGCGCCATGCCCATCGACGAAAGCAACGTTATGCGTTTCCTGATGCCAGGTCACCGGACCTTCGTTGATGTTATCCATTGCAAACTTGCCAAGGATGTTGTTGTTGGCTTTCCATTGATCGGGATGTTCACCAATCAAACCCAGTTTGCCGGGGGTGAGGACTTCACTGACGCGACTGGGGTCCTGCAGATAGACAGGATTGGTCGCAACGGTATTGATACTGACCATGACTTGACGGTTGACGGTGTAACCGCGATAGACACTGTAAGAAACGACATCCAAATAGGCCCCCTCTGGAAAGTCCGGGCAACCGAAGACTTCGCTGCGACCACGTTGGTCATTGGTTGGCAGGTTCATGTCATAGTTCTGCCCGAGGTACAGGGTTTCAAGCCGATTACGCCAAGTGATTTTGGTCCCGGAGTAACTTGCTGAATAGGTCAGACCGATCGGGAAATACTCTTTAAAATCCGTGCAATACGTGCTGGTTACCAGGCTCAACTGACGCTGGTTGTTCATGCAGGCCATTTGACGCGCACGCGCACGGGCTGCTCCCAATGCAGGCAAGAGGATCGAAATCAACAAACTGATGATGGAAATCACCACAAGCAATTCGATGAGTGTGAATGCATCAGGCTTTGATGGCATGGGGGTGGTAGATTCTGGCGTGTTCATGTTTATCTCCTTCATTAAGCCGTTGATCCAAAAGGTCGACAGCCATTTCAGCGATGACTTTGACATCCAATTGCACAGTCCAATTCCCCCAAAGCTGACGATTCCCGTCACAGCCAATCACCTTGACGCGTTTGCCCATCTCCGGTTCGTGGGCATGCATCAAGGTGATCAGGTCCGCTGCAAAGGGATCGTTGACACAAAACACCGCATCGACCTGCGGGTTGGATTTGAGATGGTTCAGTGTGGCTAACGGGTCATGCAACACGACCGGGCGTTGCCTGGCAACAAACTCAAAGGCTTGATGGACTGACCGGAATTTCTGCTGTTCATTGACATGCCATTGCTCAAGATCACAACCGAAAACAATGTTGCCAACCCCCTGCTGTTTGAGATCCATCAAGATGGTCTGGTAGGCGGAGGCAAAATCAAAATGCACATCCGAGGCAAGCTCGGGACGTGGCTCGCGGTTGTTGATGGTGACAATCGGGCCGGACTGCGCCAGGTCATCCAAACTCTCAGAGAGGGCTTGAGAGACAATCGACCCACAGGCACAGGCTGCGACGTTGATGTCCTTGATGTGGTCATGGCCGATGCAGGCGATACCGACGTAGCCTTTATCTGCCAGCGCTTTGATGACCGCCTGAGCCAGGGCACCGAAATATGGGTTTTCCAACTGCATGATGCCAAGGGTGACAATGTTGGTCTGCTTCTTTCGGAGTCCACGCGCCATCATGCTGGGTTGGTAGTTAAGTTCCGCGGCTGCTTCGAGAACACGTTCGCGCAGATAGCTTCTCACGGACCGGTCATTGTTAAAGACCTTGCTTGCCGTGGCGATGGCGACATTGGCTTTCTTGGCAACTTTGGCGAGTGTCATCAGCTGGAACTCCATGCGACCCTCAAAAAATAGAATCGATTATAAAAATAGTATCGATACTATTTTCAAAATCAACATTTCTGCTGAAAAAATATTCAATTCATCCTTGATCATGCCAATTACCTGCCTATTATGTCTACGTAGACAATGTGTCCACGTAGACAAAACGAGGTCAAAATGTCCATTCTTGAAGAAGTTGCCAAACAAGCCGGGGTTTCAACGCGGACAGTCACGCGCGTGATGCGTGGGGACACCAAGGAGCGTTGGCCAAGTGCCATGGCTCGGGCGGAGAAGATCCGTCGGATTGCCCGCGAGCTTGGGTACCGGCCCAACAGTTCGGCGTCGGCGATTCGCAAGGGTCGGTTTGATTGCCTGGGTTTGTTGCTCAGCGCGGATGAAGGTCGAAGTAACTTGCCACCTTTACTGCTTGATGGGATTCATGACGAGTTGCTTGAACGGCAGATGCATTTGACGCTCGCCAAGCTGCCCGATCAGGAGTTGGTGGAAGCTGGCGCCTTCCCGCGGATTTTGCAGGAATGTTGCTGTGACGGCTTGCTGGTCAACTACACCGACCGCATTCCCCATGCCATGCTCAAACGACTGGACGAAGACCCTGTGCCTTCAATGTGGCTGAACTGCAAACTCAAGCAGGACTGCATTCACTATGACGATTACCAGGCAGGTGTCGATGCGACCCAGCGGTTAATTGAACTGGGGCATCGACGAATTGCCTATCTGGACTTTACGCAGTTTCATCTTCAACCTGACAGTCACTATAGTCGCGTGGATCGCCATGCGGGTTATGTGTCAACGATGCTGCAAGCCGGTTTGACACCTACCCCACGGGATCAGTTTGCTGGCATCCATGGCAAAGGCAGGCTCACTGCCATCTGTCAATTACTCCAATCATCCAATCGCCCCACCGCCATCATCAGCTATGACGCGCCGCATCGCGTGTTGCTTGCAGCTGCCATGTCGGGCTTGTCCCTGCCACATGATTTGTCTCTGATCAGCTTCGATGAACAACTCACGCAAGGCAGTAGCAGCGAACAAGGCGAAGACTATATCGGCATTGATGTGAGTTGCATGCGTTTACCGACTGCTCTGGCTGGTCAACGCGCGGTTGAATTATTGCTTGAAAAGATTGAACACCCCAACCAAAGCATCGCGCCCTGCGTCCTGCCATTGACATGGGATGCAGGTCAGACGATCGCTTCGGTTCGTGAACACCAATAACACGAGAACTCCGCAAACTTATCCAAAGGAATGACAGATGGCAATGACTTTGCGAACGCATCGAAGCCAAGGCTTTACGCTCATCGAATTACTGGTGGTCATCTCCATCGTTTCGCTGCTGATTGCCATCCTCCTGCCGGCTTTGGGTAAAGCGCGACAAGCTGCCTATAAAACCAGTTGTTTAAGCCAACTCCGTCAACAAGGACTGGCGTATCACATGTACATGGGTGACTACGACGGCTGGACATGGAAAAGCACCGCTGGTGATGACAACTACCTGCTGACCAAGTCCAACTGGCAAAGCACAGGCCTGCTCATCGGTGGCGGATACCTGCGGACCGGCAAAGTATTCGGCTGCCCTGCCGTCAAAGCGCGTGTCTATCGACACTACATCGACAAGCCCATCGATCCATTCCCCGGTTACTGGTACTCGGACTACATGCACCGATTGGGCAACACCTACTACGGCCCGGTGAGTATGGAACAAACACCCGGTCGGGCACTCGAAGCGGACAACCCCCGCGTCGATTGGACCGGCCATGAAACCCTCTACCACGTGGATGGCTCGAACGTACTCTACATCGGCGGTCATGCCAAATTCATCAGTGACCGTGATGCCCCACCCGCGCAAGACTCCAACGAAGCACGCAACTGGTTTAAGAACTACTGCGAATAACGATTCAACCTATTTAACATCCATTGGCCTTAAGGAGACTCACGTGATTTTTAAAAATCTCCAACACCTGTTCGTCTGCACACTCACACTCGTCTTGCTGACAACATTACCAACACATGCCCAAAGCATTGAACGGTTAACCGTCAAAGGCAATGCCTTTGTCAACAGCCAGGGCCAACCGATCCGACTGTGGGGTGTGAATCTGGTTGCACTCTATCCGACCATGCAGCAAGCCCAGCATATCGCAAGTGAATTGGCGAATCATCAATTCAACCTCGCTCGCCCGCATCACATGATGCGCCCGTCGCGCGATTGGGTGTGGGGTTCGAAAATTTTCACACTCAATGATTACGAACAAGGCAACACCCGCAAGCCCAACAAAGAAGCGTGGGATCGCTTCGACTACCTTAATGCCCAATTGAAAGAAAAAGGCATTTACCTGATGTTTGCTGGGCGATGGAGTCGGACCTATCTGCCGTATGACGTGGACGTACTGGACACCACGGAGGAAGATGCAGCCAAGTGGATCATGGCGATGGACGAACTGAATAAACGCCATTGGAAGAAGAACATTGACGCACGCAAACTCCTGCCACTGGTCGATGAGCGTTGTGCGGCATTAGACAGTGAGTTCATCAAGCAGACGTTAACGCACGTCAACCCGTACACGAAAGTCGCTTATGTCGATGACCCACAGGTACTCACGTATGAGATCACCAACGAGTATTCGTCGGAGTATGTTCTGATCTGTCACAACGATTTACCCCGGTATTTCCAGGATAAACTCGTCGCCATGTGGAACACCTTTGCCAAAGACGCCGGACTTGCGGAAGCTGGTGATCTTTACAATGCCAGGACAGATGAGCAGAAAAAAGTCCGTGCTGACTTCTTCCGCAATCTGGATGAGCAGTATTTCATCAAGGTCAAAAAGATGATGCGTGATCTTGGCTATCAAGGCGCGATCACCTATTCCAACCTCTGGCGTGGTGAGTCTGCGTTGCAGATGCATGCTGAACATGCTGACTACATTGAAGACCATGCGTATGTGAACCCGCGCGTTGCTGACAGTCGTGAAGACTTCATGTACAGCAAAGCCAAAACCATTCTTGCTGACAAGCCCTACATTCTCGGTGAGTTCAATGAATCAGAATGGAAAACCAAAACCGAAGGTCCTTACCGTTCACAGTTGGCTCTGGCGGCGGCGGCCTATGGTGTGCATCAAGGTGTTGACGGGTTTGTCTGGTTTGCCTGGCAGCATGGTGATCGTGATCTGGACAAAGACGGCAATGCCAAGAAGCCGTCACGAGATCCGCACATCGGCACGATGGTCGCTGACAACATGATGCGCGATCACATGCGAACGGCTGGCATGCTCTATCGCAACGGTCTTGTTGATCCTGCGAAAAAACAAATCCGTTTCACCGTCGGCAAGCCACATGTCGGGGCGGACTACAACGCATTGATGAAACCCAAGAACCAATTCAAACCCGGCTACCAATCCATCCATGCGTTCGGCAAAACATTCGACGAACCCTCGCCCGTCATGATCACCAAATCATGGATGCGTTCCGAGCCAGACTCCCCCATCGTCAGTGATACGAATCAGATCATCAAAGACCTCAATGCCAAGCAACTCAAAGTCATCGCCCCCAAAGCCGAAGCTTTCAGCGGCGACATGGCTGGCAGTGATGTCAACGACCAATACCAACATCTGTCACTGGGCAAGCAGTCCGGCTTTGCAACCGTCATCCTCATCGCGGCAGACAACCAACCCATCACCCAATCCAAACACCTGATCATCAGTCGGACCATTCTGGATGACAAGCAGGCTGAGGTCGACGCCCTGCCGATCTCCATCAAGCAGGTGTCCGGCTCGAATGTGCAATTCAAAATCACCCGCCCGCAAAGTCAGGTCCTCGAACTCAAAGCCGACGCCAAGATGACGGTCACCCTGCCCGACACTGGTTGGCATGAGGCGGAATTGATCGTCCAATAAGTCACCAATTTCCATCCAAACAGCTCTGAACAAGCACCTGTGTCAAAACGGGTGCTTGTTTTGCCAATATGGGTTACGTTTTTACCCAATGTCAACATTCGATCAAAAGACCAACTTCCGCTATTATGGAGAGCTTGTCGTTCGTCCGTTGTTTTAACCCAATCAAGGAGCCGACCCATGCCCGGCTATCAATATGAACCCGTCATTCAACCCGGCAAAGACACCACTGAGTATCGTTGCCTGACCCAGGACTATGTCTCCACCGTCCAGTTGGGTGACAAGTCATTCCTGCAAGTCGATCCTGAAGGTCTGAAGCTTTTAGCCAAGCAGGCTTTCACCGACATTGCCTTCTACTTCCGCCCTGCTCATCTGGCGCAGTTGGCTGAGGAGTTCAAAGATCCCGAAGCCTCCGACAATGATCGCTTCGTGATTTTGACCCACCTGCAAAACGCGGTGGTCTCCGCTGCAGGCCAACTGCCTTCCTGTCAGGACACCGGCACGGCCATCATCATGGGCAAGAAAGGTCAGTATGTTTTGACCGAAGCCGATGATGCTGAAGCGCTGTCCATGGGTGTGTATGACACCTACCAGGAACGCAACCTGCGTTACTCGCAGATCGCGCCGCTTGAGATGTTCAAAGAAAAGAACACGGCTTGTAATCTGCCAGCCCAGGTTGATCTCTATGCGACCACGGGTGATGAATACAAATTCCTGTTCGTTGCCAAGGGTGGCGGCTCAGCCAACAAGACCTTCCTGTACCAGCAGACGCCTGCAGTCCTCAATGAGAAGGACATGCTTGCGTTCCTCGAAACACACATCAAGGACTTCGGCACCAGCGCCTGCCCGCCTTACCACATTGCCATCGTGGTCGGCGGTACCTCGGCAGAAGAGAACCTCAAGATCGCCAAGTATGCTTCGACGAAGTATCTGGACAACATGCCCACCACTGGCAACGAAGCCGGCCGCGCCTTCCGCGATCTGGACATGGAAGCCAAGGTACTCAAACTCGCTCAGAAGTCCGGCATCGGTGCTCAATTCGGTGGCAAGTACATGGCTCACGATGTCCGTGTCATCCGTATGCCCCGTCATGCTGCGTCCTGCCCCATCGGGTTGGCGGTCTCCTGCTCAGCAGACCGTAACATCAAAGGCAAGATCACCAAAGACGGCATCTTCCTCGAAAAGCTCGAAACCGAACCTCAGAAATATCTGCCCACCGATATCGCAGAAGACGCCCCGCCGGTGAAGATCGACTTGTCCATCGGTATGGATAAGGTTCGCGAATTGCTCACCAAGTTCCCGATCAAGACCCGCCTGTCAATCACCGGCACGATCATCGTCGCCCGCGATGCAGCCCACGCCCGTATCCGGGAAATGCTCGAAGCTGGCGAACCGATGCCCGACTACTTCAAGGATTACCCGATCTATTATGCAGGTCCGGCCAAGACTCCCGAAGGCATGGCGTCCGGCTCGTTCGGCCCGACCACGGCTGGCCGCATGGACGCCTTCGTCGATCCATTCCAGGCACAGGGTGGTTCACTGGTGATGATCGCCAAGGGCAACCGCTCCAAGGCCGTCACCGATGCCTGCAACAAGTACGGCGGATTCTATCTGGGTTCCATCGGTGGTCCGGCAGCCATCCTTGCCCAGGACAACATCAAGAAGGTCGAAGTCGTCGCCTTCGAGGAGTTGGGTATGGAAGCCGTCCGCAAGATCGACGTCGTCAACTTCCCCGCGTTCATCATCGTCGATGACAAGGGCAACGACTTCTTCGCTGAACTCACCCCCGAACACTAACCCCCGGAAGTTCCCCGGAAGTGATCCCCATCCCGTTCTGTGTATGGGCGATTGCTTCTCACGACACAACTTGTGAAATTGAAACGGAAGGTCAAATCATTGGCCTTCCGTTTTTTCATGTCCCATGGCAATCGTTTCTCACTTAAAACACCAATCCGTCTTTGACGTGATCGACGCAATTGATACTATGAAAGACCATAAAAATATCGAAGCAACCAAGCTAGTATCAATTTCGATATTCGACATACACATCATTCTGAATCAGTGAAAGAAGTCCTGCATGGTCGACAACAAACCCAAGCCCCGCAAGCATCCGAACATCATCTGGGTCTTCGGTGATCAACACCGGGCACAGGCTTTGGGATGCAGCGGCGATCCCAATGTTCACACGCCCAATATTGACCGCCTTGCTTCCGAAGGTTTGTCACTCAACGGCATCGGTGGCTGCCCGTTGTGCTGCCCTTACCGCGGTTCACTACTCACCAGCAAGTACCCGCACCAGATGGTCCCCGGCCATGAATACCCCATGCCCGACGGCACCAAGACAGTTGCACATCCATTCAATGATGCCGGCTATCACACCGCCTATATCGGCAAATGGCATGTCGACGGACATCACGAACGAGACGGCCGCGGCGCATTGGCATTCATCAAGCCTCATCGTCGTGGTGGTTTCAAACAGTGGCTTGGTTTTGAAAACAACAACAGTCAATGGGACTGCTGGGTGCACGGTCATGATGACAAAGGTAATGAGATCGAACACTACCGCCTGCCGACCTATGAAACCGATGCACTGACGGACCTCACACTCGACTACATCAAAGAGCGCAAGGAAGATGAGCAACCGTTCTTCTGCGTGCTCTCGGTTCAACCGCCGCATGATCCGTATGTGAGTCCTGAAGAATTCCAGGGCCGACACACACCCGGTGATTTGAAGTTCCGACCCAACGTGCCGGACATCAAATCCATTCGTGATGTCGCTTCGCGTGAACTGGCTGGATATTACGGCATGATCGAGAATCTGGATCACAACCTCGGCCGCATCCGCGACCTGCTTTGGGACCTTGAGATGATCGAAGACACGCACATCATCTTCTTCTCCGACCACGGTGATATGCATGGCAGTCAAGGCCAATTCCGCAAGACCAATCCATTTGAAGAAGCCATCCGCGTCCCCATGATTCTCGGTGGTACCAACCCCCGCTACGGCACCCGCAACGGTCGCATGGATTACCTCGTCAATCACGTGGACATGGCCCCCACCACGCTGGGATTATGCAACATCGACGTCCCCGACTGGATGGATGGCACAGACTACTCGGCATTGCGTTCGACTGATCCAATCAATGACGAGGACTATCCCGATTCGGCGTTTCTCCAACTTGTCGTGCCAACCAAACATGGTGCTTCAACCGATCGACCGTGGCGCGGCATTGTCACACGTGATGGTTGGAAGTACGTCTGCCTGGAGCATCAACCCTGGCTGCTGTTCAACCTCAATGAAGATCCGTACGAACAAGCCAATCATGCACACAACTCGGCATATGGCGCCAAACGTCGAGAATTACAGGATCAACTTGAGGCCTGGATCAAGAAGACTGGCGACGAATTCCCCCTGCCCCAGGATATTTAATTCAACTTCAACTCTATTTGTCTACAGACTGGAAACGCAAACATGGCTGACAAACCCAATCTGCTTTTGATCACCTCCGACCAGCAACACTGGTTCACCCTTGGCATCAACAATCCCAAGATCAAGACGCCTAACCTTGATCGTCTTGCCAAGATGGGCACCAACTTCACGCGTGCCTACTGCCCCAACCCGACATGCACCCCCACGCGTGCCACGCTGATCACGGGTCAGTATCCGTCACAGCACGGTGCTTTTACACTGGGGACCAAGCTCCCGGAAAACGTGCCAACGCTCGGTGAATATCTGCATGACGAAGGCTACTGGACCGCATTGGTCGGCAAGGCTCACTTCCAGCCGCTGTTCAGTCATCCCGAACTGGACTGCGAAAGTGTTGAGTCATACCCACTGCTGCGTGACCTGGAATTCTGGAAGACGTTCAATGACAAGCACACGCCTTGGTATGGTTTTGATTATGTCGAAACCTGTCGCAACCACACCGACGAAGGTCATGCCGGCCAGCACTACGGTATCTGGCTCGAAGAGCAGGGGCTGACCGACTGGAAAGAATACTTCGGCCCGCGCAATGACAAGGTTAAAGACAGCAACTGGTCCAAGAGTCCGACACAGAACAAGACCACCCATTGGGAACTGCCTGAAGAACTGCACTACACCGCATGGACCGGTAAGCGCACCATCGCTGCAATCGAAAAAGCCAAAGCAGACAACAAACCGTTCTTCATCTGGTCAAGCTATCACGATCCGCATCCGCCCTATGCTGTGAGTGAACCGTGGGCAAGCATGTACAACCCTCAAGACATGGAACCGGGTGAGTTTGTCGAAGGTGAATTCGACAAGATGCCCCCGCCACACAACATGACCCGTGAAGACAAACCTGACTTCTCGGTGTACAACAAGGACGGTAAAGGCAATCACGGTTACCAGCGTCACGTGCATGAACGCAAGTGGATGCAGGAAATGATGGCATGCTACTACGGCATGATCAGCTTCATGGACCACTGGATCGGCCAGACACTCGACGCGCTGGAAGAAAACGGCATGATCGACAACACCATGATCGTCTTTACCTCCGATCACGGTCACTTCCTCGGTCAGCATGGTTTGCTTGCCAAGGGGCCGTTCCACTATGACGATGTCATCCGCGTGCCGATGATCGCTGCGTGGAAGGATCATATCCCCGCAGGCAAAGAGACCGATGATGTGCAATCCCTCGTCGACTATGCCCCGACCTTCTGCGCTGCAGCCGGTATGGATGTTCCCCGCAGCATGTCCGGCAAGAACGTACTTGCCAACTGGACTGACGGTGAAGAAGTCCGCGATTATGCCATCGTCGAAAACCATCACCAGGTCGGCCCGGAAGTCCACCTGCGGACCCTCATCCATAAGGGCTATAAGCTGACCATCTACCGCGGTCGTGATTGGGCTGAACTCTTTGACATGAATAAAGACCCCAATGAACTTAACAACGTCATTGATGATCCAGCGTATCACGACATCAAGGACATGATGTACCGCAAGATGGCAGACGCCGCTCTCGATGCTGAGATGACACACATGGCCCGTGTCTACGGCGCCTAAACCGACAATCAAATACAACACAAAAAAAACCACGGCTCAATCGAGTCGTGGTTTTTTCATTGTTGCTTCAAAGGCATCAGCGACATGCAGTGTCGGAGCTATTATCATGTGATGCGACGCTTAAAAACAAGATCAGTCGCTGCATCAGAGCGTGATGCTGTTTGATTGATAACCATAAAAATGAGAAATAAATCATGAATACAACAAATAAACGTATCATCCGCTGGGGTATCATCGGCTGTGGTGATGTCTGCGAGATCAAGTCCGGCCCGGGATTCTACAAGGCAGAGAATAGCGCGTTGACGATGGTCATGCGACGCAATAGTGAGAAAGCTGCGGACTTTGCCAAACGACATCACGTTCCCAACTGGACCAGCGATGCGGATGAAGTGATCAGCAGTCCCGAGGTTGATATTGTCTACATCGCGACACCTGTTGGTGATCATGCAAGTTATGCATTGAAAGTCGCCGAAGCTGGCAAACCGTGTTACATCGAAAAACCGTTGACGCGCAATCATGCTGAGGCGATGCAGATTGTTGATGCCTTCAAATCACGAAATCTACCTGCTTTTGCAGCATTTTATCGCCGCCAACTCCCGCGATTCGTCAAAGCCAAAGCGATCATTGATGAGGGGATGATCGGTGAAGTGACTGCGGTGAATGTGATGTATCAGAATCCTGCTCATCAGCGCATCACAGCCGACAATCTCCCATGGCGTGTTCAGCCTGAACACTCCGGCGGTGGGTTGTTTTTTGATTTGGCCTCCCATGCACTGGATGTGATCGACTACATGGTCGGCCCGTTGGTCAACGTGACAGGCAATGCACGCAATGTCACCGGCATTTACGACGTTGAAGAAATCGTGAGCCTGCGGTTTGACCTGCAAAACAGCATTGGTGTTGGAACCGGCTGCTGGAACTTTGCATCGCAGTGTCATGAAGACCGGATTCTCATTCATGGTACGCAAGGCAAACTCGAGATGGCCTGCTTTGCGCATCCACGTCTGACATTGAACACCCTGGACAACGAAGAAGTGATGGAATTGACCGACCCACCCCACGTCCATCAACCGCTGATTCAAAGCATTGTTAATGAACTCAACGGTATCGGACAATGCCCAAGCACCGTGGTCTCCGCAGCACGCACCGCCAAGGTGATGGATCTTGCCACCCAAGCCTATTATGGCAACCGTGACGGTGCGTTCTGGGAGTTACCGGAAAGTTGGCCGGGACACCAGAGAACATTTTAGTTTATCGCAATGTGTAATCTGGGCCTATGTCTTTACCCTGGCTTTGCAAAGCCAGTCGTGTCAAGCCACGGAGAAAATGCCCGGGTAAAAGTTGCGAATCATAAATATCACTGCCCAACGCAGCACGGGGCAAGTCGTGATCCAGGTAGATCGGCATTAACTGCTCTGCCCATCGTTGGCCATGATCCAGCCATTTGCGATCGCCTGTAAGGCTGAACATATCTGCCAACAAACTCAATTGCATACCTGCATCCTTAACTGGGACAGCCACTTCGACAGGCATCTGACTTTGCGCGCAATGTTCTGATAATGGCGTTGCAACATCCAGTAGACGTTGCTCCTGTGTGACGCGGTAGGCACATAGCAGCAGTGATGCGACATTGGATACCAATACACCAAACGAGCTGTAATAACTTGCCCAGGTATTGGCATAAGCATGCACTTGGCCAGTTTGTCGGTTCATCTGAATGACGAACTTGCCGTTATCCAGATCGTGCGGCGCATCCAATACTGTATTGAGATATTCCAAAGCACGTTCGCGCATCACCTGTGCAAGCGCCGTATCTGCGTTTTGGATCAATTCCGCGGCTTGGAGTAATGAAACACTCAGCGACAGGGTCTGCATGGCATTTGCTGCTGGATAATCCAATCCATTGCGTGTCGCTTCGGGCAACATATATCCGGGCGTTCGCCGATCCCACCAGTAATCGAGCATGCGTCTGATGAGATGACGGTACATGGCGGATCGTGTCTGTGCGTATGCAAACGACCAGTCATAGATGAACAGGCCACCATGCCTTGGGAAGTCACAGGATCTTACGCCCCGGTTACGTTTGAGATGATGCGGCTGCAGCAGGTTGGCGTGCCGGTTGTATTCAGGTGGCTCGTCCACATCCAGGAAGTGTCGCGAGAGTGCCTGGCAAAATCGTTCTGCTGCCGCAGGATTCATTTGCCAAATTTTCTCCCACAGCCACGCTGGTGCCTGCATGAGATGATCATGCGTTGCCATGGTTGCGACACCTGCTGTTGCATAGCTGTTTCCGGGCCGGTCTTCCATCAGATTCCAGAACGAATGCTCCCCCCATGGGAAGAATCCAGTCGGAGTCGTGGGCGCGCAATGCAGAGCCCAGTAGCGCAGGTAACGTTCAGCGGATGTTTCCCAATGTCTTTCCCCCAACACGTTGGTGAGATCAATCATTAACTTGAGCACAATGTGATCGTGCATTAGATTACTACCCGGGAAAGCACGATCACATTCACGTTGCCCCTTGATAGCCGGTGGCAAATTAAACGGAATCGAATTGGTTTTCAGATCCAGTATCGAGGCAAATAAACCATGATAGTTATCAGATACCTGAATGATAGTATTTAACGATCGACTGATCGCTTGCATTTGACGTTCGTACAAACTCTGAGACATATTCCTAACCTATCCATTATGCGTACCAATGTGACACAACTTGATGAGCATCACTTAAGTGAATCACTCCATGCTTCGGGCATATTCAGTGCACCGACAGCTTTGACCATGCAGCGGATTTCCTTGCCGACTTCATTGGCTGTGAGTGTGTAACTGTCACTGGGGCCATAGGTCAGCGGGTAGCCATCGGCAAACCAGTAATACCGAACATCCGTCACGCCCTGGAGATTGGCCTGGCAGGTGATGGTTTTTCCAGCCTGGATCGTGCCTGTGATTTGTGGTCGAGCCGTAAAGGGCTTGTCGAATTCATTGAGTTGTGTGGTCTTCTGGAGAACTTCAACCCAATCAATTGTAAAGTCACCATGTGATTGCTGTTTGGGATCACCATACTTAGCTTTGAGCGCAGTATCCAATTGCAAATCCAAACGCTGAAGATAGGTTGGTGCCGTCGGGCTACGACAGACTTCAACCCACTTGTCATTACCATTTTCGTCTTTGATAGTGACATTAATAAACGTCATATTGTCACCCACAATAAATTCCCAGGTATGATACTCACCATCCCAGAAATACAAACCGCCGGGGATCTTACTTTTTTCTTCGGTCAGTTCTCCGCTGTAAATTTTGAACCGTTTGTAGCTTTTGCTGTTCTTGGCGAAGATGTTATTGATATGTGCATAATGGTAATGCGTTGACACTCCGTTATACCAGTATCCGTTGATGGCATCGAACTCAAACCAGTCACACTCAATGCGATTCGCTGTCCGCCAAACCAGAAAGTCCGGATCATAGGACCAAAAGGCAGGGAAGAGTCCAGACTTCAACTCCTTCTGCTCAACGTTGGGGAACATGCAACGGACACGAAAGACTTTGGCCCCCTTCCATGTGTAGCCATACCCCATATCGTTGACCGTATAGAGACCCGCACTGTACCAGTGTTTACCTTTTTTCAGAACCGAAAGTGTCTGCTTCTGATTCTTGGCGTCATATGGATACACGTTGGGTTCACGACCAGGATGGATCAGTTTCGCATCAATACCCACAGCCGTATTAAAGCCATAAGCCATCCAGAGATCACCTGTCCCGCTGGTACTGCGGTCAATGCGGAATTCACGAAAGTCATCGTAGAACACACGTTCATATCCCAATGGTCTGATGGGTTGCCCACCACTATTGACACGTGTCACCGACTTCTTGATCTGCTCACCCCATTTCAACCACTTGTCATTGTCATGAACATAACGATCCGGGAAGTCTTCCTGATCGAGCACGGGACGCTTGTAACGGTAAGGATGATCCTTCGGAAGACGATCTGCGAAGTTCAAACGATGTGCCGCCCACCCGGTCATTTTGCTGACCATGGCTTCGGACGGTTCAGTCAGACCAAAAACCAAGGCATCGTAGGCCCATGCACTGTTACCGCTTTGGGCCTTGCCCAGCACAGACTGCGTATCATAGACCAGTTCACCGGAATAACGCGGCGGTTGGGGATGATTGGTTTGCAGATCAATGCCGTTGACTTGCGCATACATTTGCCCATATCGAATTCCGCAGACAACCACGTTCCATGTTTTGCCATCAGTATGGATATCACGTGTACTCATGACGCGAACATCAGTGCCTGCGTTCTGACGTCCAGCGTATTGGACATGAAGTCCAGTTTGTTTATCGAACCAGATTTTCGGCGAGGACTTGGATGGACCATTGCCTTTGTTGAGGTCCAGGAGAACCGTTTTTGAATCGCGCCCGGAATCACCGTCAATGCGAAAAGTAAAGATGCACCACCGGTAATTCCAACGTGCATCACGTTCTCGTTCCATTGTCAATTGCTGCCCCAGATTCTCTGCAAAGAAGATACCATCGCCAGGGGTGATATGACTGGGTTGAAGGGCAGGCTCCTGCTGACTGGCGTCACGAGTCCGTGTCCCCCGCGCGATGTGTTGAGCGACGCGACCGGGTGCAACATCTTCCTGTAGATATGCACAGGTGATCCATTCAGAAAAAATATCAATACCCCACGGGATCTGTACACCGCTTGCCAGGACCTCTTTGCCGATGGTCATGGACAGTGGATGACGCCCCTGCGTTTGCTCGAGCACCGTGACCTGACCATCACCATCAGCATCGAAGTCAGCGTCTTTCAAGGATGGGCAGACTTGCTTAAACGTATTGACCAGGGTCAGCCGTTCAACATCGTCATAAAGTCCATTGCCATCCACATCAAGTTGTGTGGCTGCCCCAGCAGTGTGTGTGACAACCAGCAAGCTTGCCAATATTGCAAAGCAGTGAGCCAGGGAATTTTTGATACTTAACTTGATCTGATACATATGATCCGTTCTCTTTCAATTTTAAATATAAGGACTATTAAGGTATATACAATTGATCGACAGGCGTACACATCAAACCTGTGTCATCAAGGTCAAATTTCAATACAATGTGTCAGTTGATCTTTTAACGATGGAAGTATTTTTTATCGATGGTGTTATTCGAAGAGATGACATGGCCGTCCACAAACGCAAAGCTGGCTGCATCATTATGCGGGTAATCTGAGATATCTTTAATCCCAGTACCGTCCGACTTGGCGCTGAAAGTGGGATAACTGAAATTCAAGCCAGCCTTATATGGGCCACAACCAAAAACCTGCTCCGATGAGCTCATTTGACTGGGATTGGTATCGCTGCTTCGCCATCCATCTGCAAAAACGACCAGGCTGGAGGGTTGAAGAATCTCATCAATCGTGACCCACTTGACTGTGGTCGGCGAAAAGTCTGTGGTTTTGACAGTCGTATCTTGAATCGCAGTTGCTTGCGAAAAGACCGCCGAGTATTGGTTTGTTGTACCACGCAGGTATCCAGAGTTCGCTGCGTAGGAGCGTTTGCCTTCATCGCGAGCACGCTTAACGTTATCTTCCGGGCACTCAAGAATCTTTGGCCCCAATTCTTTTCTTACGGTGTAACTTAATCCACCATTGCGGACACTACCTGGCCATGTTCGCCCCTGAGTCATGTAAGGCATCATCCGAGAATCCCATGTGCCATTGTTCCATTTGACATAATTGCCAGAAGTATCAACGGATTGCCCCGGTGGGATGCTGTTCAGTTCAGTGACATACATCGTAAACGCCTGGGTCACCTGACGTAGATTAGCCAGACATAGCGATGCACGCGCAGCCTTACGTGCGTTGGCCAAGGCGGGTAGCAAAATGGAAATCAGAAGTGAAATGATACTGATCACCACCAGCAGCTCGATAAGTGTAAAGCCACGTTTACGATTTATGATTCGGGTCTTTGTCATCGAAATTCATCCCTTTATACAGTCATTCTGTAATTTTGTTGATTAAAAGTCATGTGGCTGAACCGCGACGTAGGTTTTATCACCGCCGCGCATGCGTTGGTCATGCTTCAAAACGTCAGGCCCCTGAATCCATGCAACATGCCCGTCGACAAATGCCATGCTCCCACCGTGGTCCAATGAGGACATGCTTGAGCCACGGGCATGATTCCATGATCCAAAACTGTTGATATATCCAAGTATGTTGTAAAGCTGAAATCGCATTGTATCGGCAATGGCGGTGGTCCTTGCAGGCTCAAGGACATCAACCATTGAAACCTTGCCGTTGCGAAAGTTCTTTTTGTAGCTGTATGACATATCCTGTCCCATAAAATAGACATATGAAATTTCGGTATTCGACTTACCCGGTACACGACCGGGAAAATACCTTGCATTTTTTGACGGATTCGAAATGCCTTTATGCACATCCGTTGGACAATAGTAAACCTGCTTGTCGTTGAGATAACTGCGATAGAAGTTGGATTTCTCCAAGCCCCAATCCCGAAAGACATAAGGCCAACTCGAATTGTTTTTATGGTGTGGTGGGAACTGCTCGCCATCTGCGTCCATGGTGTAGGTCGCCAATGAGATATTGATCTGTTTGAGATTGTTCATGCACTTGACGCGATCCGCCGACTCCCTGGCCTTGGCCAATGCCGGGAGCAACAAGGCGATGAGCAGCGACACAATGGAGATCACCACCAACAACTCAATGAGTGTAAATCCGTCCGCCTGTGGCTGTCGATGTGTCGGGGTATGATGGATTTTGTCAGGTTTAAACATGACGATCATCCTCTCTGGATATTCTAGGATCACACAATGTGTCTTATCCAACTTCTGCTACACATACTCGGGTCCACTCACCGAAATTGACATTGAAATAAATCTGCTGGCCATCCGTGGAAAACACCGGGTGCGGATGGACCGGGCGCCAGCTTGTCGTGCCATGACGTGGCGAAGGGTCGGTATGCAGATGCTGCCATGCTTGAGCATCATCCCCCACCACGATCGCCCAGTGAAACTCATGTTGCGTAAACGCATCTCGGGCAACATCCATCACCAACAACTGACCCTCCGGCGACGGGCTGGCATGGGAATTGGATTGGGCTGGGTACCAGGGAATCTCACGAACCTGCATTGAGTCCGTGTCGATGATCACCTTCATCCGCAGAATATGCTTTGAATCCGGCATCCATGCGGGATGTCCCCAAGATGGGTAAAAGCCCAGCGGTCGCGTATTCTGCAGTTCATACACAAACAGACCTTCACGCCTGCTGGCATGGGGGGAACGGTATTGGCCATCACCCACAGCTGATAGTTTGAACATCACGCGCGATCCATCAGGACTCAGGACTGGATAAGCGATGCAATCGGGTGTCACATCAGTAAAGATAGCTTTGATCTGAGAAGAGAAATCCGCGAGAACCTGATCAAGCGTCAAAACGGTTTTCGCGATCCCTGATCGAATATCAAGCAGCATCAAATCCTGATGTCCATCAGGTTGCCAGGGTTTGCCATACAGCGGAACAACATCCATCAACGGTGAACCAACGAAAAGCTGAGCGTCTTCATGAATCACCGTCAGCTTGCGCGTTTTGATCTCAAAACGTTTGACTTGCCAAGTCCCATTTTGTTCTGACATATAAACGAGAGACTCGCCGTTGCAAACCCACTGTTGCATGGCTTGTCGATGTGCATCTTCAACGTGAACCTGCTGATCAACCAGCATCGTTTGTTGATCATGTCGATTGATTAACCAGAGTTCACCGACATGTGCTTGGGCCTGACCACTGACAAACAGCGCGACCCATTGGCCATCCGGTGACTCCGGGCAACAGTTGAAGTAGGCATGCAACGCGTGAACCTGCGCATCATCCCAAACAGGCTTGATGCTGCATGTTGCCCACGGTTTTAAATCCGTTCTCATGGCAGGTTCAGGGTGTTGCATGGTCAGATTCATTACGTTCTCTGCGATATCCAGTTTGTACCTTCTGCGTGTTGGTTTAAAAACTCAGTTGCGTGTAGTCATGATCAATGGCTTTACGCATGCCGAACTTTTTCAGGTCACTGGTAGACTGCGTGGTATAAACATGCCCATCCGCAAAATAAAGATTGGCCCCGGTTTGATGTCGGAAGAACAGATTACCCACACCATTTCCCAGATAATTGGCTGGGAAGAAATGCCAATCACCGTTGGGAAAGTTGCCATCATTTTTCTGGATAATCGAATCCGCATAGAGAATGAATTTGCCCGGCGTCTTGAGGGTCTGAATGTTGAGCATCATCCCCTTCCATGAATTGGAACTGTCATAGAGTTTGACTTCGGTCTCATTGTTGCCATCGTTCCATTGAATGCCGTAGATCAGCCAACGGTTATAGCCTTGATAGGGTTGTTCGGGGCAACTGAATATGGTCTTGTTGCCAGTGATGTAACCGCCATCGTAGATGATGTCCGACCAATGCTTCGTACCTGAGAATTTATCACGTTGGATCATGTACCCGTGATAATCCTGAGCATAGGCCGATGATGCCAAACCGATCTGCCGCAGTTGTGATGCACATTGGACACTGCGTGCAGCCTTGCGCGCACTTGCCAACGCTGGCAAGAGGATGGCAATCAGCAAGCTGATGATGGAGATCACAACGAGTAATTCAATGAGTGTAAATGCATGGTTTTTTTGTGTAGTCTTCATCACAAAACCTTCCCTGATAAAATCGAACTTGCGAAAGATGTCTTACTCTCACTTGAGTATCACATGCGACCAGCTAGATGGATCACTGGGGCGAATCACCACGCCATCGGGGTCGATCTTCCAGCGTTCATGTGATGTGTCCGCATCGTTCACGCGCAGTTCCAATGCGATCTTGCTGCCAACGGTCGGCGTAAAACCGGGCAACTCCGACCAGGGGATGGCAAACTCAATGGTCCAACCGTCCCGGGTTTTTGTCGCATAAAATTGATCGCCAGCCACATCCGCCATCTTGCCTGCTTCACGATCGGTGATCTTCACACGCAGTGGTTTATCAAGCCGTGAAGTTGGCGTGATCATGAACTGGTAATCGTCGGGACCGTAGCCGGGATTGTTATCGCGGGGCTCGGTGCTGATGAACAGTTCAATACTGTCCTGCTGGTAAATCTTGTTGAGTGGGCGCGTGTTGAGCATTTCGTTATCACGCATTGCAACCGCAATGTAGAGATTCTTTTCATCCCAACTCATATACGTCTGACCACTGGCATCATTGCCGTTGACCTTGGGATTGGTCATGTACAACGACAATGCATCATCCCATTCTTCGATCTTGCCATCTGCAACAAACGGCTTTTTGGCTTTGGGCATGTGTCGGGTGATGCGCACCGATTGATCATCCTTGGCCCAACGCAGTGGATCAAGCGTGGTGGTTGCCTGATCCGCGAGTTTGGGGCTGACACCGACGAGATATATCAGATCAGGTGTCGCGGTGATCGACAACGTGTTGTTCGTGACGTTGACCAGTGTTTCCTTGCCGACGATGTCCACCTTTTTCAATTGATCCACACCGGGCTTGATGGTGATGGTCTTGCTGTCACCGGTGGTCCAGATGGCCAGTGTGTATTGACCATTGCGTTCAAAGAGCATGGACTCAACGGCTTGATCATAGAACAGATCACCGACATATCGGCTGGCATCAATCATGCGCCCTGAGACGGCATGAGCAATCAACGCAGGCTTGGGTTCATGGTTCAGACGAATAAAACCAAACCAGTGTTCGTGATAGGTTGGATTTTCTTCTCGCTGACCAATCCAATGTGGTGTGAAGGCTTTGACGTCTTCAGCATACAGGGCCAACGACTGGCGGACGACGCGCTGAGCCTGCTCGTTTTCACTGCGTTTGGCTGGACCTTCAGGACAGGAGTGAGAGCCATACTCGGTGACATAAATATCAATGGGGTATCCGACCTGCTGGCTGATCCATTGGCGATATTCACGCAACCACAGTCGATTTTCCGAACCGGCATAGGGATGAAGCGCGACCATCTTCATGCCCTTCATCCCACCGGCTTTGATGAACTTGGCATCGTACTCATACTTGCTGGTACTGCCACGCAGGTTGGCACCAATGATGGCGTCAGGACGCTCGGAGAGAATCGCTTCACAAATCCAGTTGGAGACTGTTGCCAAATCTTCAGGGGACATTTTATCCCAGGCTTCGTTCCAGACTTCAAAGACATTCTGCTCCGGGGGCAAGGTTTTGAGGACCTGTTTAAGCCAAACCTGATAGGGCTCTTTGCGTGGCAAGGTTTTGAGGACCCACGAACCGCGGCCGTACTTGCGTTCGTACTCCGCCATCGGGCCGTAACGCTGCTCGTCGTAGAGTTCTTTGGGGAAACGTTCGACTTTGAAGATCGCATTCATCGGGTAGGCTTTGACGATCTCTTCGGTTGCCAGATGGGACGTCTGCTGCATGAGTACGCGTGTCCACTGCATGCCGAGTTTGCACATGGCATCCATTGCTTCACGTTCGTCCCAATCGACATTACCCGCCCACCAGGCATTACGCAGATACCACATTTTCATGCCGAAGCGATACCCGCCTTCTCGGACTTCTGATGCGCTACGTGCAGTCAGATCAGCGACGGCAAAACTAACCTTGTCTGTTCCCTCAACGGTTTTGCCGTTCTCAGCCTTGACGGTCGCCTTGAGATTCAACTTAAAATATCCACGAGGGAGTTTTTCAAAAGGGAGAAAGATGCCATCCTTTGAAGGCAATTCCAATGCAAGTGTTTTCTGGGCAACCGTGTTGCCGAAGTAATCCGTAATGGTCGCCTGCAACTGACCGCTACCGGTGATCCCGGCATTCACATCAGCATTAAAACTCACGGGCAAGCCCGGCTCAAAGAGATTACACGGCTTGCGACGTTGCACATTCAAGCTGATCCGTTCGGACTTTGATGCTTGTTTGGATGCTTGTTTGGATGCTTGTTTTGTGTCGTTTTTCGCAGGCTTGGCAGACACCGAATCGGGCATGGCTTCCTGGAGAATGAGTTTGGGCCAAACGCTTGGACGTTTTTTCTGATTGCCCGATTCACTGCGACGCCACCAGGGATTCCAATCGTCCTTATCCGTACGGTCACGATCCCAGATCACCAGCACAAACGGATAGGACTGGCCTTCCTTGAGTTTGATATCCAACACTTCTGCGGGGATCGCTGCTTCGACGGACCACTGGCCCTTTTCGACTTTGACAGCCCATTGAATGCCTTGCTCGGACTTGCCGGTGGCATCGGTGTAGGTGGTCTTATCAGGCAAGGTCAGCATCATGCCCGGCTTGGCATTGTCAGTGGTCGGTGCAATGCACAGACGAAAGGGCTTGACCTGGCTGGTACTCTGAGCAATTCTGAAATCCAGACAGTCTCCCATCTGCAATTTACCGATGGGGTTCTGATTCACAATGGCCTTGTCCTTGAGTGAGACAGCAACATAGACCTGCTTCTGATCCCAAGCCACATAGGCATCCTTGACATACAGATCATCCACATTTGGCCGACTCATCGGCACGCGGTTGACCATGTCCCATTCATCGAGCACACCATCAATTTTGGGCGCTTCTTTGAACATACCGATGATGTGCGTTTTCTCACCCTCACCGGCCTGTGTTGTCGCTGCCCAACAAGACAGTCCCGCCATTGCGATGACCAACATCAGTATCCGCGATCTCATAATCCATCCCTTTGTAAAACAACCTGTATCAACCCGGTTTAAGCGCAGGACAATTGCAAAGTCTGCATGACATTCCAGACGCTCAAAAACACTTCGTATTTCAGTTTTTTCAACCTGTTGAACGTACCCGGCCAACAGGTTTGGCGATTCCTGCCTGTCCGTTTTTACACCGTCGCAGACGAACGACGGATGATCAATTCACTTGGTAACACAATTTCAACGGGCTTATCCAATGGGACATACTCACTGCGATCAGCCAATTCCAACGCCGTTCGCATGGTGGCATAGCCCATGTCTGTAAATGGTTCATCAACGGTCGACAAGGCCGGATCAGTCAATTCAGAGATGATCAAGTTGCCATACCCGACGATGGAAATGTCTTCGGGAATACGAAGGCCCATGCTCCGGGCAACCCGAATAGCGACCGCAGCAATGAAGTCCGTGGTGCAGAACAACGCGGTGGGTCTTGGCAACGTTTTGAGCAATGCACGTGTTTTATGGTCCGCCACGTCATTGATGTGGTAACTCAGTTCGGTGGGCTTTGCCATTTCCGGGTCACCGATGAGTTGTTCGGCACGCTCCCAGAACGCTTGTGTACGGCGCTTGGAAACGGATGAATCCTGGTGACCGGTGAGAACCGCGAGATTGCGATGCCCCAGACCAACCAGGTGTTCGGCTGCCTGAAAGGCTCCCATTCTGTCATCGGACATGACGTGATGATCCGCCAGATCCGGCGCGTTGGAGTCCAGGAAGACCAACGGCGTGTGATGGCGAGCGAGCATTTTGGAGATCTGCACCGCCGACTTGGGACGGATACTGATGCCGATGACGCCAGCGACGCGGTGCGCCAGGCATTGTTTGATGGCATCGGACAGGTCGGGCTTACCTTCCAGGATCATGAGCTTGATGGTGTAGCCCTTCTCCTGTGCGGCTTGCGCCATCCCGGAGATCATGCGGCCGGTGTGTTCGAAGATTTTAAATGCTGCCAACACAGCGATGGTCTGGGTCTTGCCGGAGACCAGGGAACGTGAGACGAGATTGGGTGTGTAGCCCAGCTTGTCTGCCGTCTCCATGATGCGTTTACGGGTCTCATCCTTGATTCGCGGGTCATTTCTAAGTGCCAGCGAGACGGTGGATTGAGAGATTCCCAGTTGGTCAGCAATGTGTTTTGCGGTGATTTTCATGCTTAATTTTGTTAATTCATACGCTTGAAATTCAATTCATACGCTTGAATTCTAGGCTGACCGATTGGGAAGTCAAACAAAAAGAAGAAAATTCGTCACGGTACGGATGGGAAATTTACGGAATATCAAGGTGATTGCCCCGGGGATTAAAACCCCACGGGCTTTAGGTGGAGCATGACCGCATATTCACAAGGTCGAGGCAAAATAGAGATCAACTCCAAGTGGCTTTGAAATCGTCTTCCTTGAATCCGACGGTGTGATTGGTGCCATCGGTGACGATTGGGCGTTTGATGAGCTTACCGTTGGAGGCCAGGAGCTTAATCGCATCGGCTTTGGACAGAGTGGGGAGTTTGTCCTTCATGTTCAATTCGCGGTACTGTACGCCGGACTTGTTGAAGAGGTCCTTGAGTTCATATTTGCCGGATGCAAGGATTTTTTTGAGCGTTGCTTGTGAGGGTGGGTTATCGACGATGGCATTTTCGATATATTCGACGCCGTGGGCTTCGAGCCATTTTGCAGCCTTGCGACAGGTGCCACATTTGTTGTATCCGTAGTATTGAATCTTGGGCATGTTGTACTCCTTGGTGCTTGGTTTTGTGAGATTATAACGGTGATGTTTGACGGATGTGCTGCAATGCGATTCAATGCAGGGACGAAATACAAGGAGCAAAACAGCATGGCCGATGTGAAAGCGAAACTGGCGGAATTGGGTTGGACGTTACCACAACCGAGTAAACCGGTGGCATGCTACGTGCCGGTGGTGCAAACGGGGAATCTGCTCGTCGTCAGCGGTCAGTTACCGATGGTCGATGGCAAAGTCACTGCCACGGGTGCGGTGCCATCAGTCGTGAGTGTTGAGGATGCCAGGCAAGCTGCCGCCCAATGCGCGGTCAATGCCTTGGCCGCGATCGGCATGCATCTGGATGGTGACTTTTCGAAGATCAAACAGATCGTGCGACTTGGCGTCTTCGTGAAATCGGATGACGATTTTGGTGGCCAACCTCAGATCGCCAACGGAGCCAGCGAGTTGATCGGCGAAGTCTTCGGCAAAGCCGGTCGTCACGCGAGGGCTGCGGTGGGTGTCAACGCTCTGCCGTTGGATGCATGTGTCGAGGTGGAGTTGATGGTGGAGATTGCGGGTTAAGTTGTCTTTTCACGACAACAGTAACAGGC
>PAIY01000187.1 GCA_002704825.1 Phycisphaeraceae bacterium
GGAGATGAGCTGCGGCTTACCACCCCATGCATTAAGCCCTGAGAACTTGCCCTGCTCATCGAGCCAATGCAGGTCCGCGCGGAGATATTTGCCCGCAAAGGATTGGCGGAGTTTAAAGCTGACGGTCATGGGTTGGTCGACCGTGATTGCTGCGGGCGCTTCGATCTGGACCCAATCCGAAGGCTTGTTGACGATGGGTGATTCGACTTTGCCAACCAGTTGCTGGCGGGTTTGCTCTGTGAGTGTTGCATAGGTTGTCTGACCATCAAACGTAAGCGAACCTTTCGTCCAATCTTCCAATGGACCATCCTGATAGGCAGACACATCGGCATTGACCAGTGTCAACGGGAAGCGTGGCATGTGATGGTAATCGGTGCGTTTGACGTAGTGCGACGAAAGATGGAAATGCTCATCGGGGATGCGGGTTGGATCATCACCAGCATGATAAAAATGCCACTCACCGACGACAGCATACAACGCCCATGGGACGAAGACTTTCACGCCTTGATCCACTGCTGCCTGGGTGGGTCGAAAATCATGCTGCGGAGCGTTTCGCAGGACCGGCTGCTCACTGACATGCCCGACATTGCCGATGCTCTGACGTTTTTGCATGGCAGAAGCAAAGCTGTCCAGATCGGGATACCACACGCCGGTTGGCTCAAACACGCCGACCTGCGTTGGGAGTTTGTAAAACAGATTGTTGACATACGCATTGGTGGCATGTTCAAATTCCGAGCCCACCGTCCCGACATCGCGTGCATTGGGATCGGCCTGCTGCCTGGAGGGCTTGGCGTGACGGAAAACCATGTACCCGATGCTGTCCCAGATATTGCCCATGTACTTGTTCTGGCCGGCAACGGGCGCTTGTCTGCGTGAACCGATCACGAAGTTGTAGGCGGTGTTGTTGAAGATGTTGGTTTGATAGCCATGGATTTCCTGGAAGGCTGCAGTGTTACCCAATGGACTGTACGGATCGTTGCTCTTGCCCCAGGCGATGTTGTTGAAGTAGTACTGCTTGTAACCACCGTCCATGTAGTAGGCATGTCCGAATCGCGCGGTGCCCGGCTCTTTGGGTTGGTTGGCAATGCCCCAGAGTTTGTAGCCCCCGGGATTGCCTGAGACGTTGTTGTAGACATACGCGGGGCCGGCCTGCCAGGTTTCGATCCCGCCCCAGTCATTGTTATTCAACAGCGAATCGGTGACCTGGTTGTGATGAATGAGAATGCGCGACAACGGCCGATCGGTCCGGGCAGCGGAGCGTTTACCGCCATAGACGAATATGCCTGCGCCATAGAGTTTATTGAGCACATTACCTGCCACTTCGCAGGTCTGAGCGCAGAGAATATCGATGGCATGGCCTTGTCCCCAACTCGTGGGGCGCATGCCGATGTACTGGAGTTTGTTTCGCAGGACTTTGACGTCAAGCAACTGCGTGGTGGGATATTCCTGACCCCAGCTACTGCCATCGAGTAGCTGCATGGCACCGTGGTCGGTGTAGCGGATGACATTGTCAGTGATGCGGACGCGGTCAATGGTTTTCCCGTCCCCCACCACAACCAATCGCACAGGCAGATTCACATGCTCAAAGCGATTGTGTGTCACGCGGATGTCATCGCCGTGGCCAAGCAGTCGGATACAGGCAGGGTCGACGTCCTTGTTGGCAAAGGGGCTGGCATCCAGATCCCACCAGGTGTTGGTGAACCCGAAGGACAGGTTTGAGATTTGCAGATGGTTCATCGATTCGGCGTCAATGAGCGTAGCATGTTTTGCGACTTCCACAGCAACCTCATTGGGATTCTGATCACCGGGCAAGCGGATGAAAAGTCGCCCGCCGGACCCGCGTTTTTCGAACCAGAATTCGCCATCAGGATCATCCAGAAATTGCGGCTTGTTTTCCAGGTAATACCGACTGTAGCGTGGCAGGTGATTGCCCCCCGCACCGCCACCCCACTGTCCCTTGATGGCCATGCCCTTGCGATCGGGGAAGAACTTGCGGATGCGCGAAGGGTACGGCGTTCCCATCACCCAGCCATACTCGGTCCAGACGTAGGCACCGTCGTAATAGTCAGGCGACTCGGTGAGATGCTTGGTATCAATGCCCAGCAGGTATTCGCTGTTATCCACTTTGACCCGTTTGAAATGTGGGTTACCGGGGTTATCAAATTGCCACCATTGACGTTTGATGTCGTCGGTGTCCTGAACTTTCCAGTTGGGTGTCCTTGCCAGTGGGATGCGCGTGACCTGCTTGTCTGCATTGATCATCCACACGTTCCGCGGTGCAAAGTCCAGATCGACATACCAGACTTTTTGAGGCTCGGGGATGAGCGTGTGCGTTGCGACGGACCTGGTTTTCTTTGCAGATGTCAGCGGGATATTGCAGATGCCCAGCGCGGTTCGATCCTGCCAGGAACCGGAGGTGCTGCGGTAGACAGCCAGCGAAAAACCGCCGAGGTCCGCCTTGTCCCGGGGTTTGAGTTCGAAGGTGTATGTGCCTTGTTTTGCAGGGATATTGCCCGGTCTGGCGGAGGTGTTGTAACCGCCGAACTGGCCGTTTTGTTTACTCCAGTTCAGACTGACGACGACTTTCTCATCCGCAAAGGTGTCGGTGAGTGTCAACGTGATGGAGTAGGTCTTACCCGGCTCGATGGATTGGGGGTGCGTGACCTTGGCCCAACTTTGGATGGCAGTGGTGATGTCACCATCTACTGCATCGTCCTGACTGGGGATACTGCCAAGTGGCTTAAAGCCGGTGACCTGTTGGGAACCGACCCACATGGCGGGTGCATCGACATCGCCCCACGTCGGATCACTGGTGATGCGAATGGGATTCTGTGCGGTGCCCTGGCGTTTGATCTGGATCTTGCCACGATAGATCACACCACGTTTGAAAAGGTAGGTGTCGCCCTGCTGGTCCTGCTGAGATTGGTTACGTGCATTGGGGTCCCACGGGTGATGCTTCCATGCTGAGGTGGGCGTGCGTCCATCATTGTGATCATCACCGTTTTGAAAGTCGATGTAACGGACATGCTGGCCTTTGGCAAAGACGAACGGTTGAGGCTTGTAGCGGATTTCACCGGTTGGCAATACCTGAGCAACCGGCTTCTGCCAATCAAATGCTGCGGTGGTTTGTGCCTTGGCCGTTGTGCAGCAAAATTGAACAAGACCCAATAAACACACGGTCCATAAGCGTTGGCACATCGTCCACTCCTCATGCGATGAAAACATAAAACAAAGTTGGAACACCCGTCAGAGAATCCGAGGACTCCGAATCGATCCGCAGATTACTGCACGATATCGAATTCTACCCCAAGCAACGGATTGAGCCAGTAAAAACCTTCGACATCACTGCGTTGATTGCTAAGTGACTTGGCGTGGCCGTCGAGATAACCGATGTTGGTCCCGCGCGCCGAGCCGTTGTTGCCCGGTGCATGCCACATGTTGTGATTATAGCGACTGTTGATCGCGTCATTGCTCCAGGACGTGCCGTCGTTGTCACCGGCATTGCCATACATCTTGGCGTTGGTCAGTGAGCTGAGGACGGAGACGCGGCCGTCAGCTGCATCAATGAACGTGAGCAAACGACTGGGGTCTTTGGCATCATCCAATCGGTTCATGCGAGACTGCCAGGCAGCGGTGTTGTTGATGAAGGCAAAGAACAAACCCGCGCCGACGGAGGCGCTGCGGTTGATCATGCCGTAGCTTAAATCACCGGTGCCGTCTTCGGGACATTTCCAGATACCGCCCCCTTCGGGTACCTTGCCGGTGGGAGCGGAGGGGGTGGCCTTGCGGTCGGTGTACTGCCCGAGATATCTGGCATCGCTGACTTTGGGGGATTGCCAGTTGGCATACCCATCGACCACGGGTCCGCCGGAGTTGGCGTTGAACATGCCCGAGGGGACCGCGTATTGGTTGAAGTCCGCTGCATAGAGTCGGATGGCCACGCCCAACTGTCGGTGACTGGACAGACACTGGACATTACGCCCCGCCGCCCGAGCCGCCGCCAGTGATGGCAGCAGAATCCCGATGAGCAAGGCAATGATGGAAATCACGACCAGCAGTTCGATCAATGTAAAGGCTTTACATGACAGACGGACTTGCATATCAGACTCCAAATCTAACACCACATCGGTGCGAGATGTACAAAATGTACAATACGGATCGGTGATTATTCGTATAATCATATCCACGGAGTTTCTCAAGTCAATGGTATCCGTGCAAACAGACCGGCGAACCGGCTCAGATCGACATATATACTTCTTTTTTTAAATGCTTTACGATTTTTTAGACGATCCTGAATTGATCAAATGATTTTTCAGACCGCCGTCTTTACGTGGCGTTTAACCTCGTGATTTAGTAGAAATCACCATAGATACAGCGTATAATCATTTTACTGAATCAAATCACGCTGCCTGCGGGTATACTGCGGGATTGCAACAGGCCCCTGCTTTGGATGACTGAGCTTATGTCAACACGCATCACCGTTAAGAAGATTGCTGAGATTTGTGGCATATCCCAGCCGGTGGTCTCGGCGGTGCTCAACCGGGGTAAGTCGGCAAGCAACATCCGATTCAGCCAGGAGACGGCGGATCGCGTAATGGCGGTCGCCCAGGAAAACGGATACCGCCCCAACCGTGTGGCCCAGAATTTTCACTCGCAGAAACACCAGAGCATCGGCGTACTGATTCATGAAGCAGGCAACATTGCCCCGGATGCGTTCCGGAACCTGTTGCGTGTTTCGTCCAGTGAAAAACAACTGATCTGCTTTGAGTCCATTCAGCCGGACCAGAAGGAATTGCCCTTGTTTCTGCGTAAAGACTGCGTGGATGGTGTGCTGCTGTTTGAGCAGCTTGACCCGCAGATTCACGAAGCGATCCAGAAGATCAAGTTGCCTGCGGTGAGTATCAATGCCCGGCCGACTTCGCAGATGCATCACGTGGTGTTCGATGAAGTCGATGCGATCAAGCAGGCGGTTGCACTTTTTGATCGGGGTGGCTGTGATCGTTACATCCTCACACGAACCTTTGCCAACCCGCAACACTATTCGACACACGAACGCGTTTCGACACTGCGTTGGCTGGCTCATGAACGTGGCCTGCCTGATCCGCATATCGTGGACATGGACCTGGTTCTCACGGGAACACCGGAACAGAAGATGGCGGTACTTGATGAACTGCTGGAACTACTCAGAAAGCCGGGCAAAGTCGGATTGATCGACACGGGCAAGTTCACCACGCTGTCACTCATTCAGACCATCCACCAGTCGGGGCGCAACGTGCCAACGGATCTGATGCATCTGTACCTGGGCAATGATCCAACCAACGATTACAGTTGGCCGTCCATCACGCGATTGACCGTGGACATGCCCAGGGTGATTAAAGAGTCGGTCCACGATCTGCAACGCCTGATCAATGGCCAAAAACCGGTCGGCCCGCCGATGATTTCCTATCAACTGTTTGAAGGCCAATCCACGAAGCTGTGATGGGTGACGAAATGCATTTGTCATGCTTTTTGCATTGATGTTCGACTTCGTCGAATCCCGCGTCGACACGACGCGACTCGCCTGAGGTACCATCAAGCAGTGCGTTTCAGACAATCAATCTCTATGTTCCCGTTGATTTCGTCATTCCCGCGCAGGCGGGAGTGACGGAAGGTGAAGATTGATTTTTTTAACTGCGATAATCGACCTGTTTTCTGCATTGCAACTATCATGCAACTGTCTTGTAAGCATCAGCGCATAAAAAAACCGCCTGCGTGATGCAGACGGTCTTTTTATTTTTCGCTTGTGCGAAGGTCGTTTCAGGTAAGGAGATCTTACTTGATTTCGACTTCGGCACCGGCTTCTTTGAGCTGCTCGGCAAGCTTGTCGGCTTCGTCCTTGGAGACACCTTCCTTGAGGGGCTTGGGTGCGCCATCGACGAGTTCCTTGGCTTCCTTGAGGCCCAGGCCGGTTGCTTCGCGGACAACCTTGATGACCTTGATCTTCTGGCTGCCGGCACCGGCGAGGATGACGTCGAAGCTGGTCTTTTCTTCAGCTGCTTCGCCTTCGCCACCTGCTGCAGGACCTGCCATCATGACGGCGCCACCTGCTGCCGGTTCAAGACCGTAAGCTTCCTTGAGGTAGTTCTTCAGGTCGACGGCTTCCTTGAGGGAAAGGCCGGCAATCTTGTCACCGATTTCTTTGATTTCTGCAGCGAACTCTGTTGCTGTTGCTTCTTCGGACATGTTACGTTTCCTATCTTTCAATCGCGATTGGTAGGTGACTGACCGTCAGTCTATTTAACCCGGCACACCGGGCCTAGCCTCCTGCAGGTTGTAAAGCAAATTTAAAAATACCTGAATCAGATCAGGCGATCTTGCTGATTTCTTCGCCCTTTTCGAGCTTTTCTTCCATGGCTGACAGGATGCCAGCGATTTCGTTGCCAACACCAACCAGGGCACCGGCGATTTGTGAACCGGGGCCGAGGATGACCTGGATAACCTGGGCCTGAGCTTCGTCCCTGGTGGGATACTTGCTCAGTTCCTTGACCTGGTCGGCACCGAAAACGACGCCTTCCATGATGGCACCCTTGAATTCAAGACCACCCAGGGCCTTGGCTTCGTCAATCAGGGCACGGGCGACTTCGACGACGCTTTCAGCGCCGTAGCACATGGCGGTGGGACCGTCGAGAATCTCGCCGATCTTGTCCATGGCGGTGCCTTCCATGGCGTTCACCATGAGGCCGTTACGGACAACGCTCACACGGATGCCTTTGGCGGCAAGCTTGTTACGCAGTTCGTTATTCTTGTTGGACTCCACGCCACGAATGTCGATCGTGACGGCGCCATCCAGATCTGCAAATGCATCCCGGTAGGCTTTGATCATCAGACTTTTGATGGGCTTGCTCATAGCAGTTACCTCTCTTGCTTTCTACCGGTAAGGGTTACAGTTCCACCTGGACACCGGGGGTCATGGTGCCGGAAACTGTGATACTGTGAATGTAATGACCTTTGGTGGTCGAGGGCTTCATCTTGGTGATTTGATTGATGAAGGTTTCAGCGTTTTCGACGAGCTTCTGAGCGTCAAAGCTCTGCTTGCCGATGATGGCGTGAACGTTGCCACCGTCGTCATTACGGAATTCGACCTTACCGGCTGCATATTCCTTGACGGCGTCGGCAACCTTGGGGGTCACGGTGCCACTCTTGGGAGAGGGCATCAGACCACGGGGACCGAGTACGCGACCCAGACGGCTGACGACACGCATCATGTCCGGGCTTGCGATGGCGACGTCAAAGTCCATCCAACCATCTTCGATTTTCTTGACCAGTTCATCTGCACCGGCTTCCAATGCACCGGCTTCCTTGGCGGCTTCGACATTTTCAGGACCGCAGAACGCGATGACGCGCTTGGTCTTGCCGATACCGTGGGGCAGAGACAGTGAACCGCGGATCATCTGGTCAGCCTGCTTGGGATCGATGCCCAGGTGCATGCAGATGTCAACGGACTGATCGAACTTGGTTTTCTTGAAGTTGATCACAGTGTTGATGGCTTCGGGCAGCGGCAGTGTTTCGACCTGCTTGACTGCTTCGAAGTCGGCACGATAGCGTTTGCCGAGTTTCTTAGCCATAGGTTTTCCTTTCGATGTTGCGTGACCAGATTGTCACACAAGGTCATCTCCCACGATTCTGGCTCGTGGTTGGCCGTTTACATTCAGATCAATTACATGCCGACTTCTTCGAGACCTTCGACGACGATGCCCATGGAACGGGCGGTGCCTGCGAGGGTACGAACCATGGCATCTTCAGAAAGACCGGTCAGTTCCTTGCCCTTTTCTTCGACGATCTTGCGGAGATCTTCGACTTTGAGGGTGCCGACCTTGTCCTTGTTGGGAACGCCTGAGCCCTTTTCGACGCCAGCGGCATCTTTGAGAAGCACGGCGGCCGGCGGGGCTTTGATTTCAAATTCAAAGCTGCGGTCTTTAAAGACGGTGATCACGCAACCAACGACTTTACCGTTGAGTTCACGGGTCCGTTCGTTGAACTGGGTGACGAACTGGCCGGGGTTGACGCCGTGGGCACCGAGGGCCGGACCAATTGGCGGGGCCGGGGTTGCCTGGCCACCTTTTGCCTGGATTTTGAACTGTGAGCTGATTTCTTTCTTGGCCATTTCTGGTCTCCTTCGGCTTACCGGGTTCATCCCTGACGCCGTCTATTGCATTCGCAAAATACAACCTCACCCACCGGATTAGACCGGTAGCGGGCAGCGAGCCGAGCAGTATAACAAGGTTGGATGCGTTTGCCAAGGGGGGATTTGATGAATCTGTCAAATCTTGCCCGACCTGTCGAATGTGAGATAGAGGATACCCGATTTCGGATTTCGTTCGAATGGTAGACCGCTTGCGGTTTAGCGCGTTTTCCAGAATTCGAAAAACGATTGACGTCTGTTTGATTCCAGGAATCGCCGGGGCTGTTCAAATCATGAACCTCCACTTTCCGTCACTCCCGCGAAGGCGGGAGTCCAGTGGAACCTGCAAGTGTACATAGAATGCCACTGGATTCCCGCCTTCGCGGGAATGACAAATTGAGAGATCGCATGGAGATTCATGATTTGAAGCGCAGCTAAACCGCAAGCGGTTGGCTCAATCCCGCTTTGACACAACGTGGCTCGCCAGAGCGTTGCCTTCACATGTTGTCATCAAGCAACATCCGACACAACCCACATGACCCACACGGTTGGTTACCGGTCGGTGACAGCAAAGATTTTTTGCTCACTTTGTTTGCATCCGGCTAAGACGGGGGTACATCTAACGTGTTGCCGAAAGGTAATGCAACCAAAGACTGACAGGGAATTTGAGACACTCCCTGACATGACATGGAACGTCGCCCGGGCCTACGTGTATAGGGAAAAGAGACCTTAGCGACCCAGTGGAAAAGAGTCACTGACAACCCAGGCTCAAATACGCAAGGAGCCACAGACAAGCAAAGGAACCCTGTCAGTACCGGCTCGGTGTGATCAAAAAAAGGAAAGTGAGACGTCCTGATCACCCGAGCCTCAACAAGCTCCCAAACAGAGATGACGCAAAATCGAGAAACAAATGGTCTACCATCGCAAGCAGTCCGTTTCTCAAAAATTCTCCCAAACAGCCTGACAACCCAGTCGGGCTGTTTTTTTTGATTCTCGCCACATAAAAAAACACTGTGACACGATCTGGCATGTCACAGTGTTTGTTGTGTTATGAATATCACCGAGAAAATCCGACGGCTCTCGTCACTCCCGCGCAGGCGGGAGTCCAGTGGCGTGTGCAAGCGTCTACAGAATGCCACTGGATTCCCGCCTGCGCGGGAATGACGGATATTGGAAATTTCCTGATCGATCCACTCGGAAAAACCGGTCCCCAGAGAGACCGCAGGAATCGATTCTGATGGAGCAGGGATCGCAATCGTCACCCGTCAGATTCACTGCGATCATCTGGTGCCTTGGGTTTTGTAACGATTGATGCTGTTGTGATCAGACCATGCAGTGAATCGGCTCTTCTTCCCATGACTGCACTTCGTTTTTGACCTTCTCGCGTGAGAACCAGACCAGGATGAACACGGGGTATGCACAGGCAAAGGCAATGCCCATGATAATTCCCACAACCATGCCTACCATCATGGCGGTCTCGACAAAGGCAGCACCACCCCCGCCCATCGACTGACTCTGCTGTTCCATCGCCACTTTCATCTGAGCCATCTGCGCCAGGGTGTTGATCGTCACCGCAACCAGTGAGAAGAGAATCTTGCCAATCGCCCATTTTTTATGAAGTCCGCTGGCCGATTCCTTTCGCCCCACCAACTGAGCGCCACAAATTATGAGCATCACCGAAAGAATCAAACTCCCGATACCAACCACCATCAACGGATAACGCCAGGCGGCCATGCTCTCGAAGACGACCTTGGCCTGATCATCGCTCTCGGGTACAAATCCGCCGATCATGCCCATCAAAAACGGGGCGACCGCCTGGTAAGCGCCGCCCAACGCGCCCAGTGATCCGAAGATAATGCTGATGATCCCGATGACCGTTGGCCAACTGCTCTGCGCGCCCGGTTGGGGGACGTGCTCCTGCTGGTAGGACGGTGGCACTTGTGCATTGGCAGGTGCTGGCTGATCACCAAGTGGTGGGACATTGTTTTCCATGAATGGACTCCCTGAGTGGATTGATTTGTGATTATAAAAACCGGAAATATTGCAAGTGATGCAGGCGGGTAACGCATCACAGCCAAACGTTGTGTGGGTTTGTCATGACTACCAATTGGACGTATCCATCGTCAGGACAATCGCAGCCACGATACTGCCAATAAACAGCATCATCACCATAAACGGCAGGATAAACGCAGCCATCGTCGCCTGAAAGCCCGAGACCTTCTGCGCTTTGCAGAGCATCAGAATGAAACTGACCAACGCCCATATGCCGGTGATATAGCCAAGGACCATTCCGCAGACAGGAATCGCGGTCAGGGCATTGACCCCCTGGCTGTAGCACATGCAGCGATAGGTGTCCGTCAATGTGCCTTCGGGTTTGGCAACGAGTCTTAAAAACAAATGGACTAATGCACCGAAAATCAACATGCCCAACAGTGCGATGGGAATCGCAATGAGCGCTTGAATCAATACACCAATAATCAGAAAACCGGCTCCGGGAGCACCACCGCCGCCGCCGGGTCCTCCTGCACCGCCAGCCAGGGCCATGACGAAAAACAGCAGACCCATGGAACCATAGCCCACAAGCATGGTCATTATCAGGTTCAGCGCCAGGAACGACCAATGCCCTGAGACACGATCCTGTGACGGCTGGAATTGGACCAACTCCGATGGCGTGACCATTGCCGCCTTGGCCGTGAGTACCCATGCCCGGAGCGTGCCTTTGTTTTCACCGCGTCGTTCCCATGGGTGTTCACTGGTTGCCGACGCCGAGTCTTCGTAGCCAGCCAACGGTCGGACGACCATCTGGTCCATCTCGATGGGTTGCTGACATTTGACGCAGTTAAAGGCTCGGGGTTGGAGCAGGCCGTGTTCGTCTGTGCCGTAGTAGTCCTGATCGCAATGCGGGCAACAGAATGCCACCGCGTTGGGTTTAAAGTCGTAATCAGAGACCTTGAAAGGGTTGCCACACTCCGGGCAATTGTGATGCCCCTGAATGTTCCAGAGTTGGTAGCCACAGATTTTACACTTCATGCAGTTTTGCTTTCAGATGTGTTGATGGATTGCCCAAGGGAATTCCCCATTCACAGTATGCCAAATTCACCGGGTCTCACAAGCCGTAATTGCGGGAAAAATCAGATTCCTTTGACAATTTCGGGAAGAGGTTTTTGTTTATCCGCGATTGCTCTGTCGCTGATTCGCAATGTATATCCCATCACTCGTCTTGATTCGACGACGCATCACCATGAGCATCGGAACTGTCTTCGGCTTCGGCATGGCTTCCCACCGGCACGGGCATGTTAAACCCGCCCTGCACATTGGCTGAACCACCACCGACATCGGGGATGCTCAGCGTCACTTCCGGGATGCGGCTTAAATCTTCAATCCGTGGCAAACCCAATTCACTGCGCAGTTGATCCTGCTCAACCAATAACCGTGGGATGTCCCTTGCAAGCACGTGGATCATCCGACCATCTGCCAGGAAAATACGCGTCTGCTCCGGCGCGTAATTGCGTGGCCAACGCACCGCCAACCACAACCGATCATCAAGCTTGTCTTTGGCAATCCCGTCATACACCATCACCATCTGCCCGAAGCGATAACCCGGTCCCTGGCGCGGGGGCAAAGACGCGAGGGTTTGTTTGAGTGCCTGCTTCTGCTGTTTCCTGGCCTGATAGATCCATTGGTCATGCCAATTGCCCATACCGTTGTTATTGGTGTTGAAGCTGTTCCAATCGTCCTTGTCCGCATCATCAAATAATGCCGTTGCAACCTTGCGAGACAGCAGCAATTCAAGCACATGGCGCGGGCCGATGTTGCCATCATCCTGTGTGACAGCCAGTAATGCTTTCGACAGATCGTAATGCTCAAAATCCATCATCATGTTCGTTTGTGACAGCAGCAAAGGGATCGGGCGAATGTTGATCGCATCAAGCGATCCAATCTCGGGCAATTCCAGTTTGCGACGTAAGGCGTCCTGTTCATCCACCGCATCAATGAGCTTGGTCACGTCGAACCGGCGGGTCCTGCCATCAGCAAAAAACACCTGCACCGTCTGAGGCTGCGAGGCGCGTGGCCAGACCACCATCAACCACAACTGCGGGTCGAGTTTGTCCGTCGTGACCTTGTTGTAAAGAAACAGCACACTGCCAAACCGATAGCCCGGACCCTCCAGCGGTGGCAGTTGATCCAATGCATCGGTGATGTGTTTTTTGTACACCGCAACCGAATCGTCGGAACTCTGCACGTCGAACACGCGTGAGATGTTGTTACAACCTTCCTGGAAGCCGCTGCCCCAGTTTGTGGGCGAGTTGTCCGCCAGTTGCCACTCCCATATCCCGCCCAGTTCATCGCTGAGTAGCAAGCGTAACACGTGATCCGGGCCGATGGTGTTATCGTCATGAACCTGCTTGAGAATCGCCTGGCCGACATCCTTCGTGGAGACCATCTCCGTTGCCATGTTCGATATTTGTTTCTGGACGGTGTGGACCATGTAACCGATCAGGCCGCCCAGACCAATGACAGCAATGATCGGGAAAACCCATGCTGCCATCATCGCGCGTCCGACGGAAACCTTGTGACGTTTGGCAAGCATGAAGCCTGCACTGATCGGCCACCATATCCCCACAATCCACGACAAACCATAAAGTCCGCAGATGGGGACCGCCGTGATAAACGTCACGCCATTGGAAAAACAAAGACAGTCAAACGTCTCCCGGAAATTGCCCTCAGGCTTGGCAAGGACGCGTAGCGCGCCATGCGTCAACATCGCCCAAATTGAGACGACAATAAACGCAGCAAAGGCACCGCCCATTGCACAAAGCCCCAACAAGGCCACCAAGCCTGCTGCCGTTTCCAGATGATTATTCCTGTATGAGTCGGTCAGCGTTTCCATGCCAACCATGACAATGATCACACCAAGCCCAAGCAGCGTGATCAACGCGTTGTTGAAAAACAAAAACGAAATCGAAGCCGGGAAACAATCATTGCGATCACCAAACGTCTTGGCCAGATCGTTGGGTCGCATCATCGCCCGCCAACTGGTTTTGATCCATGCCAAAAAGGAACTCTGCGACTTCTTGCGTTCGACCCATGGGTTCTCACTCTGATGCGCCTGCCGTTCCTCATACCCCGGCCCCGGTCGCAGCACCATCTCATCCATATCAATGTGTCTTTTACAACCAACACATTCAAATGCACGTGGCGTCAAATGCCCCCGTTCATCGGTGCCGAAATAACTCTGATCACAATGCGGGCAGCAAAATGCCACACTGCTTGGAACATAATCAAACTCCGACGGCTTAAAGTCCTTGCCACACTCCGGGCAAGTCCGCGATTGGATATTCCAAAGCCGGTAGCCACATTCTTTACATTGCATCAATCAATACCTCGGAAGAAAAGACGGGTATTGCAATGATACCGGATTTATTGGTGTGATGAATAGAAAATCGAAGTGATTTATCACTCCTGCCAAAGTATGTGCTTCAAGTTGAGCACCGGATGTTAATCCGGTGCCCGTTGTGCATACGTTGATCCATGGGGCACCGGGTTAACACCCGGTGCTCAAATTCGGTGTAACGCTATGCAGTTTTTGTAATCATCCGTTGACGCAGGTGATGCCAAATGAGTCCGGCGATGATGAGTCCCAAACCGGTGAACCAGATTTGCCAATCGACCCAGTAGCCTAAAAACAGACATGAACCCAGGCCACAGATCGGGAAGAACTTGGGGTAAAGCTGCTGCTCTTTACCGAGTTGTAAGGCTGCCAGATTGTTGATCGCGTAATACGTCAACACGGTGAACGCACTGAATGACCACGTGGTTTTGACATCGCCCAGAAACACCAGCCCGGTCATGAACAGGCCAACCGCAATCACGGCAACCGTCGGCGTGGTCCCTTCAGCATTGAGTTTGGCGGTTGCCTTGGGCATGTCGCCCCGCCGCCCCATCGCAAGTAAAACACGCGATAAACCAAGCACAAGATTCAGGAGTACGCCCAGCATGGCCGTCATCGCGCCTGCCCAGACCATCCACTTGATCGCAGGCATACCCAGCATGGTTGCGACCACTTCCAACGGCGCTGCCTTTGCGAGTGTCGCTTCTTCCAATGCTCTGGTCCCCACCGTACCCACACTGACAATGCCCACCAGCAGGTACAAACTCGCTGAAACGATAAGCGTGACCACAATCGCACGCGGGATGGTCTTGCGCGGTTCGTGGACTTCCTCACCGAGTGTGGCAATGCGCCCATAGCCGGTGTATGCAACGAACATCAACGCGGTCGCCTGGAGTAATGCCTGCGTCTTGCCCCACGGTGTTTGATCATCCGATGCAAAGAACGGCTCAAAGTTTGATGTCTCACCGCTACCCATTTTGGGTAAACACATGGCCACCAAAACCAACAAACTCAGCAGCGTGAAACTCACAATCACCGTGTTGGTGACATTGCTCCGCCGAATCCCGCCAAGCACAATGCCCGTCATCACCAGGCAGGTGACTGCTGCGATGAGCGTTCGCGTGAGTGTGTCATCACTGTCAAACGGTTGAAGCAGGTAACCGGCAAAGCCCAGCGCCCCCGTCGCCGCCGAAGCACTCTTGGCACAGAGAAACATCCAACCCGCAGTAAAGCCCAAAGTCGGATGCAGGTATTTGTAGCCATACTCATACGCCCCGCCGCTCACCGCGTGAGATGCTGCAAGCTGCGCACTTGAGAGCGCATTGCACGTTGCAACAAACGCAGCAAGCACAATCGCAATGATCACCGAAGGCCCGGTGATGCCTGCAGCAATCCCGATACTGACAAACACGCCCGTGCCAAGGATGGAACCGAGCCCCAGCATCACCGCGCCAAAGAGTCCGACTTCACGTTTGAGTGTTTGGTTCATGAGGTAAACCACGCTTTACAAAATTTTAACCGCCAAGACGCCAAGAACGCCAAGACCGGAAAGAGAAAAAAACAAGACAATTGTTAACCACAGAGGCACCGTGACACTGAGTTAAACATAAAAAAAATGAAATTTGCATACATATCTTTTTTTCAAGCTCTGCGTCTCTGTGCCTCTGTGGTAAAAGTTATTTTTCTCTGTCTTTAAATCTTGGCGTTCTTGGCGTCTTGGCGGTAAAAATGTCTTGAACAAAAAAACACAGACATCGCATCGTAGCGACATCTGTGTTTATCTGTGTTCATCTGTGGTTAAGAAATCTTAACACCAAGTTGTCATTCTTCCCCGCGATACTCAATCGTGTAGTTGGGGCTTTCCTTGGTGATGGTGATGTCGTGCGGGTGGTTCTCAGCCAAGGTCGCGCCGGAGATGCGGCAGAAGCGTGCCTTCTCACGGAGCAACTCAATCGTCGGTGTGCCACAGTAACCCATGCCGGCACGCACGCCGCCGACGAGTTGGAAGACATAGTCCGAAAGCGGGCCACGATAAGCCACGCGGCCTTCGACACCTTCGGGGACCAGTTTCTTGGCACCCTTTTGACCATAACGGTCAGCAGAGCCTTTCATCATCGCACCGGCGGACCCCATGCCACGATAGCTCTTGAAGCGTCGGCCCATGTGAATGATCATTTCACCCGGGGATTCGTCCAGACCTGCAAACAGCGAACCGAGCATCACAACGGAAGCACCGGCTGCCAGGGCTTTGGTGATGTCACCGGAGTGACGAATCCCGCCGTCAGCAATGACGGGGATGCCCAACGGCTTGGCGACTTCGACTGCGTTCATCACGGCGGTGATCTGCGGGACACCGACGCCTGAGACGATACGCGTGGTGCAGATACTGCCGGGGCCGATACCGACTTTCACCGCATCGACACCGGCTTCAATCAAATCTTTTGCACCTTCAGTGGTGGCCACATTGCCTGCGATGACATCAATATCATGCTTGGCTTTGATGGCTTTGACGGTGGCGATGACGTTTTCAGAATGACCATGTGCCGTGTCGACAACGATCAGGTCCACATCGGCAGCGATCAATGCATCAACACGATCAAGCTGATGCACACCAACTGCTGCACCGACTCGCAGGCGGCCGCGATCATCGCGGCATGCCATGGGGAACTGGGTCTGCTTGTCGATGTCCTTGATGGTGATCAGGCCGGTGAGATGTCCTTTGTCATCCACGAGCAGGAGCTTTTCGACTTTGTTTTTGTTGAGAATGGCTTCGGCCTGCTCGAGGGTGGTGTCCGGCGAAGCGGTGATCAGGCGGTCCTTGGTCATGACTTCAGCGATGGGCTGATCTTTTTCCGGGAGGAACTTGAGGTCACGGCTGGTGAGGATGCCGACCACTTTACCGTTGGTCTTGCCGTCCTCGGTGATCGGCACGCCGGAGATGTGCTGCTCACGCATCAGGGCGCGAACTTCACTGACCGGGGCTTCGGGTGGCAGCGTCACCGGGTCGGTGATCACGCCGTTGGCTGAGCGTTTGACCTTGGCCACTTCGCCGACCTGCTGGGCGACGGAGAGGTTCTTGTGAATGACGCCCAAGCCGCCTTCCTGCGCCAATGCGATCGCCAGTGACGCTTCGGTCACGGTATCCATCGGGGCAGAGAGCAGCGGAATGTTTAAGCGGATGCGCTTGGTGAGCTGTGTCGAAACGTCGGTATCCGACGGCACAAGATCACTGCGGGCTGGAAGAAGCAGAACGTCGTCGAAGGTGATGCCGTCTGCTACGATTTTTTCATTGACATATCCCATGTAACAGAAATATCCAGATTCGCTTGTCTCGTCAAGTTGAGGGGGTGGTCTGGATATCTGCAGACGATGCGGACCGTCAGATTTTTACCACGAAGCGGCTGTGTTGTTTGTCAAGGGCTTTACCTCAAGCGCCGGCGGCTTTTTTCCCCGGAAGGGCTTGGGCCTGAGCACA
>PAIY01000188.1 GCA_002704825.1 Phycisphaeraceae bacterium
ACCACCCGGATGCGTCCGACTTCGAATGTGTTGATCATGGGATTGGGCTTGGTGGGCAATATGGCAAGCCGACTCTTTGACTGTTGTGGCTACAATGTCTTTGCCGTAGATCCTGTTGCAGGACGCCGTGAGCAATTGGCTTCCAACAGCTTTTGCACGGTGTTGGACAAGACGCCGGATCGTGATGACATGGATTTAGTAATCGACTGCACTGGTCATGAACAGGCTGTGGTTGATGCGAGCAAGACGCTTCGCAAGGGCGGGGAGCTTTCCCTGATCGGTGTCCCCTGGCGACGTAAAGCCGACGTGCAGGCTTTCGAATTGACGCATGCGATTTTCCATCGCTACCTGCATGTGCGAAGTGGTTGGGAATGGGAGATTCCCAGACACCGCAGTGATTTTGATCAGGCGAGTATCTGGGGTAATTTTACGGGTGCGTTACGCATGCTTGATCAGAAGCGCTTGAATGTCAATGGCATTTACGAAGTTGGTGACCCGCGTGATTGTCAGAAAATTTATGATCGCTTAACCCAGCAGGGAGATGGTCCATTGACCACCGTTATGGATTGGTCCTGCTGAAAATCAAATCTTTAAACACACACGGAAAACATCAAATGAATTCAGATAAAAAACACATTGTCCTGCTGGCGGGCAAAAAAAGTCATGGCCCTGATGACAACGGCATTCACGACTATCCGGCTCAAGCACGCTTGCTCCACGACTGTCTGCAGCGTTCACCTTTGGCGGATATGATTCATATCACACGTCTTGAAAATGATGATTGGCAAGCAGATGTCATTGACACCGCGGACTGCCTGGTTGTCATCAGTGATGGGCGAGATGGTGATCTGCCATATGAAGAGGCATCGCACTTACGCATTGATCAACGCAAGCAACAACTCAAGAAACGCATCGCACAAGGCATGGGACTCGTCCCGATTCACTTTGCGACCTTTGCCTCCAAGGCTGATATGCAGGACGCATTGGATTGGCAGGGGGCTATCTTCCATTGGGAACAGAACGGCAAGCGGGATTGGAAATCAAAAATCACATGGTCCACATCTGTGTTTGACCGGATGCAACAGCAACATCCGATTCTCAATGGCGTCGGCAGCCCCAAACTCCGTGAAGAGTTTTACCATCAATTGTCGTTTCATCCTGAGGCGGTTCCGCTGATTCAGATTCGTGCATTGCCAACGCAAAGTGATGATCCCAAGGAACAAGCTGTTGCCTGGTGCCTTGAACGTCATGACGGCGGTCGAAGCTTTGGCACAACCATGGGACACAGTCTGGATATTTTCCGGGTTGATGGGCTTCGAACCCTGGTGCTCAATGGTATCGCCTGGAGTGCCGGTTTGGAAATTCCCGAGGAGGGTTTGCAGATTGCCTTTGCAGAGCGTGAAGAAGTGACTCATCGCGTTGCAGATGGCCCGCAAATCAAGCCGATTCGTGTGACCATGCTTAGTGGCAACAATGCTCACCGTTGGCATAACTGGGCGGAGACCACCGGCGCACTCTTGCGTGTCTTTGGTGATGATGATCGTATCCAGACACGGGTGACAACTTGCCCGGACGATCTGGTTTCAGACTTGCAAGATTGTGATGTACTGGTGCTTAACTGGGTGAATTGGCATGATCCAGTAGGACTCAGCGATGCCGTCAAACAAGCCATCGAAGATTTCACCATACGCGGTGGCGGTGTATTCGTGCATCACTTTGCCAACGGTGCCTGTCACGCTTCATTGCCCCAAACCGATGGCAAGAGTGATTGGCCGTGGTATCGCACATTGGTTCAGCGTGTGTGGGAACATCGTGACATTGCACCTGGACGCAGCCATCATGACAAGTTCGGCCCATTTGAAGTACGCCCACAAGGACGCCATCCACTTGCAGCGGGGCTCAAACCCTTTGAGGTCACGGATGAGTTGTATTGGCGTCAGCATGGTGACATGCCGATCGAAGAACCGTTACTGGTGGCCACTTCAAACATCACCGGTTCGCAAGAGCCATTGGCTTGGGCGTATCAAGTCAATGAATCACGCGTGGTCCAATCCCTGCTTGGGCACAGTGCTGCGACCTATGCGCCATCTGCATCCCAGGCATTTGTCCGTCGCGTGATTGCATGGTGCGCCAAACGCCCGATCCACGGTTCATTGGCGGATGGGACAACGGAGTAAGACATCGTGGCAGTCACACTGCGAATTTTCAGTCGGAGTCGTAGGCTATATCCGAAAACAATATCGTGAAACCAAATCTACTTCGAATGGATTGACAAAAAACGCAAGCATGATGGGTTTACCGGTCTTTTTCGACCTTGTGTAATTCCTTGCTACGGTCTTTAGCCAGGTTCATCTCACGGAAGAAATCCGTATCGGGCAAGGTGAGTTGCCATTGACGTGAGCTGTCGATCTGCACATTGATGTCATCGGTGGTGAAGTCCAGGACATGACCACCACCAATGTGATCATCACGGAGAAAATGCAGGTGATATCCGGGGACGTTAAGTCCCTTGGAGAAGGTCGGACATTTGAAACCGACCAGCGTGCCGGTGACATTTTCAAACGTCCATGTCGGTTGGATTTTGACAACTTCGACCAATGGTGGGTAGGGCGGTGTTTGTTTGGGGACACTGCGTGTTTTAACGGACTTGAATGTGCCACGGATGATGAAGGTATGGAAGTAATTTTCCGTTGGCAGGTGTTGATCGAGTTGCTCAGTGAGTTGGGCGAATGTCAGATCCTCTGAGATGGTTAACGTTTGATCCGCTTTGAAAAACTTGACGGTAGCAAAGGGGATTTGCGTGGTGTTGTCGCGTTGGTGGATCGTGCCATCGGACTTGATCTGGTAGACGATGCCATCAAGCATGAGCATTTCACCATCCAGATGCTCGAAGGTTCCGATGCCGGTGTCGCCTTGTGTTTTGAGTTGTGCAACGGAGATGAGCGGGCCGTACTCGCCTTGGAGCAAGGCGTCGATGCTGGAGGTCTGGTGAACGAGATCAGAATGAGCACAGCCGGTCAGTAGTGACAGACTAATCGTGCACAACGTCAGAACAAGTCGTTTGGATGTCATAAGCAAATCAGTTTAGTTCGGATAGTCAGCACGTTGTTTCCAGTCGGTTTCGTACGTGCCGGGGATGCCGTGGTAGTGTTTGGGGAAGACGTAGTCTTTGCGGAGGGGAAAGCCTTCCCAGTCTTCGGGCAGGAGGATGCGACGAAGGTCGGGGTGCCCTTCAAAGACGATGCCCATCATGTCGTAGGCTTCGCGTTCGTGCCAATCTGCTGCAGGCCACAGATCACAGACGGACGGGACGGTGGGGGTGCCATCACGACCAACGATGACCTTGACGCAGAACCAGTGGTTATGCTTGGTGGAGCGGAGTTCGTAGACGGCAGCCAGTTCGTTGTCCGCCACGTAGTCCACTGCCGAGATGCAGGCCAGCCAGTCGAAAGCCAACTCCGGATCGTTGTAGAGAAACTGGGCAATGCTGCGCCAGTTTTCCGGGGCAACATGCACGCGGGGATGCTGGTCCTCGGGAAAGCGCTCGGCAATGGCGTCGCCAAATTTCTCAGTGAGTTTGTTGATAATGTCCGGTGCTTGCATGTGTTGAGCGTCCAATAGTTGGGCTGGTCTCTGGTAAAACATACATCATAATTGCCCGCGGACTGCTTGAAAAGTCAACTGTACTCAGAATGGGGATATCCAGCCAATCGGATTGCTCTGATGGGGCTAGGGTTTGCTCTAAACAGCTAATTCACACCTTTGATTTGACAGGAAGCCTGATTCGGACAACCATATCCGAACTAGACATCTTTTTATAAGTGTAATCCTCAGTGTGCAGGCCACTGGCTTTACCTGTCATGCAAAGGAAATGGAGTATATGACAGCCACTCTCAACCAATCGGAAAGTCCAGCGGACTCGGCAGAAGGTTCAGTTCACTTTCGCAACCTCGAACCTCTTTTTGCCCCCCGCGGAATCGCAGTTGTCGGCGCATCTCGACGTGAAGGATCCGTCGGCTACGCCATCATGGAAAACCTGATCGACGGCGGATACCAAGGCGTAATCTACCCGGTCAACCCCAAAGCTCGCTCCCTGTTTGGGATTCGCTGCGTACAATCTCTGGACTCAATCGACGACGATCAGCTTGACCTGATCGTCGTTGTCATTCCAGCCCCGTACGTTTTGCCAACCATCAAACAGGGGGTTGCCAAGGGTGTGAAAAACTTCGTGGTCATCTCCGCAGGCTTCAAGGAAGTCGGCGGCGAAGGCGTTGAACGCGAAAAAGCACTCAAGGCATACGCAGACGAAAACGGCCTGAACATCCTCGGCCCCAACTGTCTGGGTATCATCAACACGCATCCGGAAGTCGGCATGAACGCCAGCTTCGGACCGCTGACGCCTAACCGTGGGAACATCGGCCTGATCAGTCAGTCCGGCGCGTTGTGTTCTGCACTACTAGACTATGCAGGCACCCGTGGCATTGGTTTCTCCCGCTTCGTGAGTTTCGGCAATAAGGCTGACATCTCCGAAGTGGACCTGATGCTCAGCTTGTGGAAAGACGAAGAAACACTGGCCATCCTGATGTACGTCGAAGCCATCAGTGACGGCCGCAAGTTCGTCGAAGCTGCACAGTTGATCACCCGTGGCCCCAACCCCAAGCCGATCCTGATGATCAAGACCGGTCGTACCAGTCAGGGGGCCGCCGCTGCTGCATCGCATACCGGTTCAATGGCCGGCTCCGACGAAGTCTACGATGCATTGCTTGAACAGGCTGGTGTGATTCGTGTCGATAGTGTGGAAACGCTCTTTGACGTGGCTGCCTGTTTCAGTGATCCAGTTCTCCCGGCTGGTCGTCGCACCGCCATCGTCACCAACGCAGGTGGCCCGGGCATCATGGCGACGGACGCCTGTATTTCCAGCGGTCTGGAACTGTGTAAATTCGAAGACTACACCATCAAGTCGCTTAAGTTCCAACTGCCTGCTGCCGGTTCATTCAAGAACCCGGTGGACGTAATTGGTGACGCTCGTCACGATCGTTACCGTGCAGCATTGGACGCTGTGGCTGCTGACGACAATGTCGATCAGATCATGGTCATTGTGACCCCGCAGACGATGACGAACACGACGCAGATCGCCAAGGAAATTGGTGAGACGCGCAAGTTCTGCAAGAAGCCGGTGGTCGCCTGTTTGATGGGTGCTGGCGAAGTGCAGGAAGGTGCCAACGAGTTACGCAGCAAGTACAACGTGCCGACCTACACCTTCCCGGAGAGTGCTGCCGGTGCGATGATGGCCAAGTGCCGTTTCGCCGAATGGACCAAGACGTCCGCCAGCAGTCGCGAAGTGAAAGTCAACAAGGAAGCTGCTGCCAAGATTCTTAAAGGTCTGACGGACAAGGGCATCACCAGCCTGGTCGAAGCTCACGCCATGCAGGTGCTCGATGCGTACGGTTTCCCGACTGTGCCGTTTAAGCTTGCTGCCAATGCCGACGAAGCCGTCGAAGCGGCAGGTAAGATGGACGGCCCGGTGGTTCTCAAAATTGCCGGCCCCAAGATTCTGCACAAGTCCGATGTGGGCGGTGTGGCTTTGAATCTCAACAGTGATGATGAAGTCCGCAATGCCTACAACACCATGATCAAGACCGTCAAGCAGCGCATGGGCGATGACGTTGAAATCTGGGGTGTGCTGGTTCAGAAGATGCTCGGTAAAGGCCGTGAAATGATTCTCGGTTTATCGCGTGATCCGTCCCTGGGCCCGCTGATCATGTGCGGTATGGGCGGTATCTACACCGAAGTCTTCAAGGACGTGGCATTCAATGTTGCCCCGTTGGACGAAGCCGACGCCACTCGCATGATCGGCAAGACCCGCAGTGCCAAGCTGCTTGATCCGGTACGTGGCCAGAAGGCTGCGGACAAGCAGGCGTTACTCGAATCGCTGCTCAAGCTTTCGCAATTTGTCATTGATTTCCCACAGGTGGCTGAACTGGACATCAACCCGCTTGTGGTGTTTGAAAAGGGCCAAGGCTGCATGGCTGCCGATGCTCGCATTATTCTGTCCGGAGGTGACGAATGAGTTCCTGGCAAGAAAAGTATGCTTCGAAAATTGTCGATTCGGCAACGGCTGTGAAAAAAATCCAGCCCGGTAGCCGTGTTGTCATTGGCTCGGCCGCAGGTGAACCCCGCGAGTTGGCCCGCGCGTTGGCGGCTCAGGCAGGCATGCTTGATGACATCGAATTGATCACCATGTACAACCTTGGTGACACCCCTTACGCCAAAGCCAACATGGCGGGCACCTTCCGTTGCAACACATTGCTCATCGGTAACGATTCCATGGAAATGGCGGTCAACCAGGCACGTGCGGACTACACCCCAGTGTCACTGTCCTCCGTTCCCAGACTATTTACCGCGGGTCGCTGGCCGGTGGATGTGGCGGTGATCATGGTCACCGAACCGGATGAACATGGCTATGTTTCGCTGGGCGTAAGTGTCGATGTGACGCTTGCTGCGGTCGATGCGGCCAAGATCGTCATTGCACAGGTCAACAAGAACATGCCCCGCACCGGTGGCAGTTCATTGATCAAGGTCGACAAGATTGATGCGCTTGTCATTCACGACGAAGAGTTGCCGGAAATCGGTGACTGGGATGGTGATCCAAACGTGGCTCAAACTATTGCTGCCTACGTCAATCCCATGGTCAGTGACGGTTCAACCGTGCAGTTTGGTACCGGCGGCTTGTCTGATGCCATTGCCGCAACCTTGACCGATAAGAAAGACCTCGGCGTGCACTCGGGTTTTATTTCCGATGGTGTGATGAAACTCATCAAAGCAGGCGTGGTCAATGGCAAGAACAAGACGCTGGACAAGGGGCAGGTCGTTGCCAGCTTCTGTGTCGGTTCCAAGGAACTTTACAAGTTCATCAACAACAATCCTGAAATCGTCCTCAAGGGCTCGGACTACACTTCCGATCTCCGCGTGGTCGCAAAGCAGGACAACATGGTCTGCATCAATCAGGCCACCCAGATCGATCTCACTGGCCAGGTGGTCAGTGATTCGATCGGCACGAAGTTCACCAGTGGTATCGCCGGACAGGCCGACTTTATTCGCGGTGCCAACTACTCCACCAGTGGTAAGTCGTTTATCGTCATGCCCTCGACGATGAAAAACGAAGACGGCCAAGTCGTCTCGACCATTGTCAGCGAACTGGAGCCGGGGACCGGTGTCCGCACCCCGCGCAGCGATGTCAACTATGTCATCACCGAGTACGGCGTGGCATACCTGCATGGTCTATCCATGCGTCAGCGTGCCATGGCATTGATCAACATTGCTCATCCCAATTTCCGTAGCGAGTTGCTCCATGCTGCCAAGCATCGTCACCTGGTTTACCCCAACCAGATTCTTCCAGCCGTCACACCGCCGCCACCTGCATCACTGACGACCAAGCATGAATTGCCCGACCGTCGCCGCGTAATGGTTCGCCCGATTCGTCCTGACGATGAGCCGTTCATCCGTGATATGTTCTACTCCTTCAGTGAGCAGACGGTTTACCTGCGATTCCATCATGCCCTCAAGGCGTTGCCCCACGATAAGCTTCAGGGATTCTGCAACGTGGACTTCCAGAACGAAGTGGCATTGGTTGGCGTGGCGGGACCGATTGAGGCACTGCAGATCGTGGCCATCGGGCGTTACTTCATTCAGAAGGATGGCACGGAAGCCGACCTGGCGTTTATCGTTCGTGACGACTTTCAGCGTCAAGGTCTTGGCAGCTACCTCTTTGAACAACTTGTTGACGTGGCAAAGAGTCGCGGTATCAAGAAATTCACTGCTGATGTGCTCTCAGAAAATGCGGGCATGCTCAAAATCTTCAAGCGTTCAAATCTCAATGTCGAAACTGAAAATGAAGAAGGCGTCGTCCATGTGACCATGACGGTGCCTGAATAATTCGACGGTATGTTCACCAGATTGAATCTGTTTGATTAACCTATCCATACAACGTCAGCTCATCACTTGATGGGCTGACGTTTTTTGTTGGTTATTGGCGATGGGGCTTAATCGGAGATGATTTAACGCCGCTGTCGCCCCATGTGATATTCATAATATTGGAGTCCGCCGGAGATCAGCAGCAATACCAGGCCGGTGAAAAACCAGATCGCTGCGTGTGATCGTTCGTTGCTGATAATCAGTTGGACACTGTAAAGCATCATGAACATGCCAAACAGGGCAAGGGTGATCTGGAGCAACATCATCAACCATTTTGATCGGTGCATGAAAACTCCAGCTCAGTAAGGCAATTCAAAAAGACGGCTGTAATCATGCCCCAGTTCCTTAGCCATTTCAAGCGCACTTCGCCCGTCAGGTGACTTGGCATTGATATCGGCTTTACGGCAGAGCAGGGTGGCAACCATGAATTTCTGTTCCAGTTCAAGGGCATAGATCAAAGGTGTTCTGCCCTGCGGATCACATTTTTCGATGTCCAGATTGTCATCCGTCAAGACGACCATCATGATCGCAAGCCGTTTGCTGCGGATCGCCCGATGGATCAGAGGAATACCATCCATGCATTGTGTGCGTAAGCCAGGATGACGCTTCAGCATTTCGACGACAACCTGATCCTGCCCCTGATCGATGGCCGTGCAGAGCAGTTCACAAAGGGAATGCTGGTTGCGGTGAAAATGCGTCGATAGCGTAAGCATCATCAGGCCAATCAGGAGCATGCAACCGCTGTAGCGTCTTGGCCATTTGATCAGATTTCGCAGTTGGGGGACCATCGCTGCAATGAGCAATAGCAGACCGACGGACAGTAAACCTGTGCCAACGATGTACAACGCATTGCTTGCGTGAAAGCCCGGATGCATGATGTCTGCAAACCCCCAGTTAACTGTTCTGTTGATTATCGGCGACGCATCCGACGATGGGCAGGTGTCGGATCCGGTTTGCGATTGGGCAGATCAATGAAGAACTTCTTGGCTTCACCCGCGAGATAGAAGCTGCCGGTGACGACGATGAGATCTTCACGACTCACTGCACGACTGGCTAAACGCAGTGCGTCTTCCAGGTTCGCAGCAGTCTGCGCCATCTTGCCTGACTGTTCATTGAACTGCGAGAGCAGGTCTGCTGGTTCGCAGGCACGCGGGTTGAGCTTGGCGCGGGTGAAGATCACTTTATCAGCACCCAGACTCAGTTGGCTGAGCATGCCTTTGACGTCTTTGTCCTGGCCACAGCCGAAGATCACCACCAGCGAGTCATAGCTGATGTGAGCCCCCAGCGAGCGGATCAAAGCATAAATCGAGTCGGCATTGTGCGCACCATCAATCAGAACGCGTGGCTCGGTAAAGACCTGTTCCATGCGACCTGCAAGCTGCGTTTTAGCCAGGCCTTCGACAATGCGATCCTGGTCAAACGAGAAGTCATGGGATTTTAGCTTGTCCAGCAAAGCCAACGCCAAAGCACAGTTGTGTGCCTGATGTTCACCCTTGAGGGGGACGGGCAAGTGTTCAAATTTGCTGGTCTGCGTGGTCAGACTCACGCGGGTATGCGGGCCCAACTCACGGTTGGCTTCAAAGCGATGCGAGAAGTCGATCTGATCGCCGGTGTATTCCAAGGTTGCACCGACCTTGCCAGCTTCCTCATCAAAGACACCGCGGACTTCCTCAGCCTGCTCAACGCTGACTGCGGGGACGCCTTTCTTGAGGATACCTGCTTTTTCACGGGCAATGTCAGTGATGCGGTCGCCGAGAATATTGGTGTGATCCAGGCCGATGTGCACCAGGCCGCAGACCATGGGGGTGACCACGGTGGTCGAATCCAGGCGTCCGCCCAGACCCGTTTCCAGGATCACGATGTCCACCGCCTGATCCGCGAAGTAGCGCAACGCTGTAGCAGTAAGGACTTCAAAATAGGTTGGCAGGTTGTCTTTGCCCAGCTTCTTTTCGTGGACTTCGATCTGCTTGAACAGTTCGGTCAGATCGCCGTGGCTGATCATTTCACCGTTAATGGTGATGCGTTCACGCATGTCCACAAGGTGGGGGCTGGTGAACAGGCCAACAGTGTAACCACAGGACTGAAGCATGCTTGAGAGCATCGCGCAGGTCGAGCCTTTGCCCTTGGTACCAGCAATTTGAACGCACTTGAGCTCGTTGTGGGGATTGCCCATGAGCTTGAGCAGTTTCTCCATGCGATCAAGGCTGAAAGCCTTTTCGTTGTATGGGACAACGCGCATGCGCTCGTGGTTTTGATGCTGCAATAACCAGCGTTGAGCACTGGAGAAATTGCTGATCGCGGCAACAGTGGAACGGCCAGAACGGCTACGGCGTGAACCGCTTGCCGACGATGTCTTCTTGGGTTTAGTCGATGTGGGCATAAGAAGACCATTTTAGCATGTCAAATGCTAATTTGCAATCAATTTATTTGCAGGGGTTTAAAACGATTGGGGTGATTTGACACGTGTTTAGGGATAATGCTATTGGAATGTTAAATTTACGCGCTAGTGATATCAAAGACAATTCGAACCCGGTTTGAACCTATTTCATCACTTAAGAATTTGAGTGTATTCAAAACTATTTTCAGTTCGAGAGAAAAATATTTCACAGGGATCATTTGATGTTTTATGCAGTCAAGCACTTCACTTGCATAAAGCCATCCCGTATTTTCCTAGCCCATCTCCTGATTGTATTTTGTAAATTCATAGCTCAGATGATCAGGGCAGCCACGTAATGCAATTAACGGTTTGATATCGGTGTGATTGCGACATCCAGAAATTGCACCAATAAAGTGATAATCCTTGGCATGTGAAAGGTTGACCCAGTCACAAAGTGGTAAGCACTCAATTGATTCAGGATTGGAAAAAGCGACATCATCAGTAGAAGTGTCGTATTCAATCCATAGATACAAGTTGGCCCCCATGATTGCTTTCCAGTCTCAAATTGAGTTGCTTGGTTCACCCGATCTTCTCATCCCCACCCATATACGGCCTTAAGACTTCGGGGATCGTGATCGTACCGTCGGCATTTTGATACATTTCCATGATGGGGATCAAAATACGCGGGCTGGCGGCAACGGTGTTGTTCAACGCATGACACACCACGGTCTTGCCTGACTCCTTGTCGCGGTAACGCAGGTTCAGGCGACGGCATTGGTAGTCGTACAACCGGCTGGCGGAGTGCGTTTCACCCCAGTCACCGCTGGTGCTGCCATCCTCGGCCACTTCACCGCGGCTGGGCATCCAGCATTCCACGTCGATCATGTCTGCATTTTTGGGGCCAAGATCACCGGTGCAGCATTGGAGCAACCGGTGGGGCAACTGCAAACGCTTGAGCAGTTCCTGCACAAAGCCGAGCATCTGCTTATGCCAATCGCGACTTTCAGCTTCATCAGCTTTGCAGATCACGACCTGTTCGACCTTATCAAACTGGTGAATGCGATACAGGCCACGTGTGTCTTTACCAGCAGCGCCGGCTTCGCGACGGAAGCAGGTACTCACGGTGGTCATCTTGATCGGCAGTTGGTCTTCTTCCAGAATCTCACCCATGTGATAACCCATGAGTCCGACTTCACCCGTGCCGGTCATGTGCAGCGAATAGCCTTCGCCGGTTGGGTTGCCGATGTCGTAAGCCTGATCACGACCATGCGGGAAAAAGCCGGTGCCTTCCATGCATTCGTAACGCACCATGACGGGGACACTCATGGCTTTGAAGCCATTTTCATTGGTCATGAAATCAAACGCATAGCGCAGGATCGCATTGTGTAGACGCATGCCATCGCCACAGAGGACATAGCTGCGTGAGCCTGCCATTTTCACGCCACGTTCAAAGTCAAACAGACCCAGCGCTTCGCCCAGTTCCATGTGACTCTTGGGCTTGAAGCCCTTGTTGTCTTCGAAGGATTTTTCAGGACTGAACCAGTCCGGACCCCACGTGCTGATCTGCACGTTGTCATCAGCCGTCTTGCCGACCGGGACGTCATCGTCAGCCGGTTGCGGGACTTGCAACCAAAGGTCCAGACGGGCTTTTTCCAGGTCACTGACCTTGGTGACCAGATCGCCTTCGACCTGTTTGATCTCGTTGGGGCGAGCCTGCAGCGCTTTCATTTCGGCTTGCAATGCAGCTTTTTCGTCATCGGAGGCCTTTTTGAGTTTGCCTGCGATCATGCCGATTTTCTTGCCGATCTCGTTTTTCTCAGCGGTGAGTTTCTGCTGCTCACTCATCACTTCGCGCAGGGAGGCATCGACTTCCAACAGCTTGTCGACGAGTGTCGGATCATAGTTCTTGTTGGCAGCACCTTTGCGGTAGCGGTCGGGATTGTCACGTAACGCTTTGAGATCGATCATGTCCAGTCATCCTTGAGTTCTAATTCGGTTGGATATCATACCATGTCTTTAACCGCTTGCGGTTTAGCGCTCCTTGGATTTCGCTACAATGAACCTTATGCACGAGATATCACTTTCAGACTACGGCCAGGCTTCGACCACGCCTTCACCGGTTGCTCAGATGATGGCCAGCTTTGCCAACACTTTCCGACCGGCAATCGACATCAATCTGGGGGTGGGTTACGTCAATGAAAACACCATCCCGCGTCAGTTCATCGCTGATGCCGTCAATCACATCGTCGCCCATCACCACGATTTTCACGCGCCATTTAACTACGGTTCACCCGACGGCGTCACCGAACTCATCGCAGCCATCCGAACGTATCTGGCGTATCACCATTTTGGCAATCTCACGCCTGCATCACTTGCAAAACTCGACATGATCATCGGAGCCAACGGCGCGACCAGTCTGCTTGATGCCATGACGCAGATTCTGCCCCGTGGCATTGTCGTCACCACCGACCCGTTGTACTACATCTACACCAACCAACTCCAACGCGCCGGTTTTCAACTGCTCTCGATTCCTGAAGATCGCGATGGTATCCGTACTGACATTCTTGCAGAGAAAATCAAAGCACTGGGCAAACGTCGCAATGAGATCAGTTTTGTCTACATCGTCACCGTCAATAATCCCAGTTGCAGCATTCTCACCACGCAGCGTCGGATTGGTTTGTTGCGTTTGATGAATAAACTCTGCACGGAACAACGCCGCAAGATTCCGCTGATCATGGATACGGCCTATGAGCAGTTGATCCACGATCCGGATACCCCCACGCCTGACTCTGCGTTACTGCATGATGAGCTTGGCATCGTCCACGAAATCGGTACTTTATCCAAGACACTTGCTCCGACCTTGCGCGTTGGATACATGCTCGCCAAACCATCACCGTTTCTCGATGCTATGGTGCAGAAGGTCTCCGACACCGGGTTTAGCGCACCACTGTTAAATCAGCATGTCGCAGCATTGTTGCTCGAACAACATGCTTCCGAACAAATCGAGTCCGTCATAACAGGCTATCGCGAAAAGGCCGTGCAGACACGCAAATGGATCGAGCAATATCTTGGAAATGAAGTTGAATCGATCATCGGTGGCAGGGCGGGATTCTATTTTTATCTCACCTTCAAGAACACGCCAACCCACCCGAAAAGTGCGTTCTTCAAATTCCTCTCACGCGATACCGGCAACCAAAGCATCGATGCAGAAAACAATCCGACGGTCATTTACATCCCCGGCCATTTCTGCGTGAACTCCGACGGTGATATGGCCCAGCAAGGCCAACGCCAACTGCGCCTGAGTTTCGGGTATGAATCACTGGACCGCATCCACACTGCCATCAAACGCATGGGCGAAGCTTTAGCTTACGTTCAAATACAACGCCAATAGCTGCATCACTGTGTGATGATCAAATGACCATGCTGTTGATATGCATTGTGATGGTGAATGCGTATTAAAGCCACTGACCAATGAGGTCTTCGTATTCGACTTCATCGCCCGATTGATCATCCGACTGTACGATTTTGAGACTGCTTTGTTGGGTCTGGTAGGCAGCCAACGCCAAGGCCATATTGCTTTGCTGAGGTGAGGGGCTTTCGATAGCCAGTGATTCGACCACGAGTTCTTCAACTTCCAGATCAAGTCGCTTCTGCCAGTCTCCGTTGTCGGGCATATCATCGCCGTCGACGATATTGTCACCGTTGATATCAATGTAAGCAGGTGGGTCAGCATGGTTGCCGTTCCAGTAATACTGCACTGCTCCGAGGTCCGCAGCATTAAAGATAGCATCACCATTGAAATCCCCATTAAGTTGGTGGAACCGGTCCGAGACATAATTACCACCTGGTTGGTTGTCATCATCCGTATTGCCATCGAGATTGGCTAACGAGATTGCATCGACCACGGTGTCTTTGATGGTCAATTCGTACACACCATCGGTTAATATCATCTCACGCATATCAAGTGTGAAGGTGGTGTTGTCTGCCGTGCTGACGGAAGCATCGTTGAGTACGACATCGTCACTTGTCCCATCCTGATAGATGATTTTCAGTGAAAGGTCACTGGTGCTGATGTCTTCCATCTCACGGTTGAAAGTGAAGACCACGCTCTTGAGAATGCTGCGTTGAATGCTGCTGCTGAAGTTCGGGGAAATCAGGGCAGGATCATCAATGTCTTCTGTAAAGTTCGCTGCATTGATTTGCACATCAGAGACCTGTGCTGCATCGAGGACTTCGAGATCAATCTGGTAGGTGAGGTTGCCGTACTCCGTGAGAATGGTGAACGTGACGGTCTTGGTGCCGGTGGAACCGTAGGCGTTGGTGCCTGTTGCGACGCCACTCTGATCCCCACTGGACACTGTCGGTGCATCAAGCAGGTCCCAGCCGATATCGTCCATCGCAGCATAGTCGATTGCAGTGACACCTTTTCTGACACCGTTGGTAATGGTTGGATCCATAGCTGCTTCTTCACCAGTATCCGGGTCAGTCAATCCATTCTGGAAATGGGAATTGTACTGGTTCAAGGGTGGATTGCTGCCATATAGCGATGTCGATTCCGTACCTGTAAAAGTACCGCTGGATACCAGATTGTCCCATGAGTCGGAGATGCCAAAGCCATAGGCGTGGAGCATTTCATGCATGGCAACAGAAAGGAAATCGTACTGGCTGAATCCAATGTCGTCTGTGTTCAATCCGAAATACCAATTCGAGTCCGTATCAAAACGAATGGAACCACCCCAGAGCGAGACATCGGTTTGCGACGCGGATGAACCCAATGCTCCGGCTTGCCCACGACCTTGTAGAATGTCGAAAAAGTCCTGGAAACCAAAAGCGCCATACGAGCCGGGACCGCCCGTTCCAAGGGTACTTGAGCCAAGATCGGTTGCACCAGTAAAAATCAGAATTTCATTTTGTGCAATCGTCCCACCTTCAATCTCGATGTAGGGTTCGCCTTCATTCTCACCAAGAGAGCTCAGATCAAAATCCGGTTGTGTAATTCCCATGGTCCAACTGTTATTTTCATCCGGCTCGATGGCAAGCAGCGTATCCCCAAACCGATTGGCAACACTGCTTGCAGCATACTGGAGTAAATCGCGTTTGAATTGAGTGTCGAAAAAGTGGTTGCTGTCGTAGGTGTCAAAATCGACGGTGACAAATAAATCCCCCATGGAGTTGTTGGTGGTTTGCTCGGTAATGCTCAGATCGTGATCACTGTCGCCAGCGTACCACTCGATCGTCGTGGGATAGCCGGTCAGATAATCCGGCAGGGCGAAATCCAATTCGAAATTGTAGTTCTGGCCGACGACAACGGAAGTCCCCGAGACAAGGCTGAAAATCGGTGCATAGCCTGCACCCTGGTCATCCACCGTTTCGTCTTCACCCAGGACGATCACATTGGTCTGTCCCGAAAGCGTGTTGGCGTCGCTGTCCATGGTCGGCAAATTGGCTTGACCGAACGTAGCATTCTGGAACGTCAGTTGGTGTTCCGTGCTGTCGATGTCAATGGTGGTGTCATATTTGAGCTTGTAGCTGCCTGCATCCAAGCCGGTGAAGCTGAACAGACCATCATTGTCGGTGGAGGTGGTATCGAGCAGTTGGTTGGAATTGTTGTATAGCTCGACGGTGATGGCGGCGAGCCCATCTTCAAACTCGGATTCAAAGCCGTTGATTTCCGGATCCTGAATCCCGTTGATGTTGGCATCAAGCCAGACGCGGCCGGAGATGGTGCTCAGCAGCAGACGCGGTTCCAGGGCCTGGAATTGGCAGGGCGATATCCGCTTCTGCCGACGCTTGGCAGGGGAGTGTGGGACCAGTGATGCAATCAAACGTCTGAGCATGTCATTCTCCGGAAAATCCTCAATCATGCATAGGATACCAAGGATTTTATCGTCACAATTCATTATCCTCTGTAACGTTTGAAAAAGTCCGCAGGAGATGACGAATTGAACATGTTGGCAAAACAGGTCGATCTGGTGATCGTGGGGGCAGGGGCTGCAGGGTTGGCAACTGCTATTTTCGCATCTCAGGCTGCACCTGACAAGAAAATTGTCATTTTGGACGCTGCGAAAAAGGTCGGCACGAAAATCCTCGTCTCCGGTGGCGGACGCTGTAATGTGACCCACACACGCGTGATCCCCAGGGATTATCACGGTTCACAAAAAATCATCCGCAATATCCTCGCAGGATTTAACGTCAAACAAACCATCGACTGGTTTGCAGAAATGGGCGTGAAACTCAAGGAAGAAGACACTGGCAAACTTTTCCCTGTCACCGACTCCGCCCAGACTGTTCTCGATGCGTTACTCAACCGTTGCAAAGCGCTGGGCATTGAGATTCAACCTGATAGCCGTGTCCGACAGATCATGCCGATGTCAAAAGCCGATGACCAGCAGGCATCCGGGCCATTTGAGATTCAAACGGATACAGGCAACGTCATCGCACAGCGTGTGGTGGTCTGTACCGGCGGACGGTCATTACCCAAGAGTGGTTCGGATGGCAGTGGTTGGGCGTTGGTCAAACGTCTTGGGCACACCGTCACCGACACTTACCCCGCGCTGGTCCCGTTGGTTTTGGATTCATCCTTCTTCCATGCCAAACTCTCAGGCATTTCGCATGAGGTGACGTTGCATACTCATGTCGATGGCAAACGTGTCGACTCGCGTACCGGCTCCATGCTGTGGACGCATTTTGGGATCAGTGGCCCGGTGGCGATGGATGCCAGTCGATTTTGGGTGATGGCTCACGGACAGGGGCAAAAGGCAGCGTTGTTCTGTCAGCTCTTGCCGGAGATGCATTTTGATTCGTGTGAAAAATGGCTGATGGATCAGGAACCGAAGATGACGGTCAGTCGGATTCTCGCGAAGTATTTCCCTACTCGGATGGTTGAGATTTTATGTGACCATGTCGGTATGGGTGCGGATCGTGTGATTGGGCAGCTTAACCGAGATATGCGTCGTAAACTTTCACATGCGTTGACGGCGTTGGCTTTGCCGGTGGTTAATGATCGCGGTTGGAACGCAGCCGAAGTGACCGCAGGCGGCGTACCGTTGGCGGAAATCAACTTCCGGACGATGGGATCGCGCATCGTCGATGGACTGCACTTTGCAGGCGAGGTGTTGGATGTTGATGGACGCATTGGCGGGTTTAACTTCCAATGGGCCTGGGCCAGTGGCAAACAGGCGGGGGAAGGTGCGATGCGTGCGTTGATGGATGATGATGCGGGAACGTGCTAAACCGCAAGCGATTTACCAGGCGTTGATGCCAACGGTCTTGGTGCATGGCGTCCCTGGCAGGGGGCCGCGCCGGAACGTGTAAAGCGGCAGTTGCGGTGGACAGTTAAACCGCATGGGCAGTCCGACTTCCCCCAGACCACGTGAGACAAAGCCCAGCGTGTTGCCATGGCGAAGCAGGCCAGAACTGTATTTGAGCGGTAAATCTGAATGATTGACGAAAGCACCGAATCCGGGAATGCGAAGTTGCCCGCCATGGGTGTGCCCGCTGAGCATCACATCTGCACCGATATCCGCTGCCAAAGGCAGGAAACATGGGAAGTGACTGAGCACAACGGAGACCACCGGATTGGCCTGGTCATCCTGTCGCTTGATCTGCGATGCAATCCCAAGTGAGCCGGGACGTGTGACCTGATCACCATTAACCCCGAGAATCTGCAATGGTAAATCACCAATCATCGCTGACTGATCATCAAGCCAATTCACATCCAGTTGTGACTTGAAGCATTCGATAAGGTCGGGCGTGTCATGATTGCCAAACACACCATAAAAACCGTAGCGTGGTTTGACTTCTTTGATCAACTGCTTCATCACGGTCAATGAAGACTCTGGCATGGACAGGCCGGACATATAATCGCCGGTGAGTGCAACCAAATCAATGCGATGGGTGGTCAGCTCAGCCATGATGCGCTTGTAGCGATGGCGGTGATGCGTGATATGCAAGTCCGTCAAATGAGCAATACGCACGCCTGCAAGCACCGTCGGCAGGTGGGGCAGGGTGATATCCCATTTATCAATGAGCTTGCGTTCTTCCATCATCAGATTGTAGCAACACTCGCGTTCTTCGCATGGCGTTAGACATGTGATGGATTTCGAGATTGGTGATTGTTCAATGCGCTAAGGTGTCGCGAGCCATGAATTGCACGGTCAGCGTTAGTGCTTTAAATCCTGCTGGACACGCTAAACCGCAAGCGGTTGGCATTCGCGCGTGTCTTGCCAAATGTTGGTTGACGACAAATACAATAAAAAACACCGACTCAAACGAGCCGGTGTCGTATGTTGATTGATTGTTTGCGTCTTTGATTACGCAGCGGAGACTTCCATGGGTTCAGCAAAGTGAAGGTCCAGATAGCGGGCGACATAGTCAATGATGCTCATCGCTTCGGGGATGTCCGGGTTGGAGGTGTGTCCCATGGGTTCAAAACGCATGCCCTTGAAACGCTTGGTGGCTTCGTTGACCGGCAAGCCGTACTGCAACGCCAGGCTCAACGCCCGACAGTAACCCTGGATCAGACCGCTGAGGGTCGAACCTTCCTTGGAGACTTTGATGAAAATCTCGCCGGGGCGTCCGTCATCGAACAGGCCGATGGTCAGATAGCCTTCGTGTCCCATGATCTGGAACTTGTGGGTGACGGAATGACGGGTTGCTGACAGTGTTTCGCGTTGGTGGGCGACCATGGTTTATTCTCTCCACGGGTTTGGAAAACGGCAGCTCACATACATCCCGAGCCGCAAGTCGGATGGATATTGTTATCGGACAATTTGTTTTTGCAACTTCAATATTCGGAATATTTTTCACAAAACAGGTGTCCCCTGATCTGTTAAACAGATGCTGTGACTGGAGATGATTGTTTTCAACCTGATTGTTTCAGAGAGTTATAAGCATTGGGCAAGGTTGTGAACGCTGCTCATTTGGAATGCATTCTTTGGTCAAGTTCTTTGAGATATTCATTGCGACGGGTCTTGGATTCGCGCAAAAGGTTGTGCACCGCCGTTTCACGACGGAAGTGACCGAGCAATGTTTTGATGAATGCAAGCACCATCATGTAAAACAGGATCAGCAGATAGGGCCAGCAACTTTGTAGAACATCTAATGGCATCGTTAATTCCTTATCGACAACTCCCTATTGAAAACTTCAGATATAAACACGTGGAAGGCCAACGAAATAATCGCTAAACTGTGTCCGATGCTTACATTTGCTCGATCCGGGATATTCTGTTGGGTACTGCTGTGCCTGGCGGCTGTGACTTGGGGCCAGGAAAGTCCAATTCAATTGGCAGTTGATCCGGCATACACCGGTATCGGCGGGATCGTCCGGCCTGGTTCGTGGACGCCCATGCGCCTCACCGTGGACAATGCCAACGGTCCCACACGGCAGGTCATTGTCGGTTGGTCAATCAAGGACATGGACCAGGATACCGTCATGGCGCAGCGTCGAACGACGCTCACTGCTGGGCGGGTTCAGAATGTCTGGTTGTACGCGGTCCCGCCCCTGTATCTCCAAAATAAGAATCTCAGCAATTTTGCCTGGCAGGTTTGGGTTCGAGATGAACTCACCGGCATGTTGCTCGTCCAGGCAGCCATGCCCATTAACACCTTGGCTCCACCGACCACCACGCTCCTGGCCACCACCGGTCCCCGGGCGCGGCTGGGGCTCGAACCCTATGTCGAAAAAATCGGTGAGACGGCCAATCTACCATACACACAGCATGAGTCGATGCACCTGATCCGCGGCCTGATGCCTGATCAGATGCCCGATCGTTGGTATGGGTATGACGCTTTGAGCATGCTCATCTGGACGCCTGACAGCCCCGACCCCGGTTCGCCATCGATCTCACCGAGTATGCTTCAGGCATTGCGACAGTGGGTGATGCAGGGCGGACATCTGGTGGTGTCACTGCCGACGGTGGGCGAACTGTGGACTTCCAGTCAGTTGGCGGACCTTTTGCCTGAAGTGGATATGCAACCGGTCGCCGATCAGTTGGTCCCATTCGTGCTCGGATTGACGTCGGATGTGAAGCGGATGGACATGATGACTTTCACGCCACGCCCCGGCAGTGATGTCGCAGTGCTTGCAAAGACCGAAGTCGACAGTATGCCGATCATCGTCAGCCAGCAGCGCGGGTTTGGTTGCGTGACTTTGGTTGGAATTGATCTATCGCTGCGCGAACTTTCACCACTCCCAAACGGCCCGAATCTCTGGCATGCCATCGCCAACTGGCAGAGTCCGGCATTCACGCGTTCACGCATCCGTGAAGAACTCGACAAGAAAACCATGGCACCGATTTTCAATCGCTCCCTTTTAGACATGGGTAATTTCGTCGGACCCCAGGTTGCCATGAAGGGAACCTACAACGCGGCTTTGCTCATTGCGATGGTTCTCTTTGCAGGTTACTGGCTGCTCTCCGGGCCGGTGAGTTTCTTTGTGCTCAAGCATAAGTCCCGTGAACGTTTTGCCTGGAGTGCGTTCGTCATCACGGTGCTGGTTTTCTCCGCGATCACCTGGGCGACAGCCATGTTCTTCCGCCCAACCAACACGCGTGTGGAGCACTTCTCCATTTTGGATATTGATGCCCAGCAGGAGCAGGTCCGTGCCAGCAGTTGGCTGAGTCTGTTCGTTGCAGAGCATGGCATGGTGGATGTCAGTGTGCAGGACAATGTCAATGCCACCAGCAATCAAAATCTCATCGCGGCGCCCGGTTTCCCGCCTGTCCTCCAGAGCACCGGTTTCCTGGATCCGCAGAGTTACAGTTTTGCGTGTAATGCCCCCGGTGATGTGACCATCCCGTTCCGCGCGACCGCCAAGCAGCTTTCCGTGCGTTGGCAGGCGAGCACCACCGATCCGATGGCAGAAGGTTACGAGTCCGACAAACTCATCCATGCCAAGATTGATCTGGTTAATAATTTCCCGCAAGGTTCATTGACACATCTTCTGCCTAAGCCGATGCGTTCGACCTTGTTTGTTTACTGTCCTGGTAATGGACGCACGCCCATGGTCTGGCGTGAAAAAGCGGATTGGAAACCGGGTGTGCCACTGCTGATCAATCCAAACAAGATTCAGCCGATTGATCGCCTGGTGGTCAAACCGACGCATTCGCTTTCGCATGATTGGGAAGGCTATCTCTGGTCGTTACAGCATGGCAATAAACCGCTCCAACGTCTGATTCATGCCAACAACCCGGACCTGCAGTTGGCGTCCAATGAAATCTACACCGGCGTGGAGATGCTCAGCTTTTATGACATGCTCCCGCCACCGACGTATTGGAAGACGGCGACGACCATCAACTTGGATTCGCCGATGCATTACCTGCGATCACTGGGGCGTGAACTGGATTGGTCCAAGCATACGCAATTCCCACGCCTGATCCTCATTGGGTATCTGGAAGACGCACCTTTGCCTTTGCCGCTGCTTGTGGATCACCAACCCGTTGCCGGTCATGGTCGTGTAGCGGTACGCTGGATCATGCACCTTAATCCTCAGACCAATGCTGATAATACTGCTGCCAAGGCTCAACCTACGGAATAACGCGCCATGTCGATGATTCAAACCATCAATCTCACCAAACGCTACGGCGAACTCACAGCCTTGTCCAACCTCAATCTCACCATTGAGCAGGGCGACTGTTTTGGTTTCATCGGCCCCAATGGTGCAGGCAAAACAACCACCATCAAAATCCTGGCAACACTGCTCAAACCCACCTGGGGTGAAGCCCGTGTCGATGGCTTATCCGTTGGCCCGGTCAGCGCCCGCAAAGTCCGTCGCGTCATTGGCTATGTCCCGGATTATTTCGGTTCCTATGACGATATGGTAGTCCACGAGTATCTCTCGTTTTTTGCAGCGGCCTATGACATTCATGGCAAAAAGGCTCGTGAAGTCATCTCCGACGTGTTGGACTTGACGGACCTTGCCTACAAAGTCGATGCGGAAGTCAACTCGCTGTCACGTGGGATGCAGCAGCGTTTGTCCGTCGCCCGTGTACTTTTGCATGATCCCAAGGTCCTGCTGCTCGACGAACCGGCATCCGGTCTGGACCCACGCGCCCGAATTGAAATTCGTGAACTGCTCAAGGAACTGCATCGCATGGGCAAGACCATTCTCATCAGTTCCCACATTCTCCTGGAACTGGCTGACCTCTGTGACAAGGTCGGCATCATCGAGCAGGGTGAACTCAAATACACCGGCACGGTCGATGATATCCTGCACCGCGCCCGAGTCGGACACATCGTCAATATCGCCGTGGCAGAACGCACCGGTGATGCGCACCTGCTACTGAAAAATCTCCCCCATGTCAGCGATGTGACACCCATCAATGGACATACCCTCCGTGTAACTTTGGATGACCAGGCGGGTGTCGAACCATCCATGCTCGCACAGCAACTCATCTCCTCCGGCTTCCGACTCACCCGTCTGGAAGAGGAAAAAGTCAATCTCGAAACCGCCTTCATGCGACTGACCAAAGGCCTGGTGCAGTAAAACCGCTTGCGGTTTAGCATTGGTTAATTCTTATATTCGACTTCAGGCGCTTTGTTCCCTTGAGGTATTCGGCGTAGGATGGATCTCTATGACCAACCGCTTAGCCAACGAATCAAGCCCGTATCTGCTGCAGCATGCCAACAATCCTGTTGATTGGTATCCGTGGGGCGATGAGGCATTTGAACTTGCTCGAAAGAGTAACAAGCCGATTTTTCTGAGCATTGGATATTCGACCTGCTACTGGTGTCACGTCATGGAACGCCAGTGTTTTGAAAATCCGCAGATCGCAGCCATGATGAATGAGCATTTTGTCAACATCAAGGTCGATCGTGAAGAACGCCCGGATGTCGATGACATTTATATGGCAGCCGTCCAGATCATGACCGGGCAGGGCGGTTGGCCGATGAGCGTGTTCCTGACGCCGGACCTCAAACCGTACTATGCAGGAACCTACTTCCCACCCGAAGACGCGCATGGCAGACCGGGCATGCCGACATTAATTCACGGTTTGTCCGATGCCTGGCAAAACAAGCGTGACGAAGTATTGGCCCAGGCCGATGAGATCGCCAAAGCCATTGAAGATCATCTCAGTCACGAACACGAACCTGACACCATTGACCCGCAGGTGATCTCCGACACGCAGCATCAACTCATGCGTATCTACGATTCGACCCATGGCGGATTCGGTCAGGCCCCCAAGTTCCCTCAGGCTTCGAATCTCCTGTTTTTACAGGCATTTTTGAACGCCAATCCTGATCAGGCGACGCAAAGCGCACTGTCACATACACTCGACCGCATGGCCTTTGGCGGGATTTATGATCAGGTCGGTGGCGGGTTTCATCGCTACTCCACCGACGCGCAATGGTTGGTTCCTCATTTTGAAAAAATGCTCTATGACAATGGGCAATTGGCTTTGGTCTATGCCAACGCGCATATGTCCATGGAGCCTGAAGATGAGCCGACGCGTTATGCGACGATTGCCAAGGAAATCTGTGAATATGTGCTGCGGGAAATGACCGATGAGACGGGGATGTTCTTCTCAGCACAGGATGCCGAGGTCGATGCCTGCGAAGGTTTGAATTACCTGTGGCTCACAGACGAAATTGAAAAAGCGATCGACAATCCAGCATTGGCAAAGTTGGCTTGTGAACTTTACGGCCTGGACAAGGGCACCAATTTCCAGGACCCGCATCAAACCGATCAGCCGCGACGCAATGTCCTGTTCCTGCCCCAGTCGATGTCTGATTTTGCATCCCATGCCAAGCGCACGTTGGATCAGATTCAAACCCAGCGTAAATCCATCAACAGTAAATTGCTTGCTGCCCGAGTTAAACGTAAGCAACCCAGCTTGGATGACAAAGTCCTGGTTGCGTGGAACGGGATGATGATCTGTGGCATGGCACGATCCGGGGAGGCGCTCAACAATAACGAGTACATCCACGCAGCAGTCAAAGCCGCCGACAGCATTTTCCTGAACATGGTTGATGATGACGGTAAGCTCTACCGCAGTTACCGGCAAGGTAAGCTCGGTGTCCCGGCTGTCCTTGAAGATTATGCCCATCTCATTTCGGCCTGCTGTATGCTCCATCGCGTGATCAGTGATACGTTGTGGCTTGATCATGCGGTCAAACTTTATAACACTGTCATGAAGCTTTTTGCAGCCGAGCATGGCGGGTATTTCGACACCCTTGCCGATCAGACTGATTTGTTTGTACGTACGCGTTCAACCTACGACGGAGCGACACCGTCGGGTAACAGCGTGATGGTGCATAACCAATTGGATCTCTACGAACTCACCAGCCAGTCGGTGTATCTCAAGCGTGCGGAACTTGACCTTAAGGCATCAAGCCAACTCATCGGCGCTGCCAAAGTCGGCATGGTCCATCTGGCGCACGCACAATTGCGTTATCTGAGTTTGACAGCCAACGACGAAGGACAGCGATTTGTCCTGCCCAAGGCACGTGAAAAGCGACACGTGATGAATCTGGACATCCAACCCCGTGAGATCAAACTCACCAGTGAGCCAACGATGGTGACCTTGACGTTGGATATCGGCAAAGACTATCACCTCAATGCCCATGATGTGCCGGAGAATTTGACGGCAACGGAATTGGTACTCGAAGGTTCGGAAGCAGTGTCGATGGAGATTGCTTACCCGGCTGGCAAGCAAATGTCCTATCCCTTTTCCGATGTTCCGATTCAGGTCTATACCGGCAAGATGGAAATCCCGGTGATGATCCACGCAACAGGGCCCGTCTCTGAGATGCCCAGGTTATATTTGCGTTACCAGATGTGCACCGATGAAAGTTGCCTGCCGGAGCAGAAACTGGAATTGCCCGTGGATTTCGTGGTTGGCTGAATAACGCGTCGAATAACGCAAAAATCTTGAATCTCGCACGTACTGATATCACATCAAATGTGGTAAGATGCTCGCTTGTCGTGAAGGAACCGACGCATGAGCGTAGATATCGAACTCACAATCCAACCATGGGACCGCCTTGAGGAGTTGGTGGACCAACAGGACCGCGATGTACTTCGCACGTTCTGGCGGACATTGACGTCCAGCGAGTTGGCGCGCGCGGTCTCACGTATGGATGTCGAAAAGCAGCACCAGCTTCTGGGGTTACTCGATCCTGAAGATGCTGCGGACCTCATCGACGAACTGCCTCACATTCAGGCTGCTGACATTCTCGAAGAATTGCCCGCTGAACAGGCGGCCGCCATTGTCGATGAACTCGACTCTGACGAACAGGTCGACGTACTTAACGAGCTCGACGACGATGACGTGGCTGCGATTCTCGAGAAGATGGATCCTGAGGAAGCAGACGACGTCCGTGAGCGTGTCAAATACAGTCCGGACACGGCAGGTGGTCTGATGATCACCGAATATCTGAGCTTCCCCAAGACCACCAAGGTCGTTGACGTATTGGCTGATTTACGTGCTCATGTCGAGGAGTACCAGGAATTCGACGTTCGGTATATTTACGTCGTCGAATCACGATCACGCCCCAAACTCCGTGGGGTGGTTCGCTTAAAAGATATTGTCCTGTCGCCGGGTCATGTGAACCTGATGGACCTGCGTGTGCTTGAAGCCAAGAGTGTGCCGGTCGTTGCGGACCTGGATGATCTGGAACACTTTTTTGATCGTTACGACTATTCGGCTGTCCCGGTTGTGGATTGGGAAGGCAATATGGTTGGGACGGTGTTGCGTTCAGACGTTCAGGAAGCGGTCGGCGAACGTGCTGACAAAACGTTCATGCGTTTTGGCGGTATTGTCACCGGTGAAGAGCTGCGCACGATGCCCACGGGATTGCGTGCGGTACGTCGGTTGGCATTCTTGCTGCCGGTGTTCATGCTGAGTCTGGCGTCGGCAAGTGTGATTGGTTTATTCGAAGAGACGATTAAAGACGTGACGGTGTTGGCGATGTTCCTGCCGTTGGTTGCCGGACTATCGGGGTGTAGTGGCAATCAGGCCGTTGCGGTGAGTGTCCGCGAGTTGGCGCTGGGTTTGGCGACTAAGGGCGACGTGATGCGTGTGCTCGTTAAGGAACTGGCGGTGGGCCTGACGCTCGGTCTGGTCATGGGCAGTGTCCTTTTTGGGATCGCGTATCTCTGGAGCGGTGACACGCATGTGGCCATGGCCGTGGGGATGGCGGTGCCGATGACGATTATGCTTGCGGTCTGTCTGGGTGGTGTTGTCCCGCTGATATTGACTGCGATTAAACTTGATCCTGCCATGGCATCGGGGCCGCTGGTGACCACGATGACCGACTTTTGTTCCTTTTTCTCTGTCCTGATGATTGCGACGCATATCCTGCATATGCATGGGTGAATTCACTAAAGGGGCTAGTCCCTCAAACACAAACAACCATGGCCAAACGCACGACGAAAAAATCCACATCCAAAGACATCTCACTCGACGAGAGCATTCGCATTTGTGTTCTCTACGGGCCGGAGATGATGCTCAAAAAACAGTACATGCAGCAACTGAGAACCATCATGGAGGAAGCGCATGGTGAAGTGCAGACGATCCAGTTCAACGCGTCGGACTGTTCGCTGGCAGAGGTGTTCGACGAACTTCGCAGCTATGGCTTGATGCAGCAGTACAAGATGGTCATCGTCGATGAAGCCGATGAGTTTGCCAAGGAACACCGTGATGCCCTCACCCGCTATGCCGAGAGTCCGGTGGACCATGGGACGCTGGTGCTTCGCAGTACCAAGTGGAACAAAGGCAATCTCGATAAAGCGATCGACAAAGTTGGCTGTCTGATCAAGTGTGATGCACCGACCCCGGCTGTGGCTGCGACGTGGCTCGTTACCCAATCCAAAGTCCACAAATGCAAACTCGATAAGGCGACGGCCCAGATTCTTGTCAGTCGTATTGGCTGTGACCTGATGCGGCTTGATGCCGAACTGGCCAAGCTGTCTCTGCTTGTGGAACCCGGCGCCAAAATTGATGAAAAACTCATCGATCAGGTCGTCGGCCGATCCAGTGATGAGCAGGCATGGGTGGTTCAGGAAGCCATACTCCAGGCCCTGAGTAGTGGCAATGCCCTGGGCAAGACGGCAGGGGGCAAGGCCATCGAAAAAATCCACGAGTTGGTGGACCTGTCCAATCAGCATGAGGTGCTGGTGCTTTACTTTGTCGCCGACCTGATGCGCAAGCTCAACGTCGCAATTCAGATGCGTAAAGCCGGTGCTGCCGATGCCGAGATATCACGACAGATGAAACTCTGGGGGCCGCGACAGACGCTGTTTATGAGTCTGCTCAGAAGACTGCCGGAGCATCGGGCAGGGGCGTTGCTCGATCAGGTGGTCAAAGCGGATGCAGGCTCAAAAAGCGGTCTGGGAAATGCGATGAGAAATCTGGAATGTTTCTGCACAATTCTGTCCGATTCGTTAAACTAATGTTTACCTGTTCGACGTTGGATGATGTCGAATCCTGACAATCAAACATGCACAGCGCAGGCTCAGGATGAGCCCCCCCGGAACCCCCGAAATTTTTGATACCGGCTTGACGGTGTCGTCATGGTGGCTGCGGGAAAATTGCATTGGAGGCAAGATGCGTGAGGCGACTGGATTAAATGTCGGATCCCTGGCGAAGCTGTTATTCACAGTGGCTGTCTCATTGACACTCCTTGGCTGCAGCATGCTGGGGCAGTCGGATACCAAGGCGGAGAACAACACGCCGGACATAGCTGCCGAGCCTCTTGTTGCTGTCAATACCACGGACACTGATCAAACCGCTGCAGATGACGATCTGAATGCCAAGATTCAGGCTCATGCCGACATGCTCCTTGAAGCACTTGAGCGTCAGCAGGCTCGTCAACGTCAGCAAGTCCAACGTAAACCCGATACCCGTCAAACACCTGTTGCGACGACCAATCCTCTCCAGCAAAACAAGCCCACGCCGGACCCGCAAGTCAATCGGCTTGCATCGGCTTTGGATCAGCAGCGTGGTTCACGACCAGCGTCATCAAGAACCGTCACCGATGCCAACCCGTTGCCCGAAGTTCAATGGCTTGATCTGCGTACCGCTGAACCGGTGGTACCCGCTCCCAAAGCCAATGTCGCTTCCACCAGGTCTCAGCCCACGCCCGTTGTCGAACCGACGCCTGTTGTGGCACCGGTGCCGATTGTCCCTGCAACCAATGCCATTGTTGAGCCTGCTGACACGGCGACCTTGACGCACAAACTCACTGCCAACATTCGTCAAAGTGATCAGACTGCCTTGCAAAAAGCTCTGGCACTTTCGAGCCTGTCATTGAGCTGCAATGAAAACCTGCTTCAGCCTTCGGACTTGCGGGATTTGAATCCCAATGAATTGCAACAAGTCCGCAAGATGCACACGCTGGTATTGCAGACCCTGCTCAAGCAGTCATCGGAAAAGGCAGATGACAAGCAACCCGGTGCGGATCAGCAGTCGGCTATGAACGATCAGATCAATAAGCTCTTCGGCCCCGCATCCACCCGCATTGGCAAGATCGAATTCTGTCGCACGGTCTCCGGCTATGGCGTCTATGAACCCTTTGAGTCAACCACGTTTTTAGCAGGTATCGAACAACCTTTGATTCTTTACGTGGAACTGGAAAACTTTACGAGTATCCATGACGGCCAGCAGTTCCGAGTTCACCTGTCACAGGAAGTCGCCCTGTACACCGATGCTGATGGCGTGCGCGTCTGGCATCTGCCTCAGGAACGCATCGTGGACGTTTCACGCAACAAGCGTCGGGATTTCTTTACCGTTCAACTCCTTCACCTGCCTGCCCGTCTTGGTGTGGGTAAGTATCGTTTGAAAGTCCGTATTCACGACGTCAATGCCAGCAGCTTTGATGAAGTGACCGTGCCCATCACACTGGTCGCTTCGCAAAACACAACCGCCCGTAGTGGTGAGAAACCAGTAACCAATCTGCGGAATAACTGAGCCAGTCAATCATTTTGATTGGATTAAATGACGCGTCGTTTTTGTCATTTAGAGCAGTACAAAGAATTAATCTCCATGCGATCATCGCTATCGTCATTCCCGCGCCCCCGGAAGGCGGGAATCCAGTGGCATACAGTAGAAAATTGCAGATTCCACTGGACTCCCGCCTGCGCGGGAGTGACGGAAGGTGGAGATCATGATTTGGAATGTTCTAAACCGCCTGGATTTCACAAGCAGTCTATCACTGACAATCGCTCTGCGATTTGGGATACTTTTCTTGTCAAAACACCGAATGAACCGAAAAGTATAGTGATATACGGCATTTTGCAGGTGATGGAGTTTTCCTATGTCCCAATCGCAATCGGTACCCAATGCACAGTCAGCAGTACGTGCGGCTGAGCCTAAAGTTGAGCAGTCATTGCGTTGGCCGGATCATGTGCTGACGGTGTTGTCGTTGTGTGTGTTGGCTGTGGTGCTGGTGCAGATGATGGTGCCTGTGTTGCCGATCATCCATTTTGATGTGGACCCGCGGTCGGAGTCTGCTGGGACAGCGATCACGGTGATGGGGCCGATCGCCAGTGCGTGGATATCGGTGATCGGGATGGGGCTCAGCGCCCTGGTGATGATCTTTCACCATCTGGCGGGGCGCAAGATTGCCTGGACCAGTTGCATCCTTGCCATGATCGGCATGGCGTTTTGCTGGTATCACATGGAAGACAATGTCCAGAGCATGCATCGTTCGATGCTCTGGGCTGGGGCGATGGCCATCGCATTGGCAGGCCGACACCTTGCTGAACATGATCGTTTAAGACGGTTGGCGGTGGCATCGCTCCTTGCCATGCTTATCCCGATGGCATTTGGTTCGATCATTTTCGTACTCATCGAACATCCTGCGACTGTGAAAATGTTTCAGGAAAATGAAGAGGCCTTTCTCTCAGCACGCGGTTGGGCCAAGGGCTCAGCTCAACATCAGCTTTATGTCCGACGTTTGATGTTCAATGATGCGACAGGTTCGTTTGGTTTATCCAATGTGTATGGCTCGATACTCGCTTCACTGACCTTGCTGGGTGTAATTGTCAGTGGTCATGTTGCAAGACAGTGGCGGGCGACATGGGCGATGGTCCCCGGCGCTGCAGTGATTCTGGGGTTGGCAGCGATTTACCTGACACATTCCAAAGGCGCTGTCGCGGTGTTGATTGCGGGCGGAATTCTGTGTTTTGCCTGCTGGTGGATCAGTCGGACAACGGAACGCTCACGATTGACCTTACCTATCCTTGCATTGCTGTTGATTGTCGGAGCTTCATTGGCAGTTGTTGCCCGTTATGAGTTTGGTGGTATTCCCAAGTCGGATAAGGGCGAACGCAGCCTGTTGTTCCGATTCCAGTATTGGCAAGGCGCAACGCGCGTGGCAGGTCACATGTCATCAGACACGCTTTTCTGGGGACTTGGCCCCGGTCAGTTCAAGCAAGCTTATGTGATTTACAAAGACCCACTGAATCCCGAGGAAGTCACCAGTACACACAACGTTTTCATGGACCAGGTGCTTTCGCTTGGGATAGGGGGACTTTGCTGGAGCCTGCTATTGGTTGGCTGGGTGTGCAAGGGGGGGCAACTGGCTGGGGAAGAGCTTACCGGTGTTCCCGATCCCCATGCGTTGTTATCACCCAAGGGGGTGAAAGACAAAACCATCATTGTCGTTTGCGCTTTGGCATTGATGCTCTTTGGCTGGCGGTTTACGGTTCAGTCCATTGCGCTGTTGACGCCTGAATCACTACTTGGATTCACCGGCGGGGCGATTGGTTTTATTGTCCTGACAAGCGTACTCATCAGTGACGGTTGGTTGACCGATTCAGCAACACGAACGGGGTTGTTTGTTGCTGCAAGTGCGCTTTTGATTCACAACCAGATTGAGATGACCTTCTTCCATGAAGGTGCTTGCATTGTTGCCATGTTCGTGGTTGCCTTGGCCGGTGCAGGACATTTGCATCGCGGTCGTGACAAAACCGAACCCAACGAAAAACCCTTTGTTCTCAGACTTGTTCTACCCATGTTGATGATCGCGTTGATGGTGATGACGATCACCCGTGGCGCCAAGCCGATGACAGTCTTCCAAGGATACCTTGCCAACGCCGCATCGCAATTGCAGTTGTCACATGCCCAGAATCAGGCCGGGCGCAACGGCAGCGATGCGTTTCTCAATGCCATCGGCTATCTGGAGCAGGCCAATGCCACCATCCCCAACTCACCCAAAGCATGGCATTGGCGGATTCAACTGCTGGCGGAGTTGGCTCAAGCGCAGCATCAAATGGGACAGATCAGTCGCGCTACTCAGATGTTCACCCATGCCGAAGCGCTCAGCGCCAAAGCCATGGAAGCTTGCCCGAAGAACCTGACGATCATGCGACAGAAAGCCAATCTGCAGTTACTGGCTGCTAGATGGTTTGATGAACCGGGGCGTAAGTTCAACGCCATCTCAGCCTGGAGTGAGATCATTCTGCTTAACCCCTATGGGCTTTCGGACCACCTGGCGTTAGCGGATCTGTATTGGGAAGTCGGTCGCGTTGCTGAGGCCAGGACGATGTATGAGAAAACCATCAAGCTCAGCGATCAGGCGTATCTTGATCCGGGTAAACAACTCTCGGAAAAAGATCGTGACCGTTGTTTGATGCGTATCCGCAAAGCCAGTGAAAAGGTTAATGCTGGTTCGTGATTTTTATCGCAGGTGTTCTTTGCACGAGAGCGTTTCCAGCAATTCATGTTCAACGACCCTATCAAAGGGATTGGTGATTAGGGATTTGGGATTAGGGCTGTTATTCAGGTACCGCCTTGTATTTTGTCTTTACCCTAAATCCCTTATCTACCAAAACGTGAAAATGAATTGCTGGAAACGCTCTAAATGAAATGTCTTCGATCCATGGTAACCCAGTCAAGATAACTCGGCTAGGTTCACAAAACCCAAGGCATCAATGCCCGGCCAAAGGTGAGGTATGATCATTCAGATTTGCGTCTGCGTGGCGATGCACTTGAGGCCCATGGTTTGGGCAATGTGCTTGACGGCATCGGATGCCGTAGGTGCATCGGGATAGAGCATGAACATGGTCGAACCCGAGCCGGTGATGTGAACCGGATGCTTGAGCAAGGTCGTGATCTCCTGCTGGAGCTTGGCTAACTCCGGCTGGACTTTGCATGCAGCGGACGCCAGATCATTAAAGGGATCAGACGGTTTGATAGCCAGTTTCCCCGCCATTTGCTGAACCATGGACAGGTCCGGTTCCTTGCCGGTGTTTTCCAGCAGTTGGTCGAAGGCTTTGTAGACCGGTCCGGTTGGACATCCAAATGGTGGGAAGATCAGAACCATATTCAATTGGCCATGCAGTGAGATGGGGGTGATGATTTCCCCAAGGCCGGTCACAAGGGCGCCGTTGTGCTTTTCCTGCATCGCATGAACCACAAAGACAACATCACTGCCTAGCTGTTGGGCCAACTCCGTTAACGTGAGTGTGGTCAATTGCAGGTCAAAGAGTTGGTTGAGCCCCACGAGTATACCTGCAGCATTGCCCGAGCCACCGGCCAATCCTGCCCCGGCGGGGATGCGTTTATTGAACTTGGCATGGACGGGCAAGTTACGACCGGTGAGTTCCTGCATCAACTGCCAGGCCCGGTATGCCAGATCTTTTTGCAATGGCCAATCAACCTCACCCATTGTCGAATCGTCTTCAGGATGCAGCTTGACGAATTGGATGTCAAACTGACTGATGTCTTGCGTTTGCATCAAGGTCATCTGGTCACCAAAATCCAACGTGCACATCAGACTGGCGATGGGGTGCATGCCGTTAGCCAGAGGCGCACCGACAGACAACGCCAGGTTAACTTTGGCCGGGCAGTTTAATTGGATGGTGGACTGACTGGGAGTCATTACAGAAGCGTCATGTCCTCGGAAGACTTTTCCTTTGCTGCAGCATTGGGCATCTGCAAGTTGGGCATGATCACCACTTCAGGCGTCTGCTGTGGCTGTTGCTCTTGAGCCGGTGTCACTGCCTGGGGAGCAGCAGCCTGAGTTTCCGCCACGACCGGTTCGGCGGGGGCGGCAGGCAGTTGGCCAAGCTGACCGAGGGTCTGGTTGAGAATCTGGTCTTCAGGACGATTGAGAATGATCAGGCCATGGAGCATCGCCCAGAGGCTCGCCGCTTTGGACTCATCACCGAGTTGCTCGCCCCAGTGACCGATGATCGCTTTGACGACCTCCGGCAGATCGGTGTCGAACTGACTCTTGCATGCCAGCCAGAACATCAGACGGTAGGCTTCGGCATCACCCGTTGCCAGGCGACAGTACATGCCGATGCTGCGGTCGATTGGACTGCCGTTTTCCAGACCCACGACGACGGGCTGGAGCAGTTCCTGGGTCACGGCAGAGAGCAGGTCACGTTTATCCTTGAAGTAGCGATAGATCGAGCCAATGGCACAATCCAGACGCTTGGCGATCCGACGGATGGTCGTCGCCTCATAGCCTTCTTCGCGCAGACAGAAAAACGTCGCTTCCAGAATCTGGGTGCGGCTAAGCTGAGCGGGGGTATGTGGGGGTTGATGGTGGGCAGCCGGTTCCGATACCGGTGCTACATGGCTGGAAACAGCCTCGTTGATGCGATGATTGGTAGCTGTCAAGGTTCACCTCCTTGTGAACAAGACCCCATTGTTCCCAGATTGCGCCATCTGTCAAGACCAGTTTGCAGCAAATGGGTAAGGTTTGTGGATTATACAGCGACACGCAATGTTTATATCGGACTCCCGGAGCGTCAGAACCTGCTCTAAACCATTGAAAACAGAAGATAAAAATTCACATCAGTTGTCAATCTCATCTGGCAGTGCGATCCATGGCTGACCATTATTTTGAGAAAAATAACCTGTTCAGACTCTCGCTGTCGTCAATGGCATCGTCAAAATCTCACACGAATTGACCTGCCCCGGGGAACAAACCCATCATCCGACAAGATTGTCATTCAATCCGGACATCCTGTCGGTTGGGTTGGTGGTACCGAACGTAACGATCACGAACAGCCTGATCAGTCGTTTAAGCATGATTAACAGCTAAGGCTGCGAATTTTTTCGGACGATGTAATCGTTGACGATGAGCGAAAATGTCCCGGTCAACCCGAATGATCCCCGGACCCAGACGGTGTCCTTTGCCACGCGGCCGCGTGTCTCCTTGCAGCATAAGCTCCTGGTGCTCACGGTGCTCGTGGCAGTCCTGCCGACGCTGATCTGTGTGAGTTGGATCAACAGTCTCACGCGTAATGCCATGAATCAGCACCACGCACGCAATGTCCAATTGCTGGCGGTGGCCTTGGCGGAGCAGTTGGCAACCGAAGGCCAGATGCCCAACGAACGGATCATTAACGCCCGCATCTCAGGCTTTAATCTCGATCAGCGTCTCTCGTTTATCATCATCAGCGATCCCACTCAGAGTCTGGTCTATCGCAGAGCGATTCAGGCTCATGAATGGATGGAATACCAGCAGTGGCTTGATGCTTCAGGTGAAAATCTCATGGTGCCCATCACGGAGCCGGTGATGCTTGGCAAACACGGGGAAATGGCGATTGCACGTGTTCCGATCTGGCATCGCCCGACCCTTGTCGATTCACCGGAGCAGGGCATCGAACTCAAAGGCCCACGTCAACTGCTGGGTTACCTGACCATTGCCGTGTCCGATCGCACCTTGCCCCAAACCCTTGTCTACCTTCGCAGCATTCAGATCAGTGCTGCCTTGTTGGTCTGCGTGGTCATCATTCCCATCGTTCTGCTGATGGTACGCATTCAGATCAGGCCGCTAAACCAGATCATCGACGCCAGCATTGCCATGGCAGAGGGGCATTATCCCACCGTTCAGGATATCCATCGTTCCGACGAAATCGGCTTGCTCAACAAAGCCTTCCACCTGATGATCAACCGACTAAGAACACATCAGGACATTCAGGACAAACTCCACGAACAACTCGAACACAAGGTCGTCGAACGCACCCACGAACTCGAACGTCTCAATCATCAACTCGCTCAAACCGTCAAACAGTTCGAGTCACTGGCTGCAACCGACTCCCTCACCGGCCTGGCGAATCGCCGCGAGATTGGCAAGACCCTCAAACGTTGCTTCCTCAAAGCCGAACACTACAACCAGGACCTTGCCTGCATCATGCTCGACATGGATGGCTTTAAACTCATCAATGACACGCTCGGTCATCAGATGGGCGATGAAGTCCTCTGCGCCACCGCCAAGGCCTTGAGTTTATCCTGTCGCAACTCCGACGTTGCAGGGCGGTATGGCGGTGACGAGTTTGTTGTTGTTCTACCCCAGGCCAACGAGGACATCGCCGTCACCGTAGCCGTGCGTATCCGTGAACAGTTCGAAAAACAGATCCGACAACTGCTCCATCAACACAAGGACATGATCGAGAAGGTCACCTTGAGTATGGGCATTGCCATCAAGTCCGCAGGCGAACTCGTGGACTCCGAACTTATGCTCGCCAAAGCCGACCACGCACTCTACCGCGCCAAAAACACCGGCAAGAACCGCATCCTCATCTACAATCCCGAAGATGCAGACAACAAAACCACCGAGATCATCTCCACGCGGGATTCGATGTGATGCTTTGGTGGATATGCATTTCGCAGAGTAATTTGAATCGTTCCAAGCAATCGACTCAGTGGTCAATTGCATGATCTTTACTGATGTCTCATAACAGAGACACATAGGTTAAGGCAATAACGTTTGAGATGATTGATGCCACGCGGGTGCTGGCACATCCTTGGGTTTCATCGCTTTTAATTGCTCGATGTACCTGTCATGTGAATGATTCTGATAGTCAAACGCGCTTTCGGAATACCACATCTCTGGAATTAATTGAAGTTGTCCCAAGTGGCGGTCCTGGTGTTCCTGTTCGTAATTCTCTGAGTATGCTACAACCGTCAGTCGATCTATTGCATTCTTAAAAACACTGATCGTAACGAAATCACTTCCTACGATAATTGAATGTGGTTTTAAAACGGTGATGGTTGCTGGTAATGTCGGGTCGTCTGGATTGATTGTTGTATACTCGAGACCTGCTGCTGGATTCATGATCTTCTGGCAAGCTGCGAGCAGGGCTACATGATTGGTTCGGTAGAGTATTTCGATACGTCTGGAATCAACTTGTTCGACATTCTTCCAACCTGCAATGGTTGGGAATGTAAAATAAACAACAATCGGTAAAACCCAGGCAAGACAACAAAGCCAACGATGAATACCTGCCTTAAGAAGTATGCTGTATACCAATAAAGTCGCAAAATACGTTAACGGGTAATACCAGATAAAATATGCAACCAGACAACGATGCAGTTCGTCATCACGGTTCTTGATTGGTGAGTCAAAAATAAATATCGCACCAAAGGACAGAATAGGCCAAAGAACTACGCCAATGCCAAATACAAAAGCCAGTATGTATCCTTCCCGATACTTACGTTTTGATTTGTCAGGCATCGTTGATTCGACGTTCATTCACACGCCCTCATAAAATTCCGCGATGATATCTACCTTACAGTTGATGCATGTAATCGCATGCAACATGGGATTATCTTTCAAACGCCTTTAACGTATCCTTCCACTTGCCATAGCCCAAATGCACCATTGCTTTGGCGTCCACGCGGACATGGGGCTTATCACGTTGATGGCGGCTAAACCAAGTCAATGCTGAATCGCCGCGACTGTCTTTGATGCTCGGGTCGGCACCAGCGCCAATGAGTAGGCGAATCATTTCCTCATCACCATACGCTGCAGCACGATGCAATGGGGTTTCACCCACCACGCAGATGTCACGCCAGAAGTGATCGGTTTCGGCATCCACCGCAGCCTTTGCATTCGGATCGGCTCCGGCTTCAAGCAGCAATCTGACACATTCGTTGGCACCGGGATTCCATGCCTTGCCCGTCACCGAATGCAGTGGTGTTTCACCGGTTTTGGGGTGTGCTAGATTGGAATCGCCACCACAATCAAGCAGTCGTTTGAGTGCAGCTGGTTTGGCGTGAAAGGCCATCAGTGAAACAGGGGTATGGCCGCCATAAGCTGGTCGATTCGGATCAGCACCATGTTGGAGCAGGTAGTCAATGATCTGCACCTGTGCAGCGTCACTGCTTTGTTTCTCAGCCTCTTTATCCCAGGTCACACCAATGCAGCCACCCAGGGGGGTGTCATACCCATCCCCCTGATTCACATCCGCGCCAGCATCGACCAACTCTTTGACGCGATCAACATCACACGCAGCGGTGGCATCAAGTAAATCACACGGTTGTCTCGACAACATAGAATCTCCTGTAGCTGAATTGTCCGCTCAGGTGTTTGATTGTGCACTGGGAAAGATCATGGCGAGCGGGAATAGCCACAGGTCCCCCGGAAAAACGATTGTCATGCATCGTTGGCAGCAAGTCTGTCGGCTAAAGCAGTTCAAATAATGATTCTCCATTCATCTCTGATTGCGTCATTCCCGCGAAGGCGGGAATCCAGTGGCATGCAGTAGAAAATTGCAAATTTCACTGGACTC
>PAIY01000189.1 GCA_002704825.1 Phycisphaeraceae bacterium
GGCCGGTCGCCCGCCGGGTTTGCCGACTGTTCGCAGAAATTTCCCATGGGCATTGAAAACACGCACCGCCTGGGCCTGTCCCTGGTTGGCCACATAAATCAAGCCTTTGTCATCGGCAGCCAGGCCGGTGGGCTGATCCAGATGTTGATCGATAAGGACTTTTAACTTGTCCTGTTGGACGGAGACAACTTTGTTGTCACTGATCACCAGCAGCTTCTGGTCCGCCAGTGCGTCCAGGTCTTGCGGTGATGGGACGTCCATTGTTTTAAGTAGCTCACCACTCTCTGCATCAAAGATCGCAATCTTGTTAAGCGCCGCATAGGAGACATAGACTTGACCGTCTCGATAAGCCAGGCCGGTGACTTGAACTTTCTCTGTGGCATGCTCATGGTCATCTTGCTTGGCGTCCGATTGCAATTGCAATACTGGCTGTCCATTGCCGAAGTTCAGCGGTCTGCCATCTGCTACAGCAAAAAGGCGCACAACATCTTCACCCATGTGAAAGCCATGACCGCCAGCTGCGAAAAATCGCGTGCCGTCGGTAGCCAGAAATTTAGCGTTATGTTTGCTGCCCCAGAGTTTCTGGCCTTGCAGATCGGTGCGAATGATTCCCCACCCATACTCCGAGACTTTCCAGGCCAGGAGCATCCCATCAGGCAAGGCCGCAACCGTGGTCGGCGAGCCATGGTCGCCCCCCCATCCGCCGGTCCCATCATCGGTCGGCCAGGGTGGATTGCCACTGTTGTGAGCACTGAATCGCCATTGGGCTTTAATCGGATCATGCACCAGCATCTGCACGTCGTATTGACCTGCCGGCAGTGGTTTACCCAGATCGTCAAGACCGTCCCAGACTAGCTGATGCGCTCCGGCTTCAAGCGGTTCCTGAGCCAACAGGATGCGTCGGACCCTGCGTTCCTGATCACGTAATTGCAGCGTTACTTCACCGGCTATAGGTAAGGTGTAATCCAATTTCAACAGCTCGGGCATTGCCGTTACCGATTCGACCTTGGTCATTCCCCGTGGCAGATTGCCCACCGGCGAAAACCACAATGTCCCCCAACAACCTGAATCCTGAAAAGGAAAGCCAGGCCTGCTTAATACATCGTTGACCCATGCAGAACTGCCTGCTGTTTCCAGGCCATCGGGTTTGCCCCAGAACACGCTGACGGTTGTTGCCAACGTATCGCCGGCATCGGGAATGCGCTTCAGTGACAGCGTGGTCCAGGGAATCCGATATTCAAATGTGTAGCTTTGGTTGTCGGGAGACTTGCGATACGCCGCCTGAAAATGAGTCCGGGGAATCAAACCATCCGCATGTAAATCCGAACGCACTGGTTCCTTGAACCCCATGCCATGATACATGGCCATGTTCGGCTCCTGACGATCCGAAAAATACCACAAGTACATCGTGGCCACCGGACTGACAGCATCTTCTTTTTTGAATCGACTGTAAGGCAAAGGCTGCTTGGCATCGGGGTCCAGACTCAGAAAAATCTGGCAGACATCCGCGTTCCATGCCTTGCGTGGGTCGACCTGCGGATCATGCCGATTCATCATCGGCGAATCGTCACGCACCACCCCGCTGATGTACAACGCATCATCGTCATACATCATGGCAATTCGGGCACTTTGCCGATCCATCGTCTCCTTGATCACGTAGCTGAGAATCTGACCCGACAAGTCCCACTCGGAAAGATCACCATCAAGCTTCACCGGTTCAGCAACAGGGACGACGTAGAGTTTCTTATGCAGTCGACCACCCTGGTCTTGAGCCAAACAGACCGGATAACTGGAGAACATGCCCAGGATCATGGCAATACAAACAAGAAACCTTTGAGACATGAAACAAACTCCAAAATGAAATTGGCCAATATAAAAACGATGAGAGATAGAAAGTTGATTTGTGAATTGATCCGGAAGTCGATACCAGCGTTGCAGCGAACCAGACTATTTAATAATCGACAAGATACTTGCCGCTCTGCCAGCTGTAATGATCCACACCTTTTACAGCGTCACCTTTAAACCATTGGCCGGAGAGATCCCCGCGGATCCCGTTCCCACCCGTGGCTATGCCATTGGCTGTATGCATAGCTGCAGGCGAGGAACCTGGCGTATTGACCACATCCGATAGGAAAACCGTATCAGCAATCTCACGTTCCCTGCCATAGGTCCATCTCTGCCCCAAGCGCACCGTAGGCTGACCCTTAACAGTTGTGCCAGAATTAAAACTGTAAACAAACGGTCGATACCCCATATACCAGTAACTCATCCGGGCTCTGGTAATGTCAACACCCAGCACCCCTGGCAATTCTGCATACAACCACTTCCACTTACTGTCACTCGTATCCAGAGTGTAGGATGGGCATTGAGCTACTTTGTGTGTTGTTACATATTCCTGACTCCATATTTTATGGAATGAATAGGGATAAGAAACGCTGCTGCCAGATGGCGTAAAACTGCTGCTTAGATTATGGAGAATGACATCATTGGCAGTACCACCATTACCATCACCCAACGCAATCGGCATCCAGTCATCATTATCATGGGTGTATTGAATTGTCCCCAAAGCGATTTGACGCACCCCGGTCAGACACCTCACACGCTGCGCAGCATCACGTGTCTTGCCCAACGCTGGCAACAAGATACTGATGAGCAACGAGACGATCGAAATGACCACCAAAAGCTCAATGAGTGTAAAACCTGCACCACAATTTTTAACCTGGCATTCTGTTCGTTTCACCAAAGGACTCCTATCCAATATGGTCCGAAATCAGGCCGTCTGAAAAGAACGATACAAGACGGAAGCTAAGAAACATAAGATCGCAAGCAACGGGTAACAGATACGGTCGAATACAAATGACCTTCAAAACATCGGCGATTTTATATCACGCACATTCTTATTTTACCCCACAACAATCCAATATCAATACGTGATAATAATATTTCTTGCCTCGCCTCTGTAACAATCTGCCTTCGGTTCAGCAAGTCAATTTAAAAGACGCATGTTCAATTAAAACACAAGCTTACAACCAAATAACGATTACGGATCCCTAAAAAATCTGTGAAATCCTGATTACCACAGAAAATGGATGATTGGATACCAACACACCTGACCTGCCCCATCAAATCTAGCCCAAGAATTATGAGAGAGTCTCATTAACGGGTTGACATACTCAACTTTTCAGAGTACTATTAATCAAAAATACAATTTTGATCGATCAAAATACCAGCTGTGATAAACAACAAATTGATGTCCAACATCTGAACCATCACCCCCAAAAATACTCACACCTGCCCTGACACTCGGGCTTCCGGGAACGGTCAATCCCATACATGTCCAAGACACGACGTCCAATCAAACCGCCGAGTCCGCTTGGCTGAAGCTGGATCATGTCACCAGCAACTGGAAAGTTTCACTGCAGCAACTCGAATTTGTAGGGCTTGACAAGGACGAATGGATGCTGGATCTGCACGACAGGCTCCAACTCACAACGGTGATCGACATCCAACCGGAACTGTAATACATCATCAACCCATCAGGCAATCCCAACATTGACGTCGCCCCGGTTGGCAGACTTTGCACGGGCATCACCTTCTAAAACCCGCACCATAAACCTCATGAATTGACAACAATCTCGAAAGGAATTTTTCGTGTCTAAAGTCTACGCCTTTATGCTCTCCACTCTTTGTGCTCTTTCGCTGCTCTTTGCGATCGGCTGTGACAACCCATCCGACTCACAAAATCAAGCAAGTGATACCCCCAAAGCCCAACTGCAATACCCGTACAACATCACCACCACTGTTGGCATGATCACCGACATCGTACGCAATGTGGCAGGCGACAACGCAACCGTCCAAGGCATCATCGGTGAGGGGATCGACCCCCATCTCTACAAACCCACCCGGGGGGATGTGGTCAAACTCAGCCAGGCTGATGTCGTGTTTTACAGCGGCCTGATGCTCGAAGGCAAGATGGGTGATGTGCTCATTCGCGTAGCGCGTACCGGCAAACCGGTCTATGCTGTCACCGAAGCGATTCTCGATCAAGGCGGTTACGTCATGACCGACGAAGCGGAACATTACGACCCGCACGTCTGGATGGATGTTGCTGGCTGGATTCGTGCAGTCGAAGTTGTTTCCATGTCGCTGGGTGAATATGACCCACAAAACAAGGCCTTTTATCAAGCGAATGCCAAAAGCTACCAGGAACAATTACACAAACTCGACGCGTATGCAAAACAGGTGATCGGTTCAATTCCTCAAAAGCAGCGCGTACTGGTCACCGCCCATGATGCGTTTAACTACATGGGACGAGCCTACAACCTAAACGTACGGGGCATTCAAGGTCTGAGCACTGAATCCGAAGCAGGATTACAGGACATCGAGAAACTGGTCAGCTTTCTGGTGAACAACAAAATCCCTGCGGTGTTCGTGGAAACCTCGGTTGCAGACAAGAACGTACGCGCTCTGGTCGAAGGTGCCAAGTCGCGTGGCCATCACGTCAAGATTGGCGGCGAGCTGTTCTCCGATGCCATGGGCAAAGCAGGAACCTACGAAGGCACCTACATCGGCATGATCGATCACAACGTCACCCTCATCGCCCGTGCACTTGGCGGTCAGGCCCCCGAACATGGTATGCAGGGCAAGCTCAACATCGAACACTGATCCGAAGGTGATCACGATGGTTGCAACACAATTAAACAGTGATAAACAGAAAGCTCATACCAACATGAATGCGCCAACCCACCCGCCATCTGTTCCATTGGCGATCGACGATTTGACCGTGGCATACCATCGCAAGCCGGTACCTGGGATGTCGATCTGGATATCCCAGAAGGCAAACTCGTGGGCATCGTCGGCCCCAACGGTGCAGGCAAAAGCACGCTCATCAAAGCCTGCCTGGAACTGATTCCCAAGGCATCTGGGCGCGTGACGATTTACGGAGAGCCTTATCGCAAGCAGCGGTCACTGGTGGGTTATGTCCCACAACGTGAAAGTGTCGACTGGGACTTTCCGGTCAGCGCGCTGGATGTCGTCGCCATGGGCACCTACCGCAAACTCGGTTGGCTTCGCCCAGTTTCCAAAGCGCAGAAAGAGTTGGCGAAACATGCGATGGATCGCCTGGGTGTGGCACATTTGGCGAATCGTCAAATCAGCCAACTCTCCGGCGGGCAGCAGCAGCGAGTCTTCCTGGCGCGTGCATTGGTTCAGGACGCCCAACTCTATTTCATGGATGAACCCTTTGCAGCAGTGGATGCTGCGACGGAGCGCGCGATTGTCACCCTGCTGCATGAACTCAAAGACCAGGGCAAAACCTGCCTGGTGGTGCATCACGATCTGGCAACGGTTGCACAGTATTTCGATTGGGTGGTCCTGCTGAACATGCGCGTGGTCAAAGCCGGCCCAACCGAAGAAATTTTCACCAAGGAAAATCTCAAAGACACCTACGGCGGACGCTTGGCTTTGCTCGAAGAAGCAGGTCAAGCGTTACGTCATGCGGGAAACCCCGGCAGCTATCCCGGAAGGAGTCAGCAATGATACGGCGTTGTCTGACAATGTCTGTGTTCCTGCTCATTGCCTGCTTTGCGACGGTGGCCTTTGCATCACCGTTTCATGATCACAATCAAGCGGTCTCAGCCAATCGCGCATTTGAAGCGTTATCCAATCGCGGTATCGATTGGCCCACGGCATCGCAGATCATGCGCGTGGCAACACTGCAAAATTACAACACGCGATTGGTCGTGTTGAGTACCACCATCCTCGGCACCGCTTCGGGACTCATTGGCACGTTCTTGCTTTTACGCAAGCGTTCACTGATGGGCGATGCGTTATCGCATGCGTGCTTACCGGGGATTGGCTTGATGTTCATGATCATGGTCGCCCTGGGGGGTGACGGCAAATACCTTCCCGGACTGTTGCTTGGTGCAACCCTCACGGGTGCCGGAGGGGTCGTACTGGTGCTGATGATTCGTAACACCACACGGGTCAAGGATGACGCGGCGATGGGGCTGGTGTTATCCGTCATGTTCGGGATCGGCGTTGCGGTCTTGGGGATGGTGCAAGCGATGCCTGACGCCAGTGCCGCCGGTTTGGAGTATTTCATTTATGGCAAAACGGCGTCAATGGTGATGCAGGATTTTACGTTAATCAGTGCCGTGGCCGCAGCGGTGACCATCATGAGTTTGTTGCTGTTTAAGGAATTCACGCTGGTCTGTTTTGATGAGGGTTACGCCAGCACGCAGGGTTGGCCGGTGACTTGGCTTGACATTGCGATGCTCAGTTTGGTGACATCAGTCACCGTTGTGGGCTTGCAGGCGGTGGGCTTGATTCTGATCGTTGCGTTTTTGATCACCCCTGCTGCTGCCGCTCGCTTCTGGACAGAAAACCTCAAGCGTATGTTGCTGCTTTCAGGCATGATCGGCGCGATCAGCGGTTGGTTGGGATCGTCGATCAGTGCGTTACTTCCAAGACTGCCTGCCGGTGCTGTGATTGTTGTGGTTGCAGCGGTGATCTTTCTGGTGAGTATGATTTTCGGATCATCGCGTGGCGTGCTTTTACGGGTACTGGCACGTCGTCGACTCAATCGCAAAGTCGGTCGTCAACACCTGCTGCGTGCAGTGTATGAACTCATCGAATCGCGCAAGCACCCGGAGATGACTGACGTGGCCAATGTTGCTATCGGCATGGATGACTTGCTGCATCGCCGTTCCTGGTCACGCAAACAATTGGAAAAACTCATCCGCATTGCCAAACATGAAGATCACATTGAGTATTACAACGGCAAGTTGCTTCGGCTATCCGAACCAGGCTTTGGTGAAGCTGCACGCATCACGCGCAATCATCGGCTGTGGGAAATGTATTTGATCAAGCATGCCGACGTTGCGGCTGCACATGTGGATCGCGATGCCGATACGGTGGAGCATGTGCTTGGAGCGGAGATGGTCCGTAAGCTTGAAATAGAGTTGGTCAAGCGCGGTCAGACTTTGCTGGTACCGCCCAGCCCGCACACGATTATCACGGGAGCTTGATAAAAATGGTTTGGTTACCTTTGGATACCTGGATTGTGGTGATCGGCGCATTGTGCGCGATGGCCTGTGCGTTACCCGGATGCTTTTTGGTACTCAGAAAAATGAGCATGATGGGTGATGCAATCAGCCACGCGGTATTGCCCGGCTTGGCGATTGCCTTTTTAATCACCGGCAGTCGCGCGAGCTTTGGCATGTTCATCGGTGCTGCCATCGTCGGTGTGTTGACTGCTGTGTTCACGCAATGGGTCAGCAGTTTCGGCAAAGTCGATCGCGGTGCTTCAATGGGCATTGTGTTCACCACGCTATTGCGTTGGGATTACTGCTGATCGTGCGGGCTGCGGATCACGTCGACCTGGACCCGGGCTGCGTGTTATACGGTGCGATCGAACTCACACCACTGGACATAGCAATGACGCTGGGCGGGCTGGCCATCCCACGTGCAGCAATTGTGTTGGCAACCGTGCTGTTAATCAACACGGTGATCATCATCGCATTTTTCAAGGAACTGCGCATCAGCGCGTTTGATCCTGCGCTGGCGACAACCATGGGCATCAATGCCACGTTCATGCACTATCTGTTGATGGCAATGGTCGCAGTGACCACGGTCGCCTCGTTTGAAGCGGTCGGCAGCATCATCGTCATTGCCATGCTCATCGTCCCGGCAGCGACTGCATACCTTTTGACGGATCGTTTGTCGGTGATGCTGGTCATCAGCGTGGTTGTGGCAATCTTATCCTCAGCCCTTGGACACCTGGGCGCATTGACTGTGCCGCGATTGTTTGGTTTTGAATCCACCAACACATCAGGCATGATGGCAGCCGCTACCGGTTTACTCTTTGGTATCACATGGCTATTGTCCCCGCGTTATGGATTATTGTCTCGATGGTTACATCGCAAAAACCGACATCGCGATACCGCAACACTGGCTGGTACGTAAACAGCTTGTGAATTTTAAACGTGCAGATGCAGATGCGACTCGTTATCATGCTTCGAATGAGTAAAAGACTGAAACCTATTGTGATCCAAGGCGGCATGGGGGCTGCTGTCTCGGACTGGCGTTTGGCAAAAGCGGTTTCAATGGCAGGACAACTGGGGGTCGTTTCGGGCACAGCATTGGATGTCATTCTTGTACGTCGCCTGCAAATGGGCGATCCCGGCGGACATCTCCGACGCGCGCTTGGAGCGTTCCCATTACAGGACATCAGCCAACGTATCCTTGATCAATATTTCATTGAAGGTGGTAAACCGGCCAATGTGCCTTTCAAAAGCAAACCGATTCTCAGCCAGAAACTTTCACGCCAAATGCAGGATTTACTGGTGCTGGGCAACTTCGTGGAAGTCTATCTGGCCAAGGAAAACCACAACGGCATTGTTGGTATTAACCTGTTGGAAAAGATCCAATCGCCCACGCTTGCTTCGCTATATGGCGCGATGCTTGCTGGCGTAGATTATGTGCTGATGGGCGCCGGCATCCCGCGTGCAATTCCTGGCTTTCTCGACCAACTCTCCCAACATGCACCGGTGTCCATGAAACTCGATGTGCAGGGCGCAATGCGTGATGACAACTTTGAGACCACGTTTGACCCTGGTTTTTACGAATTGAAAACCAAGGGTGATCTGCACCGCCCGGACTTTTTAGCCATCGTTTCATTTGCCACACTGGCAAGCGTGCTTGCCAAAAAAGCCACCGGCAAAGTCAACGGCTTTATCGTCGAAGGCCACACCGCTGGTGGACACAACGCCCCACCACGCAGCAAAAAACAGGAACTCACTTTGGACGGTCAACCGATTTACTCCGACCGTGACATCCCGGATATCAAGGCGATCAAGGACCTTGGCCTGCCCTTCTGGCTTGCTGGCGGCTATGCCCATCCATCGCAAGTTACCCGTGCCCTGGAAATGGGCGCATCGGGTGTCCAGGTCGGAACAGCGTTTGCATTTTGCGAAGAGTCGGGGTTTGATGACGTGCTCAAAACGCAGGCGTTGGCTCTGATTCGTAATGGTGATGCACGCGTCTTCACCGATCCCAAGGCATCCCCCACCGGCTTCCCGTTTAAGGTCATGCAACTGCCCGGTTCCCTGTCCGATGCCGATTCGTTTGAGAATCGAAAACGCATCTGTGACCTGGGATACCTGCGACATGCCTACCGCAAAGAGGATGGCAAATTGGGTTGGCGATGCCCTGCTGAACCTGAAAAACAGTTCCTGGCCAAAGGCGGTTCCAAAGAGGAAATCGCCGGACGCCAATGCATCTGCAACGCGCTGACAGCGAATATCGGCATGGGACAAAGCCTTGTAGATGGTGACTGTGAACTGCCACTGGTCACCGCTGGCGATGACTTCTCATTGATCAAACATCTGCTGGGTGAGGACAAACGATCATACAACGTACAGGATGTTCTAGGCTATCTGCTCAGCCAAAGCATCCCCGCGCACCGTCAGCCCAACATCGAAGCAGTATCTGCCGATCATTCGTGATGATAAAAAGCCGTTAACCATGTGGATCATTGAGCTGGCGGCGATGTGAAGGACTGAAAGTACCTATCAAGCAGCCTAAACTTGGTCGTCTGTGGCTCAACGATGGTTTCCTGCTTTGGGCTTCGGCCTATGCACATGGATTATGCTTCCGGGGCTGGGCTAATGATTTTGTATCCGGACGGACGCGTGATGGTCGGAAATTCCGAATGCTGATATTGATTGATGAGTTTACGCGTGAGTGCTTGGAGCGCTCCCAATCCATCTGTCGCGCTATGTGTTGCTGCATGTGTCTTTGCCCGTGTCGATTTGCATCGACGATGCAAGTAAAATTTGAGCATGTTTCAAACGACGTACCGTCGTTCTGCCCTTGGACAACTACTGCTGTCAGTACTCACGTTCCTGAGTCTGGAATATCACACGATAACGCAGTTTCATGACGGCCTCATTGCTTATAGCAACCATCGGCATAGGAGCCAGTTCACAATCAATTGCTGGCTGGCGAAATACTAGTGGTTCGTTGCAACTGGTCTGTTGCATTTGAGACCCGGCCAAGATGGCCAGACAATGCGAACAGAGCCGATTTATTTTGACTTGGCAGGATTGGTCCATACCTAATAATTCATCTGCAAAGCACCACCAGTGATCAATAATCTTTATTGCGAAAACTTTATTCGAATTGCTGAAAGGCTGTGTGCAGGAAGTGTAATAATCAGATCTTTATCGGGCTGCAGTTGTTGTGCATGTATTTTCGGAACTGTTGCTTCTGGATAATCGCCTGTTAAAATTGACACATTTATACCCATAACGGTTTTTGCTAAATTGTGAAATTGTGGTATTAAATCGATTTTGCTGTCCGGATGCTTGTTTACGACCATTAAATTGAGTTGATCACCATTCACACATCCAGTCACAGTTACATATGGCACAACACGCGGCTGCCCCTGTTTATCCTTTATTTCCCAATTCCATACAAAACCCGGACTGATTACTTTGGTACTGATTCTATTTCCACGCATGTGATCGCCAAACATTCTAAATACGTAATATGTTGGCCATTTCTCTTCTGCTTCCCGGCCTTGAAATAGCCCAAAAGAATCACTATTGAGTGCAAATTGGAAGTGCGCAAGAGAATGGGGCCCAGTGTGCGCAAGTAAATGAGGACCACCGATGATCAAAGAATAACACCTTGGTAGGTGTTGTCCAC
>PAIY01000190.1 GCA_002704825.1 Phycisphaeraceae bacterium
ATGAAATGTGGAGAATCTGGTAGGTCTATATTGAAAAAATTACAATATTTATTTCAACTACCTGCTTCTGTTGAGTTTTTTTATAGGAAATGATTCATTATATTAAAAATATACTAACATCAACCAATCCTTAACTAACCCTAAACAGAACAAAAAACGATTATCAACAAACTAAAATACCAATTGACCAGTTTTGAATTGTCAAATTCCTTATCGAGTCTGGAACGAATCTTTTTAAGTGCTGTCTTTAAGTGATAGCGTACTGTTTCAACTGAAATTTTCAATTCTTTAGCTATCTCCTCATGATTCATTTCCTTGTCGTGAAATAGTTGGAAGACTACCCCACATTGAGGAGGAAGTTCTATTATAACTTTATGTAAGAAATCCTGAAGTTCCTTACCCACCATGATTTCCTGTGGGTCGATTGTCTCAATTGAATATAATTTCAGTTCATAATCTTCGGCATGAAATTTCAAGGGATCTGCAGATAGACTCTTAAGTGCCTGATTCTTTACACTCGTATATAAGTAGGCCCGGATTTGTCGGATCCCTGAAAGATCAGATCCGGAATTCCATAAGTTAAAAAAGACATCCGCTACAACATCCTTTGCCCGAGCTTCAGACTCAGTAATGACCAGCGCATGTGCAAACAATTCATCGTAGTATTTACGAAAAACCTGTTCAAATCGCTCGTAAGCAGATAAACTGGAATGTAGCTTCTTTTCTTTCATGGAAACATCTCAAAGAGATTAAGTTAAAGTTAATCATTAAAGAAATAATGAAAAATCAACTCCCAATTTATAATTTATTTAAATACCAGCCTTATTAACAGGTTATTTTAAGGAATTGCAAACTTTTCCGTAAGGTTTGCTTTTGCCTTTAAGCCAATCCAGAGAATGCTATTACAACATTGATATTGTCCTTCAATCTTTTGTTATTTTACTTCCCCACCAGTTATTACCCGGATCAAAGTCTTCAGATAAAAATTCCATTCTTTGTCTTTCCAGCTTTTTGAGCAGGTTGGCTTCAACATCTTGAAGGTGTTTTAGCTCAAGTTCCTTTTTGTATTCCGGATCTTTCTGAGGATACTTGGCTCCGACCTTATCCAAATAATTAAAGAGCTTACTATTCAACTCCTTTACTCTATCCGGATAGATTTTAGCCAGGTCATTGACCTCCTGTAGATCAGTCCTTAAATTGTATAGTTCCTGATGACCATCTTCATAGTAATGGATCAACTTCCAGTCTCCATCCCGAATAATAGAAGAAGGTTCTCCGCCCTGATTACCATAATGTGGATAATGCCAATATAAGGGCCTGTTCGGGATACTTTCGTCTTTGATCAAGGGAACAAGGCTGACACCATCATTGTGTTCATCTGGTAACAGGGCCTGTCCGGTAAGTTCAAGTAGGGTAGGATAAAAATCCATGCCTGATACGGGAAAATCACAGATCTTCCCTCCGACAGTTAATCCAGGCACTTTAATAAAATAAGGTTCACGAATACCTCCCTCAAACTGATACCCTTTTCCGGCTCTCAAGGGCAAATTGGAAGTAGAAAAGGCATCTCCAGCAGCCACTCCACCATTATCAGAGGTGAAAACAACAATGGTGTTCTCTGATAGTCCAAGCTCATCCAGTGTGTTGAGTACACGCCCTACTGCGTCATCCATGGTCTCCACCAGACCCGCATATATGGGATTATCCTGAACCTGTCGTATAGGCAGAAAATGTCCCATCTCATAGCCCCTAGTTGCGATCCCCATTTCTTCCGCCTTGTCCCGGTACTTCTTCCATTTCTCCTCTGTAGTCTGAATCGGACCGTGTACCGCATAGAAGGATAAAAATGCAAAAACCGGCTGTCCGGTTTGATTCGGATTATTTTTATTCAGGAATTGGACAGTTTCATCTGCCAGCCGTAGCGAGAGATTCTCTCCTTCTTTTCGGTTTTCCAGATTAGGGTTTTTATAGGGATCAAAATACCCACCTATCGGACTCCCCTTATCCCATCCGCCTACATTTATATCAAAACCATGATCTGTTGGCCAGGACCCTTCTCCCCCCAGATGCCATTTTCCCGCAAAGAATGTCTTGTAGCCAGCCTGCTGCATGGCTTCGGGTAACGTAATGTATTCGGAAGGAAGTGCATGCACATAGTCCGGGGGTAATAGCTGATTGTACCGGTTCTTCTCTCGCCAGGTTTCTCCGGTACGTGCTCCTATCCAATCAGTGATCCCATGCCTGGCTGGGGTTTTTCCTGTCATAATACTTGCTCTGGAAGGACTACATACCTGGCAGGCGGCATAGCCATTGGTAAATACCATCGCATCATTTGCTATCCTATCAATGTTGGGAGTTTCATAAAATCGACTGCCTGTGGTGCTAAGATCGTGCTTTCCCAGATCGTCAGCCAGGATGAATAGCACATTGGGTGTATTTGATTTCTCCTTATTTGACTCTGTTGTACAGCCCACAATTATGGCCGAAATCATCACTTTTATAATAACAGAATAATAGAATCGCATAGCATTGAATAATTTCAATCAATTTATACTTTTTCGTTGAGCTAGCTGCGCATCAAACAGACTTTCAGGCAAATGACCTGAAGTAACAATATCAATGGCCCCAGGATAGTCTCCATGTGCAAAGTGGTCACTCCTAAAGTCTCCTTTACAATCAATTTCATAATTCATCCCTGTGGGAGGTTTTGCGATGATAGCATACCCAGGGGTTGCCACCGCACATTTATAAGCAACTCCCGTACAAGAAGACCATCCATGACCATTGGCATTGATTCCATGATTTCCCATCCATAACATCTTGAAATCAAACGCTCCCCCTTCTTCCGGTTCACCATCAAGACGAAATATGCAACCATCCAAAAGTGTTCCATTAACCCAACGTTGATGTCCGTCTTCTGTAGCCGCATAGTTATTCTCAGCTATACAGTTTTGAAATACATTCCCAGAATCCATCCCATGCCCTGCACCCACAAAACTATGTCTCCCATAAGAAGCAAAGCAGTCTTTAAATAAAACCAATTGGCTTCCTCTGGTTTGAAAATTATATCTCCTAGATGATGTGATCAGGGAATGCGGCTTGATCGCTTCACAGTCAATTACCGTTATTCTACTACTTTCAATAAGAGTAAAACCACATCCCCTAAAATTTTGAGTACGAACATCCCGAAACCAACAATTTTCCACACGATGTGCCCGGATACATGCATTTGGATGGTTCTCACTGAAACTATTTGAAGACAAATCTGCGTCAATAGTTAAACCCTCGATTCCTATAAACTTCCTTGTCGTTACGGAATATTTATAAACTGAACATTGTGCATACGCCTTTACCAATGAATACATCACAGGTGCATCTATGGTGATATCGTTTCCATTGACAGCAGTCACGTATCTGTAATAACGAATAGGAACAGAGTTGACCGGCCATTGTTTAGGATTGGGCGCCCCATTCCCTATCTCTGACAACCAATCTTCAGTACACGGATGTTCAATAATGATTGGATCTCCAACCTGAATGGAATGACCTTCAGTCACCTCAAAATTCATATCACCAACATTAACAATCGGTGTTGTTATACTCCATCTAAGTCCATCACCTCCATCATCCCAAAGGTTAGTTGGAAATGAACTTGGAATAGAAGGACCTATACGGATCACCTGTTGGGGAGATGAACTCAAAGTACTCTGCAGAATGGTTTCATCCCGTCCAGCCCCTTTCAATACTACTCCGTCAGCATCAATAAGCAATTGCGTAATATTCCATATCCCTTTTCCCAATTCTACTGCTCCACGGTAACCAAATTCATTGATCGCTAATTCGGAGACTTTATCAATGGCATTCTGTATCCGATCAGTTTCGTCTCCAGATGGCATCTGTAACTTTACAATTGTCTTATAGTGAATATCAGCTGATGGTAATGAATGGCTGCTATTCCGGTATCCCGCATAGGAAAAATCAGGAATTTTGTACCCATTTATATCAGCCGGGAACTTCAATGATCCATTTGCTACCTCGATATAGGAATGAGTAAGCGAATCTTTTTCCTCCTCATCAGCCACTGGTTCCTCCACTACTCCCTTACATTGAAAAACTCCATTTAATATGATGAGGAAAAAGATTAGTCCAGGTACAGAACTTTTAAATGGTTTCTTAAAAATTTTCAAAGCTATCTAATTTAGGTTTTATTTATTTTAAGGACTGCACCACTTGATGTATTGTATTCCCCCCCCATCAAAGCCATAAATAAGTAGCTGGGTTTTCCCTCTTTCATCAGTAACTGTGGCCTTTCAAAACGAAGGATAGGTTCATCAGGAAAATAATAATTGCTTTGCTTGTAGGCCAACATGGGTTCGGACCAATCAAGCCCATTTTCAGACCATAGATACAAGCCACACCTTTCATTGTATACACCCATATCTCTCATAATCATATGGTATTTCCCTTCCTCATACCAGACATAGGCATCTTCAACCTGGGAGTTGATAGAAGCAAATGAAATAACCGGATTCTTTTCATACTTCTGGTATGGACCTTCTGGCTTTTCTGCAAATGCTACACCCATTTTCCGAAGATCATCATTGTTCCTATCCCAGGCCTTGTAATAAAGCCACAGCTGGCCACCTGGATGATGAAGTAATGCAGGGTTTGTGGTCAAATAACTATCCCAGTCTTTTCTATTTGAACTGGTATCCAGAATGAGACCCGTATCATTTATACGAGTCCATGGTCCACTGATTGAGTCAGAAATGGCCAGACCAATCCTTTGTGTGCTCGCATGATGGGCCTTGTTTCTGTTTGCTACTGCCAGGTTATTTCCGATATAATACAATAAATATTGACCATTAAATCTATGGATGGTCGGATTGTGAACTGTATCCGCATCCCAATGACCTCCACCACGACCTTTCAGAACGGTACCTATTACTTCATAGGGGCCTTCGGGATTGTCTGCCACCGCATGAGCAATTTCACTATTGGTCAGCCAATTTCCATGGTCACCTTGCCACCTGGAGAAAAATACATGGACTTTTCCTCCGTCATAAATCGGTGAGCATCCCCAAACATACCAGTCCGCTGACTCCAGAATCCGTTGTCCTCGGTTGGCCAGGGATTTAGAAAAGACTGATTCGGCTAACCCAGTTTGTTGGGAACGTAAATCCAAAGGAATTTGGGTAGCTAAAGAAGCTAACAAGGTCTTTCCAAGAAATTTTCTTCTTTTCATCATCTACAGGTCAGTACTTAAGAATAGAATCAAGAGTTTTCTGTGAGATATGATTTTTCACACGTCTAATTAGAATAATACTTACAAGTTGCTTATTCTTTCAATGCTTCAATAAACTCATCGGTGAGTTCTGTTTGATAACTTTGAATGATAGAAGTTTCAAATCTTTTTCTATTTTCCTTATCGGTTAATCTTTTCAGTCGTGTATAAGGTATTTCACCTTCTGAAATATTATCCTTTACAATCGTTCCTTTACCCATGGATCTAACTGCTTCCAGGTCAAAATAATTAATGCAGTTATCCTTTATAATATTGTTATAGCTCAGGGAATCCTCCTCTATCCCATATTTCATGCGGGGAACTACACCCCAGTTATAAATGGAATTTCCTCCCACATGATATCCAATGACATTGTTTAACATGATACCATTTTTCAGTTCAAAATTATCAGGAAGTTCTTCCACTGGTGAAGAATTATGGCTGGCTCCGGTATTATAACTTCCATTATCAATAAACTTATTGGAAGAAACTGTTCCCCAGGCTGAGTTTTTAACCACCAATCCATGGCCTTCGTGCCAGCTTATCACATTACTACTTATATTCAATTCATCTGTATCTTCAATTACAATGGCGTCGTCGCTAATCTGAAATGTATGGCAGCCAGAAATAAGAATGGCATTACTAATGGAATGCAAGTGTATGGCTATGTCATTTGTTTGATGAAACATACATCCAACAATATTTACGACGAGGGAATTATTTGCTTCTATCCCCTTCCCTCCTCCAATGATCATTGAATTAGTAACCATATTTGGGATAAAACTCCCTATTCTTCCATCCTTATTCAGTTGATCCAAATATATATTTGACAACAGGTTTCCAGCTAGGGTACACCTGTCAATGGTGGATAGAAATGAACGATTTCGCAGCCAGATACCGTATTTCCTGAATCCGATAACATAGACGTCTGTGATCTTGCAAACACCACTATTATCTACAATAATGCCCGCATCCACATTTGCTCCTTTTCGCAGGGAAACAGAAAGGTTTGAAATAGTGACACCATCAGATTGATTCACATAAATTCCTCCTTCCAATGGTTCCTGATTTGAAAATTGTATTTTGGTGGAAATTCCATCACCTGTTAAAGTAGTTTTATTTCCGAGCTCAATAGATCTGTTAAGTTTGTATTCTCCCGCTACCAAATGAATACTTCCACCTCCTTCTTTTTTAATATTTTCCAAAGCAAATTTTAGTACTTTGGTGGCATTAGAATTCTCAAACACTTTTGTTTGATCACTCACTTGTTCGCAAATGATTTTATTCCCTTCTGAATAGATCCGATAACTTACGGAAGCATTTAATGGAGTAAAAAAAAGCCATGTTGCTACCACACAGCAAACTTTGATAAGTTGATACATAGGTAAAAAAGTAAAAATAAAGGAGCCTCAAAAGCCCGAAAGACATTCTGAGGAATGAGACTCCTTTATATTTATATTGATATTAATATCCTGGGTTTTGCGGTTCCAAATTTGGATATCTATCCAATTCCCCAAGGGGGAGAGGAAACAGGTAATCCCGTGTAGGATCAAAATTTGTATGAGGCTCTAAGGAACCTGGTCCGGTAAACACCTCAACACCCAAATCTCTTCTAACAATATCAAACCACCTCTTAAACTCAAATGCCAGCTCAAGCCTTCGCTCCTCCAGAACCAGATCAATAAATTCGTCTTTAGTTAGTCCTGCCGGAACATCTTCAGGGAAGGTGGTCGGCGTCCCCGCCCAGTTTCTTGCTCTTGCTCTAACTTCATTGACATAACCCATAGCTTCCGATGTCACACCTTCGGATTCAGCAATGGCTTCGGCAGCTATTAATAGTACTTCTGCATAACGCATCAGAATCAGATCATTGTCCGAAACAATCCCACCGGTCTCTGAATTCCCCGGATTTCTACTCCACTTTGCACAATGGGGTCTTGGCACATACCATTCTGTATATGGCTTTTGAGTGTCATCAATAAAGTCTACTAGTGTATCAAGAGAAACTACTTTACGGTAATCTCTACTATCCCAGGTATTATAAACCGCTAACGAGGGTACTGCTGAACTAAAGCCGCGGTACTCTGCATTGATACCGGCTTGCGAACGGTTGATGGCTGTCATCCGACCTGTTTGGTCGTTTTGGGTTCCATCCGGTGCACGGTACAGACCCAGATAATCAATCACAAAGATCGGTTCATTCAAACTGCTGACGATCTCAGCATCAAATAGGTGCTGAAAATCATCGGCCAAGCCGTAATTAAATCTGTTCTTGTTAGAAATGACCCACTTCGCCTCACTGGCTGCATTGTCATAATCACCAAGGGTAAGATATACAGAAGCTAAATAAGCGGCAGCAGTTCCTTTCGTTGCCCGTGACCTGGGATCTCCGGAATGCTGATCCGGCAAGTGTTCTTTCGCAAACTCCAGATCTGCTATTATGTTCTGATACACTTCTTCGGCTGATGTTTTTGATTGTTCTTTTACCGCATCGGGATTTGTTACCATTTCACCGATATAAGGAATATCTCCAAAAACCCGAACAAGTTGATAATAAGCAAAAGCGCGGATAAACCTTGCCTCTGCAATCAATTCATTTTTTACTGCATCACTGACATCAATCTGCTCAGCCCCAAAGATGGCAGAGTTCTCTGCACTTATCACTTCATAAAAGGTTGGCCACCACCTGCGCACCATCCCATTGCCAGCATCTACATTAAAATCATTAACCTGTTGGCGCTCAGCCGGAGTTCCGGGATCACCGATGTCTACCATATCCCCTCGAAACATAAGTGCACAATTAAAATGTCTCCCATAAATATTTTGAGCACTTAACCTTCCATAACCGCTAAATATTGCAGCTTCAACATCAGATTTAGCTTTAAAAAACCCTTCAGGTGCCAGAAGACCTACTGGTTCTTCTTCCAAATCAATACATCCATACATGCCCGCAAAACATGCAGAGATCATCATATATATAAATATCTTTTTCATTTCGCTCATTATTTTAAAATCCTAGATTTAGTCCAAAAGTGACCGATTTGGCATTCGGGTAACTTCTGTAATCCAACCCTACGTTTGTGTTTTTGGTGTCTCCACTTCTTTTATACCCAACTTCAACATCTACGCCCGGATAATCTGTGATGGTCAGAATATTCTGAGCACTTACATATACCCTTACAGATTTGAAGCCAGCACCTGACAAAACAGATTTAGGGATTGTATAGCTTAGAGATATATTCTTTAATCGGATGTAGCTACCATCATATACCCAGTTTGATGATGATCGTTGCGAGCGTCCCGCACTGGCAATAGGAACATCAGTGTCTGTATTTGTTGGTGACCATCGGTTTAAAATTCGAGACCTAAGCCCATTTATGCCATTTAAACGGCCCAATTCCAACAATTGGTAGCTATATATATCATTACCCTGTGAACCTTGAAAAAATATGTTCAGATCAAACCCTTTAAAACTAAGATTGTTTGTAAATCCCCAAATAAAATCCGGATGTGGGTTTCCAATGACCGTACGATCATCATTATTCAGTACGCCATCAGGTTCACCTGTTAATTCACTTTCTTCATCCCTTCCATTGATGTCTCGGAATTTCTCCCCACCTGCATACTGTTCAAAACCAGCACCAGGCAAAAAAGTATCTCCTTCCTGGTATACACCATCATATATAAACCCATAAAAAATACCTACCGGCTGACCTTCTCTCAAGAGTTGGGTTGAACTGGGTCCAACAATGTGAGAAGGATGGGAATCATAAAATATATCCTCGCCTTCTGGCAAGCTCAGTATTTTGTTTTTATTAAATGAAATATTAAAATCAGTAGTCCACCTAAATTCCTGAATGAAATTTTTTGTGGAAAGTGTAAGCTCAAACCCCTTGTTTTCAACTGAACCTATATTCTTCAACTGAGTTCCGTAGCCTGAATATTGAGGCAATGGCACTTCAAAAAGCAGTCCATCTGTCCGTTTATTGTAATAATCAGCTACGATACTAAAACGATTGTTGAGCAATCCAACATCAAATCCAATGTCTGTTTGGGTCGTTGTTTCCCAGGTCAATTCACTATTAGCAACTGTAGTAGGGCGTACTCCGTTTTGAACTTCCCCTCCAATAACGGCCGGAGAGAAAGACATTCTAGCCAGCGTTTGGTAAGCATCAATGGCTTGATTACCGGTTCTTCCATGACTGATCCGGACTTTTAATCTGCTTACCTTATCTACATCCCGTAAAAATGATTCATTCTTCATATTCCAGGCTACTGCTCCCGAAGGGAAAAATGCCCATTTGTGGTTTTTACTAAAATTTGAGGAACCATCATAACGACTTGTAAAAGTGAACAGGTAGCGATCATCATAAGAATAGTTCAACCTTCCATACATTGATGCCAACTCTGTCTCCACCAATGAAGACCCGGGTGCCCCCCATATCACAGCCTGTCTTAGGTTCCAGTAAGAAAGTGCATCTGAAATGAAAGACTCTCCACTAGCTGAAAGTGATTCACTATGTGTTTTCTGGTAAGAAAATCCACCAACAACGTTTAAATTATGACCTCCCAGAAAATTATTAATGTAGGTGAGGTAGTTCTCATTAAGTAATGTTGTGAATTTACTGGAATTGGCTGATGCATCACCTCCGGTTCCCTCACCAGCTACCGTCGTTGTCGGGCTATATTGTCCTCTTCTGGAACTATTTTCGCTTGCTCCGAGAGAGGTACGAAAAGTCAACCCATTAAAAAGATCAACCTCCCCATATAAATTGGCCTGTAATCTATGTGCCAATGTTTCATCTTCAATCTCTGTGGCAAGAACATACGGATTGTCATTATTAACCGCTTGTCGTGCAAAGGTTCCGTCTTCATTATAGATTCCAATTGACGGCATATAACTATATGCTGATTGAATGGCTACATCCGGAGACCCTTTTTCAGTTTTATTTTGTCTCAGGAAAATATTTGATCCAAATCGAACGCCATCAACCGGCTCAACTTCAAGATTATTTTGCAGTGAGATCCTGTTGAATTTACTATTGATTATAATCCCTTCCTGGTCATAAAAAATTCCGGAAAGATAGTATTTGACACTTTCTTTACCTCCTGATACCGACAACTGATAATTTTGGATCTTACCCGGTTCAAATATAACATCCTGCCAGTCCGTATCACCTTCCGGAAACGGGTACCCTGGCGAAACTTCTTCTCTATAGGGTATATATTCCTCTCTGTTTAAGAGATCCAGCTTTTTGATCACCTGCTGTACAGAATGGGAAGCATTGATATTGATCTTTGTTTCGCCAATCTTTCCTCTTTTTGTTGTGACAATAATAACCCCATTGGCACCTCTGGATCCATAAATTGCTGTTGCAGAAGCATCCTTTAATATTTCAATAGATTCAATATCTTCTGCAGGAGGTAACGATGCACCAACAAATCCATCAACTACAAAAATGGGGTCACTACCAGCATTGATGGAAGAGGCACCTCGAATCCTTACAATCACGTCAGAGCCAGGTTCTCCGTTTCGAGGCTGTATTTGCACACCAGCAGCCCTGCCCTGCATGGCCTGAACAGCATTACTCGTTGGATATGCAGTCAATTCCTCAGAAGAAACTGATGCCACCGATCCTGTAAGATCACTTTTTTTCATTGTTCCATAACCAACAACAACCACCTCATCTAAACTTGAGACATCAGGATCAAGTGCGATGTTGATGGTGGTGCGCCCGTTAACAGGTAAATCGATGGCTTCAAAGCCAACAAAGGATACACTCAGAATCGCATCCTGACTCACAGTAAGACTAAATTTTCCATCAATATCAGTTACCGTCCCATTGGTGGTCCCTTTTTCCAGGATTGTCGCACCAGGTAGTGGCTGATCATTTTCATCTGTAACAATACCGGAAACTGTGTTTTGAACAACAACCCGTTCGTTTTCCTGACGAAGCTCCTTTGAAATCTGCCGAACACTAATACGGTCATTTACTTGTCTAAAGCTGACGTTGGCTTGCTTAGAGAGCTGCAAAAGGAGACTTTCCAGTGTTACATCCTCAACGTATATTTCAATTGGGGTCCTGTTATTATCCTTTAACTCACTTTCTTCATAAACAAAGTGAAAGTCAGAGTTCCTTTCAATAATGTCCAATGCCCTTGTCAGGTTGGCACTATTGATATCAATGCTAATATTAACTTCTTTTATGCTCTTAATCTGGCTATGTCCTTTAGATGCTAAAAGAGCATTAAAAAGAAAGGTAATCATAACGAATGTGTAGATAGAGATCTTTCCCATCATTCGAATAGTTTGTAATGTTCCTTTCATATATTTGTAAGGTTTAGGGTGAAATAATTCATTCATTCTAAAAGAGCCTGAGAATCGTATGTTCGCAGCATTGCTTCTCGGGCTCCTGTGTTTCTAATTCCTTTTTATTTCATAACATTTCTATTTAAATGTGATAATTATAGATTTATCATTGATTTTATAATCAAATCTCATTGCATACCCAAGACTTTCCAGAACGTTTGAAAGGTTATCATTTTCAAATATTCCTGTGAAATTTTTTGATGTGTTTTCGGGATAATTTTGCACCTCAATACTTACTCCATACCATCTCTCGAGCTCAATTATTCCTTCTTCAAATGGTGTTTTTTGAAACAATAGAATACCATCCTTCCATTTTACGTCATTGAGTGAAGCATCTTTATACTTTGTAATCAATCCATCTCTAAAATCGGCACGTTCTCCAGGATTTAGAATTTCATAATGCCTCCGATCTAATTGATTCACACTCACCTTTCCAGTCAATAAAGTCACATGCTCTTCCTGATCCTTGTATGCATTTACATTGAATGATGTCCCAAGCGCCGTTGTCACCAGGTTCTTTGTTTCTACCATAAATGGCCGCTGCGGATCCCGGGTGACATCAAAAAAGGCTTCTCCATGCAATACAACCTTTCTTTCATTGCTATCAAAACTGCTTTTATAGCTAATGGTACTTTCGGCATTTAGAATAACCTTTGTACCATCAGGTAACATGATTGTGGACTTTTGACCCTTTGGATTCTCTTTTTTTACTATCCTGATTGACGGTTCAACTTCCAATACTGCCCTTTGAATGAAAAAGCTGAATGCTACGGCTAAGAATAATGAGGCTGCTATGCCAATAGTGATCCAGTTACGCTTCTTGACAACCTGGATCTTATTGTTATCAAATTTATTAGGTGATGCATGAAGAACTCTATTCAATGATTCTTTAATCTCCTCCTCAGTAGGATCATCAAAAGAAAAGTCCAATTTTAGAATGACACGACGCGCTTTCCGCATCTTATCCTGAAGTTCTTTGTCATTCATACCGACACTTTCCCAGTATTGGGTGGAATGATGTGTAGGGTTTACTACCCAATTTTTGAAATTAGGATCTGAAAGAAAATCTTCTATTTTGTAATGTTTGTAACTCATCCCATATCGTTCTACTTATAGGAGGGTTCAAAGCCAAAAACAACATCTTGTCTTTTTTACTTTTTTAAAAAAATTACAAAAAATTAAATTAAACATTCTTATTGATATAAAAATTATTAGTGAAATGATCTAAAAATTATAATTTTAATAATCATCTACAACACTGAAAGACTACTTTGATATTCTCTATCAGATGATTAGCAGATTTCTCTTATTAAAACTTCAGGGAGATCAAAAGTAAAAGAGGGAGACAATCACCAAGGAAAGTAAATCAGATTTAAGCTTCTTAACAGCCTTATAAATAAGATTTCTAACTGACTTTACATCATTTAAAGACATCGACTGCTTCACTTCTTCATAAGTTTGATTCTCAAAAAAGTAAAGGTATACCGCTTCCTTTTGTCTAACAGGTAGTGTACCGATTGCTTCACTCAAAATTGACTGGTTGTCCAACTCTTGTTGACTATCAATAATTTTTTGTTCAGGAGACAACTCCAGATGGAAATTATATCCATCTAAAAGGTCAGAGTCATAAACAACATTTTCCTTATGCTTTCTAAGATAATCGATCAGCTTCCTTCTAAAGGAGACAAATAAATAGGGTCTTATATTAGCAATAGATAACTTGTTCCTTTTCTTTCTTAATTCAATAAATAAGTCCTGAATAGCATTTTGAATAATATCCCTGGACCTTGTAAACTGGGATCCATATCTAAACAGACTTACAAAATACTCTTCATAGATTTGAACAAAAGCATCTTCATCACCCTGTTTAAAAGCCGACCAAAGGGTATCTTCTGACCTTAGTGGCTCAATAGCTGGTTCCGAGTTGAAAGGAACCAATCTTGTTTCTTCTCTCCTCTCTGTATCCAATCGTGTGTCTATATAATTGCGAATCGGCATTGAAGTAGATCTAAATTAAGGCTACTGACTAATGATTTTTCAAATATGCACTATTTTTTTTTCAAATTTCATATTTTTCAGAACACGTGTTATAAACATAGTGAGTAAACCTGATAAAACCAAAATTCTTCCTTAAGTCACTTATCGCATACCCATATACAGTCAATTAACTAACATTGCGATATAATACCATTTTAACCGTCGGCATGAGAAAACCAACAGATTCTACGCTTGTAAGCATTTCAAAGCATTTGAATCTGTCTGTTTCCACTGTTTCAAGAGCCCTCAGCGGGCAATCAAAAAAATACAGGATTAGCGATAAAACAACTAAGCTCATTCTCGAGACCGCCCGGAAATTCAATTACCGCCCCAATCAATTGGCACGAGGCCTTATTCTAAAAAGAACAAATACGGTTGGGATCATTATACCCGATATTACCAACCCTTTTTTTGCCAACATCGTACGATGGATCGAACGAGCAGCCCGAGACAATG
>PAIY01000191.1 GCA_002704825.1 Phycisphaeraceae bacterium
AAGCCGCGACGTCCGCCGATGACCTGATAACCAATGACAACTTGTACCGGCGTGATGGTAGTCGGTCGCGTGTCAGGTCCCCAGTAAGCATCGGTGTTCATAGCTCTATTGTTGGGGCAGTAGAAATTGTCCCGCTGTAAACCATATTGGAGCATATAGTCACGAGCACCGATGTTGATCTTGTACGGTCCATCGGTGGTGGTGACGTTCTGCCCGCCGAAGTGTCCGTCTGCGCCGCCGTCGTTGCCCAGGTCGGGAATCTCGCCTTTGCGGTCCTGCGAAGCCATGAGCATGGCCTGCCCCCCACCGCGGACGTTGGCTAAGCACTTGATCTTGATGGCAGACTTTCTCGCACTGGCCAACGCAGGCAGGAGGATCGAAATCAACAGTGAGATGATGGAGATGACCACCAGCAATTCAATGAGCGTAAACGCCTTGCTCTGACGAACTGCTTGACTGGATTGGGGACTCAGTGATTGAGCATGGCTTATCACTCCAATTGATGACATGATCGGTCCAATGACTGACGGCGGTCAATGGATTTTTCGAAGATGGGCCCAAACGGTCTGCATGGCATCGTTATGACTGGCCTTGATCGGGTTCATCTGTGTCATTGTATCGGTCGGAGTGGGCGAGTAATTCCGGTTTTTGCGGATAGGAATTACGTTATTGCGTCAGGCGCTGTCGTTTATCCCGAAAGATGCCATAGGGATGAAAAAAATGGTACCACGCATGCCAATATCGCACACATTAGCATACGTATGGACTTTGCGACAAATGCTTGGGGTTTTACCACCAGTGTTTGATGGATGAACCGTACTCCAATTGGCAGAGACTGTCACCGTAGCTGCCTGTGGGGAGCCCCAGTTCGGTGCGTTGACGCCACTTGCCTGAACCATCGATCATAAACACGTTGGCACCTCCCGGCCCGCGATCCAGATAGCGATTGGAGCCGACGGTGAACGTGTTCCTGCCAGTCATGTGTCCTGTGACGGAGTCGAAGGAGAGGTTGTACGTGCGCACGGTGTCGACAATGATTTCGTCGTAGGCCGCTTCGTGTTCAATGTTGTCATGCAGCGGTTCGACTTTGTCAGGCACAAGCTTGACCCATTGCGCGCTGGTGTCTTTGGCGTTGACCCACGTCCCGGTGCTGTTGATGTTCTGACGCATCAGGCCGGTGCGCCCGCCGAGTACTGAGTAGCCAATCACGGTGGTTTGACCGCTGGCAAAAGAGCCGATGTCATCAGGGCCCCAATAGCTGTCGGTGTTGGCAGCTGTGTTCTTGGGGCAGTAGAAATTCTCGCGCGTCAGGCCGTACTGCAACATGTAATTCCGCGCTGCACCATTGATCCGATACGGCGTGCTGACTTTCTCTGCATTAATATCACCAAATTGACCATCCACACCCGCCCAGTTGCCCAGGTCCGGCAGCTTGAGTTTATTGTCATTGGATGTCATCAACATCGCCTGACCCACACCCCGGACATTGGCAAGACATTTGATCCGAACCGCCGACTCTCTTGCTTTGGCCAACGCCGGTAACAGGATGGCAATCAACAACGCGATGATCGAAATGACCACCAGTAATTCAATCAACGTGAATCCAAATCGGACGGGGTGTGTTTTATGTTTCATGACAGTTCTGCATATTTACTCAGAGAAATTGAAACCCAGCGATCTACAATGTGAAAACACCAAACATGTGATCTGTTCATTAATTATAGATTTCAATGACGCACAATCAATGAATTTCCCAAAAGACATCATGTCCGCAGCAAGTTACATCCCGTGTAATGCGCATTCAAAAACGTCTTGGTGCAATAACCAATACAGACGTGGTGACTATCGCGATGTGTTTAGCGATATGCTTTCTGACATGACGCAAGATACGAAGTTGGCTTACCACCAAAGATAATTGGAATTGTTTTCCAGTTGGTGTAAACCTGCACCAGATGAGCCTGTGATCCCCATGAGATCTTCCTGCTTCCAACGTCCAGAGCCATCGATCATGACGACGTTTGTGCCGTCACGTCCCTGCTTGAGATAGCGTTTATTGCTGTAGGGATTGATGCCTTTGATGTGGCCGGAGATATCATCGAAATTACCTGTAGTGTTTGAGCGTGTCACATCAGTGACGATCTCATCGTAGTAGGCTTCCTGTTCCATATCCAGGCGAATGGCTTCGACACCATCTGCTGCCATGTAATACCACTTGGAGGTGGTGTCCTTGGCATTTTGCGATGTGCCTGATGCGTTGAGACTGGCACGCTGCAGTCCCACGCGCCCGCCGATGAGGTTGTAGCCGGTGATGCAGTAGCCGTAGGACGAAACGCCTGCATTGAATTTCTCACCCGTTGCTGACCCCCAGTAACCTTCCTGGTTGGCTGCTGTGTTGTTTGGGCAATAAAACGAATCACGCACCAAGCCATAACTGAGCATGTAATCTCTCGCGCCGCCGTTGACGTGATATGGGCGTGACTTCTTCACTGAGCTGATATCGTCGAAGTACCCATCCCAATTACCTGTGTCGGGTAATTTCTGTTTGTTGTCATTGGATGCCATCAGCATCGCCTGGGCAATACTCCGTGCGTTGACCAGGCATTTAAGTCGCGTCGCTGATTGTCGTGCCTTGGCAAGTGATGGCAGGAGGATCGCAATGAGCAGGGCAATGATGGAGATCACGACCAACAGTTCAATGAGTGTGAATCCGACGTTTCGACGAAGCGTGTGTTTCATGGCGGTGCTCGTGGTCAAGAAAATCGGTGAACAAGATGACTGCAAACAAGATACGAAAGCACCAGAACCCAAATGCTGTCAAAATTATAGGTCGACAAAGAAGTCATTCAAGGACTTTTTTGCTGCAAAACGTAGGTTCAACAGTGTTTAGATGCAGTGCAGTCCGCAATAGGAAAAGTGATTCCCTGATGTTGAATATTTGATGTATAGTTGCTGCAAATCACCAATTGCGATAATGTCACTTGCTATAGAAACACATCGCACAATGCGCCTGAGCCATGCCTTTCCCGTCTCTTGGAGATGTTCAGGTGCTGTGTTTCTGTCCAGTTTTCGATTGATATGTCCATGAAGTTTTTTGCACGCAAGGAAGTATCGAAATGCCTTCGTCTCCCAATATCATCCTGCTCGTTGGTGAAGACACCGGTCGACATCAACATTGCTACGGCGATCCCTACGCTCAAACGCCCAATCTTGATCGCCTGGCTTCGGAAGGTTGTTTGTACACCAACGCCTGTTCGACTGCGCCGGTGTGTGCGCCTTCTCGTTCGACTTTGGTCATGGGACAGTTTGCAAACAAGATGGGTTCGCATCACATGCGTTCGACCTTGCTCAACCCACCACGCCTGTTTACCCATGAATTGGCAGACGCTGGCTATCACGTGAACTGGGCGAACAAAACCGACTTTAACTTTGAACCGCCAACCGATTTTGCACACGAAACGACCGACTGGATCGAATCACTTGAGCAGGGCGACTATCCCAAAGACAAGCCGTTCTTCTACTACTTCAACTTCGGCATGACCCATGAAAGTGGTATGTGGCCGGAAACTTCAACGAGTAATCCTTACACGCTCGGCGAGGAGCCCTGTGTTGATCCTGCACTCACTGAGGGGATTCCGGTCCCGCCATATTTGCCTGACACACCTGAGGTCCGCAGTGAGTTGTATCGGTATTACCAGAAGCTTCACAGCCAGGATCAGCAGATCGGTCGTGTTCTCGATGCGCTGGATCAACATGGCTTGGCTCAGGACACCATCGTCATCTATCTCACCGATCATGGGCGTGGCCAGGTCCGCGAAAAACGTTGGCTTTATGAAGCAGGGATTCATTTGCCCTTAATCATCCGAGCGCCCGTTCTCACCCAACCCGGCAGTTTCTGCGAGGAGTTGGTGAGTTGGGTCGACATCGCACCGACACTGCTGTCACTGGCCAATGCACCGATCCCCGGCGATTATGATGGTCGCGTGATTCTTGGTGAGAACAAACAGTCGGAACCCAAATGTATCTTCGCTGCGCGTGATCGCATGGATGAATGTTTTGACCGTGTTCGTGCTGCACGTAGTCGTCGATTCCTGTATTTGAAAAATGACTTCCCGCAATTGCCCTGGGCTCAGCGTCTACGGTACATGGAAGTGATGCCTGCCACGCGACAGATCCGCCAGATGCATGCCGATGGGCAACTACCATTCCCAGCCGACCGTTTCATGCAAGCGACCAAGCCTGCAGAAGAACTCTACGATGTCGTAGCTGATCCGCACTGTGTTCATAATCTGGCAGACGATGAATGCTATGCAGATATCCTTGCCAGCCATCGGCAGGAAGTGACCTATTGGATCGACCGCATTGATGACAAAGGCTATCTCACCGAACGTGAGTTAATCGAGCGTGGCATTGTTAAGAATCGTTTGGATGACGAATATGCATTGCGAATTGAACCACTGCCCGAACCCACACGCATGGGCGGGGTTTACGATTCGCATCTCACCGAGCAGGACGTCAAATAAAACAACAGGATCAACGCAGCAAGGCTTGCGATCCCGGCTTGAGTTCACGGCGCCAGGGTTCATCACCGTTGTGTGGATGGATCGTCTCAAAGTTGCGCCCATCAGTTTCTGGCACGGTGACCGCTTCAAAGAACCGGGTCAACTCAGCATCCATCTCGTTAATGGTGTCTTGATAGGTTACATCGTCAATGACGTTTTTCGTTTCACGCAGGTCCTTTTCAAGATCGTAAAACTCATCCTTGAAATGACCATTGGGGCCGGGATACCGACGGATAAGTTTGGCACGCGGGCTTCGGATCATGCGTGCATTGGCATACTCGCAATAGGCATAGTCCTCCACGGGTACACTTCCATAGACGCGTTGCATGCCACCAAGCAGGTCCAGGAAACTGCTGCCGGGTTGATGTGGATCGTCCGACTCCTCTAAACCTGCAGCTTCGAGCAGTGTTTCATGCAGATCACAATGGCTGGCAAAAAAGTCGTGTGACTCACTCGCCATAATCCGCTGCGGCCAACGCATCAAACAGGGGACGATGATCGACTCATCAAAAAAGTTCTGAGGCGTCGTGCTGTTACCCTTAAGCCACATCCCGTGATGACCGTTGTTGTGGCCGTGGTCGGATGTGTAGACGATCAGCGTGTTGTCGAGAATCTGCTGTGAGTCCAGTTCGTCAAGTAGACGCCCAAGATGTTCATCAATCACGCAGACACCAGCAGCATAGGCAGCCAATTCATCGCGGCGTTCGTCCCCGGTTTTGTCCGGCCACTTCGTCCAGCCATGACAGTCGGGGAAGTCTTCGACCGGAGCGCTGGGGACGCCGTTTTTACGATACCAGTTTTCCAGGCGACGCGGTTTGCCGGAGAAAGGCGAGTGCGTATCGGTGTATCCGACATACATGAAAAAAGGCTTGTTTTCAGGGCGATTTTTCAGAAAGTCGATCGCAGCATCGGTGGTGATCCCCGGTTGATGGCCTTGCAGATCGTGGACTTGTTTGCCATCACAGAATGGCTGTGCCCCGTATCGCGCGTTCGTGCCATCCGAGACAAACCATGAATCAAAACCGTTGGGCTTGATCCACGGGTAATGACAATGCCACTTGCCAAAGGCACCGGTCTGATAGCTTCCGCGCTGCAAGCGATCAGCAAGATTGGGCAGGTGTCCAATCCCCGGGTGTTTGTCCATGATGCTGCGTTCGTTGATCCAATCGTGAATGCCGTGACCTGAGGGGTAACGTCCCGTCCAGAAACAGGCTCTTGCCGGAGAGCAAACCGGGCAGGGGGTGTAGGCACGCGTGAGTTTGGCACCCTCATCAGCCAGAAACTGCATCGACGGTGTATGCAGTTCCGTTGCGCCATAGGGGGATGACGCCCATTGACCATGATCGTCAGTGATCAATACGAGAATGTTGGGTTGTTGATCGCGCATTGGAGAGTTGCTTTCTTTATCGCAAGCAAGTCGAAAAGAGATGAATCAAGTCGCTGTTCAAACATACTCCATTGCTTTTGTGACTGTCAATTTTTGTCTCTATTGATTGGTCATTCTGCCAATGCGCCGGTGGGTTGGTTGGCGGAGCGCACCGGTTGGAGTGGTAAACTCGCTGCGTCAATCTCATCCCAATTCACACCACTGCGCAGTCGCTTGCCGACCTCCACAAGCGTGGCATGATCCGTCGGATCAATTGAGCCATCAGGCATCGGGCCGGTGTTCAAAAGCACCTTGGCATTGAGCTGACGGGCGTAGGCATAACAGCGCAACACGTCATTTACATTGCGGTGTTCACCGTCGTTGTACTTGTTGTATCCCCAGACGCGAGGTTGCAGTGTCTCGCAGATTTCCCAGGGTTTATCGCGGTTCTTCTCCCATGCTTTGCGTGCACTTTCACCGGCTTTGCCCTTGAGTTTGCTGGACAAGTCGCTGGCTGCGCGCTCCGGTGCTGCGTAGTCTTCATCGCCGTTGGCACCTTGCTTAAACGAGATCAAACACTGCGGCTGAAGACGACGGATCAACGCGTAGGTTTCGTCAATCGGGAACAGATCCGGGCGACTGTGATATGCTGTGATCGGGTCAAACCAGAGACCTGCAATGGGGCCGTACTGCGTGAGTAGTTCACGCAATTGAGCATGGACGAAATCCATGTAGTGGCAGAAGTCCGCGTCCTTTTTCCAGAGGTATCTCGGGTCGGGTTGGTTGTAGGCAGGTTGTGCGGGCTCCCAGAAAATCCGCGGGTAAAAATAGGGATGCTGCCAATCCGCAGCATAGGAATAGTAGAGAAATAAGCCGATTTCCTTGCGCTGGCAAGCTTGAGCCAACTCCCCAACGAGGTCTCGGCCGCAGGGCGCTTTAACGGAATTGAAGTCCGACTGTTTGGTGTCGAATAAGCTGAAACCTTCGTGATGTCGGGTGGTGAAGGTGATGTACTGCATGTCTGCAGCAAGAGCTAAATCCGTGATGACATCCGCATCAAAGTTTTCGGCGGTGAACTTGTCCATGAGTTTGGCGTACTGCGTATACGGGATTTTCTCATGGAACATCGCCCACTCGCCATGCCCGTGCACGCTGTAAAGTCCGTAGTGAAGAAACAGGCCATAGCGCGTTTGTTTAAACCATTCAATCGTTGCCTGTCTTGGGTTGGTCGCATACAGCGATTCATAGCCTTGGAGAAACGATGGCACGGGCTGGTTGTGGGTTGGATTGGGTGATGGGTTCATGATTGAAAACTCAAGATCAAGGGTTGGGATGGGAAAGAAATTACTGATAAATATCACTGGCATTCAAGGCATCAGCGGTGTAATCGAAGTTGCCATAGTGCACGTTGGCGAAATGACCATCAGCATGGACGATGTTGGCCTGGCCATCTTCACTGGAAAAATGTCGGGCGGTGTATTGGTTGGAAACGGTCTGCGTGCCATCGGGATTGTTGAGGCTGTAGATCAGTTCATCACTGGCGTCGGCAAAGATCGGCCAAAGGTGCGGCTTAAGCAGGGCGCGATGATAGAAGTAGGGGATCGCATCACATTTGACCCCCAGCCCATAAGTCGCGTTGTACTTGCGGACCGGCAAAGCACACATGCCGTAACCCATAGGCTTATCGTTATGCGAAGTCGGCCAAGCGGTGTAAGGCGAATCTTCAGGACACGCGAGAATTTCAAAATTAGCCAGATAGTTGCTGCCTGCGCCACCATTTTGATCAATGCGAACACCATTGCCATAGCCATGGCCAAGCAGTGCGTTGTACCAGAAACCGCGACTGTTGCTGCCTTCGGACCAGTTGCCCCATGATCTGACGTGCTGGCCGTTATTGTCCTGCATATACAGCGTAAAACCCAGGTAGAGTTGTCGCTGCTGATTGACACAGAGAATGTTGCGGGCAGCTTTTCGGGCACTGGATAGTGCAGGCAGGAGAATGCTGATGAGCAGTGACACGATGGATATCACCACGAGCAGTTCGATGAGTGTGAATCCGCGGGAATGTTTCATGATCCATTTCCTTGATGCAGGTTTGGACGAGAAGGTGGGTTGGATACTCACGGTTTGAGAACATCAACCGATGATGCGCTTTGGATGTAAACCGGACTTTGACTGATGGGTAGAAGCACGCTGCCATCCGTCGGTGTGACGCTTTGCTGCACACCCATGATGTCGGTCACGGTGATGGGATCGGTGCATTGCAGTTGAATGCTGTCGGCATCGTTGATGGTCCAGATCACATGACGGTCGGACTTGTCAGCGAAACTGACTTTGCTGACGAAAATGCCGGCATTGGGCTGGTTTTCCATCAGTTGGACTTGCGAAGCACCAGCAAGTTGACGTTGCATGACGGCATAACTCACGACCGCGGGTTTGGGCATGTAGTCGTAATCCTGATTGCGGAGAATGCCCAGGCCTGCACCGAGGGTGTCATAAAACCGCCACCAGAAAAAGCGATCCACACTTTGGCTGCGGGCGATGACCATCGTACGTACCAGCAACTGAGCCTGCTGCTTTTCACTGACCGCCTGATGCAGTGGTGGGGGGAAGGAAGGCAGGGTGTTGTATCCTGATTCAGTGGACCAGATTTCACGGCGATGACCGCTGAGTGTGCTGGGCATATCGTTGGTGGCACGTGCCACACCACGCAGGTCATTGGTCAGTGAATCCAGGCCGTAACCTTTGGCTTGGGTCGTGCCACCAATCTCGGGAATGGCTTGGGGGTAGCGATAAGGATGGATGGCAACGATGTCCATCATGGGGCCTGCCCCTTGCTTGGCAACCGCATCAATCCAATCGTATTTCACACCGGTGGTCCCTGCGATGCTGATGCGCACGGTCGGATCAATCGCGCGGATGAGTTTGTAGGTCTGCATGTAAAAGTCGGCATAACTGACTGGATCACCGTTGGGCCACTGTCGAAAGCCGTTGGTCTCATTGAGAATTTCCCATGCCTCGACTTTGCCCCGGTAATGCGCCGCCATCTGCTTGACGAATGTTTCCCACACAGGCCACTTGGGAATCGGCTTGCGCACCGGGACCGGCAACGTCTGATCAATCGGTTGGGCAGCAAAGTCGGGCGTCCCCATCAAAGTCATCATCACATCGATGTCCGAATCGTCACAGGTCTTTGCTAGGCGATCCAAGCGACGGAAATCCAGGGGCGCATCCGCGTGCTCCTGCATCGTGTCCCAGTGTGTGAATACACGCAGTGAGCGCACACCCATGCGCTCAAGGACCGGCGCGTTGGTTTGCGTTAAGGGCGGCGTCGGTTGGAAAGCACCGAACGGCGCACTGATCCCAAAGAATCGGTCGGGCTTTTCGAGATCGACCGGTTCGGGGACGATGGCAAGGTCGGCCCAGGTTGTGCCCAAGACATGTTCATTGCCGGAGATTGTATTGCCGACCAGTGATACGGTGACGCGGAACCAGCCGGTGTTCTGCGCGGAAGGCAGGTCGATATGCAGCATCACTGCTGGCCAGAGTCTTAGTTTTTGGTTGTAGGTCCAGGTGGCAGGTTGGGTGTTCTGCAAAACCAGCTTGCCATCAAAGTCGTGGACTTCATAGCGAAGATGCATGGTTTGAAGATCAAACTTTTTGAAGCTGATCTTGCCATGTCCAAGGATACGGAAATAGAGCTTGATCTGTTCGTTGGCAAAGAGCACCGTTTCGTGATGCGGTGTGTCATGCCGCAGCATAGGGTCGGCATAGGGCGGCGGTGTCGGATCAGCATCAGCATGAGCAGGCATCGTGAATAAGGTCAGCACGGTAAAGATGGCAACCATTGCAGCATGAAACGGTTTGATGGATGTCAGACATGAGAACATACGACAACTCCTGCAAAGACACTGCGGTGTCTGCGTTAACACAAGGGATGAAAAACGAAGGTGAAACTCAGCCGGCAACCGGGCCGGTGGATTCTCGGATCACCAGACGCGTGGGCAGTGACGGTTCATTGCCTACTGCCACACTGCGGTTTTGTTCCAGACTCTGAACCACGTTGACGATTCGCTTGACCGCCAGCTTGCCCATCTCGGATTGGGGTTGGGCGATGGAAGTCAGTGGCGGGTCACAAAATTCAGCCATATTCAAGTTCGAACACCCGATGACGGATAAGTCGCAGGGTGTGTTGATGCCCATTGCACGTGCTGCACGGATGGCGGTCATGGCCATATGATCGTTGGCACAGAACAACGCGGTGGGGCGGTTCTTGTTGGAAAGCAGCTTATGGGTTGCATCAATCGTGGGTTGGATTTCATACGCACCACAGGCCATGTTTTTCGCAAGCACTTTGAGGCCCAGTTTTTTCATGGCTTGGCGGAAAGCTGCTTCACGGACATGCGTGGAAATCGAATGCGGGTTGCCGCCGATATATCCGATGTTGCGATGGCCCAATTGGTGCAGATGTTCGATCGCCTGCGTGATCCCAGTCTGATCCTCACAACGGATACTGATGAGCCCGGGTAACTCCGGCGGTCCCCCCAGATGCGACACCGGCAGGTTGAGTTGGCTGGTGATCGTGGCAAGCTCGCGCATGCTCTGTTCGTGGGATTCAGCACAGATCAGACCACTCAGACATTGGGCCTGACATTGCGAAGCCAGCGCCTTGGCATCGAACTGCCACTTGGTGCGAATGATCTTGATCATGTATCCCATCGCATCGGCCTGCAGCGAAAGCCCATCCATGAACATGGACAGATACTCGCTGGCAACGGATTGGGTCGCAAAGCCGATGACCTTGGCCTTGCCGGTGAAAATAGCCTGCGCCAGGGCGTTGGGTTGATAGTTCATCTCTTTAGCAGCCTGCTGAATCTTGCGACGTGTTTTCTCATTGACGGTCGGGTTATCCCGCAATGCCATCGACACCGTGGACTTGGCGTAACCCAGTGCGTCTGCGATTTGTTTGACCGTCGGATTCATCAGTTCTTTCTTGCATGAAGGAGATGGTTGGTTATTCGAAAACAGTATTTTGAACCGGTTCAAATTATTTTATTGATCCTAGGACTGATGGTGGCCAATGTCAATGAGATTCAATGATTTTGTTGTAAACCAGATCATGTTTTGCTTGATTTCGGGAAACTGCCCAGACCGCATGATCGTCATATCTCACCTAATTATGTCGGCTTACCAATATTTCCCACGTAAACCTGGAAACGATATTTCGAGGAATTCGTGATTGCTCTATCCTTTGAATGTCTAAATGCACCAGAGCATTCAAACGTGTTGCGAGGTTGGGTGGTACTGGCTTTCACAACGCACATTGCATGCTCAAAAATGATGCATACGGACGGGAGAATTTTGACGCATGTTCCATGAAATCAGACAGTGCTTCCTGTCCGGGGTGGCCATGCTGTTGGTATGGGTTGGTGTTGCCCACGCGGGCACAATCATGATTGATGACTTTAACACCACCGAACCCTTCACCATGGTCGGTCCTGAATCGCGCATCGACGATACCTCCGGCAATGTCGGTGATCTCGTTGGTGGATACCGCGATACCACCGTCAACGGCAATGCATTCCCCGAAGTCGAATTCAATTTCAGCAACATCATCTACACCGGCAACCCCGACACCCTCGGCACGGTCATGACCACCTATGACGGCTTTGGCTCAGGCGGTCGTCTGAATCTCAACCTTTACGACGTCGGCACCACCGGCTATTTCACGATCCATGACTTCCTGGCTGAAGGCGATGGCTTGCTTTATATCACTGTTACTGACAACGGCGGTAACAGTTCCTCAGGCCAAACGGTCACCTTTGCTGACAACATCACCGACCTCTTTGGCGATGTCACCGAGTTCAGCCTGGATTACAACACCTACGCACTGGATGGTGTGGATCTCTCGGACATCAAGAAGATCGACTTCTATTTTGAAGCGACCAGCCACGGCGCAGCTATTGCTTTTGGTGCTATCACCGCGACGACTTTCCCATCAACCATTCCCGAACCCGCATCGTTTGTGATGCTCAGTCTCGGCTGTTTCCTGATGATGTCGCGTCGGGATCGTGTGCGTCATACATAAACAACGCGATTGGGCATCTGATGGAAACTCAGTGATAATTGATTGTTATCCTGCAAGACTCCATACAGCGTTGCCGATGCAAGTCGATCGGTCTCTCGTTGGCGTGATGTCGGCTAAGCAATGGGCGGTGGAACTTTTCCTGACAAATAGCGTCCAAAGATTAAACTGTATCTCATACCGGGGGTCGCAGATTTGATTCTCGGAAGCTATTCATGTCCACAGGAGAATTGACATGCGCTATTCCGGGAAACGACTTTTTAATCGCAATTCCAAGTTGATCACCCTATTCAAGGCTTTGGCATTAATGGGCGGGGGACTGGTTGGGCTTGATGCTGTCATCGCAGAGGAGCAGTCTGCCCAAATCGATCAACAGACGCAACGCAAAACACTTGAGCAGGAAATTGGCAAGCTCAAGACCATCCTCGAAGGTCAAACGCATCCGATTAATCTCGGGCGTACCTCGTTGGCACGTGTTGCTGCTGCCAGTACCAATTCGGGGGGCAATTTGGACAATCTCTACTGTGGCATCCAAAACGCCTTTGATGATGAGATGGGGCGTTCATCCAATGAGCCCGGTAGATCAGCCGGGGCAGGTTGGATTTCCAGTGACAACGACCAATGGGTGACGGTGACGTTTACACATCCGGTCAGCATCACATCTGTTCAAATTGCAGATGTAAACCAGAGGGCCATTTTTCGTCCCATCACCTTTTGGGTTTCAGTGCGTCTGAGCGATGGCACGAACAAGGCGTTTGACCGTGTTAAAGGCCAATGGGTGTCAGGTGAGCCGATTGGAGATGTGGTTGAGGTACGCATTGATTTTGTGGATGAGCGCCGCATGATCAGGGCCAATGAGATTCTGGTTTACGGGTATGTGCCAGAGAATGTGCACTACACGGTAGGTGTGCCGAATTTGCGAGTCGATCAGGCATCGGCGAAAAAAATGGTGGAATATGCCTATCAACAATGGGAAAAAGAGAAAACCGGTTACTGTCCCAAGCCACGGGTCACGCAGTCACCCGAAGCGATGATTTACACTTTTGGCCAGTATCATCGGTCAGTCGACATGATGCGCGTCCTGATTCACAAGCGTACCGGCAAGATCATTTCGCAGGATCTCGTGGCGTTTGTCAGCCATGCGACGGACAATGTGAATCAGAAGGCTTCGCCAAGAGCTGCGCTGGACCAATCAAAATCAGTGATCACAATACAGCAACAGGTGCCAGACCGGATGTCCGCTGATGCAGCAGAGCCGCTGACATTGACCCAGCAGGTCAAGGCATTGCAAGCCATCGTCAATGGTGATGCAACGCCTGTAAACCTTGGTCGCACATCGCTGGCTAAAGTCAGTGCTTCATCCGTGAATGGCGATGGCATGATGGATGATCCATACCGTGGGATTCTCAACGCATTTGATGGGCATTCCAGGCGTCAGAAGGGCATGCCATCCACAATATGAACCAGTAACAACGAAGCACGTCCCTGGGTTGAAGTGGTGTTCTCATCGCCGGTATCCGTCTCCAGCATCCAAATTGAAGGGCGACATCACTTCACAAGCCAACTGTCATTTTTCATGGGTGGGCAAGAAACATATCCAACAATCAAGCAGGTGTTGGCGTTGGAACGAACCGCACATGGCGTGGTCAAAGTCAAACTGTTTTTCGATAACGTGACATCAATCATCAATGTCAACGAGATTCAGATTCTTGGTTTCATACAGCCGGGCGTTCAATTCAACGTCAGCACGCCGGAGATATTGTTATCTGAGCATGTGATGTTGATCCACGCCCATTATGCTTTTAAACAATGGTCAAAGCGATGGATCGGTGATGGCCGCAATGACTCGAAATTCAGTGAAACGCAAAAGGCATTTGTCTATACGTATTTCAAGGGGGCGATGGAACTGGTCCGTTTTTCGGTCGATAAAGACACCGGCCGGGTCACGGTGCAGGAGTTGGCCGACCTTGTTTCAGTCAAACCATCCGATCCGGTTTGGGAGTGATCAACGGTCGGATGACCTGATTTACAGACATATTTTGAGGTCCAGTTCGGGAAGGCCGTTGGCTTTGATATGATGACAGGGGCGACCTGTGTGGATTTAAGGTCATATATTGTCTGCGTCATTTGCCTCAACCAGACATTTCGGTCAAAATACCTCTCCTATGCCCGGATTTGTCAGTCTTGTGACTGGCGTCGGTGCCATTGGCATCGCATGGTTCGGGTCGATTCAAGCCTCTTTATTGAACTGGAAATCACAACTATGGCAATTCGATACGCCGAAGGCACGCACCTTTTCACCAGTGAATCCGTCTCCATGGGCCATCCCGACAAGGTCTCCGACCAGGTCTCCGATGCCATTCTCGACAGCTTGATTGCAGTTGACCCGATGGTCCGCTGTGCATGCGAAACCCTCTGCACCACCGGCCTGGTTGTCGTGGCAGGTGAAGTGACGGTGCACAATGATAAAGCCGTCGCTGCCATGGAAAATATCGAAAATACCGTCCGTGAGACGCTCAAGAAAATCGGTTACACCGACCCGAAAATGAAGTTCGACAGTGAAAGCTGTGCGGTCATTCGCACCATTCACGGTCAGTCGGCTGACATTGCCATGGGCGTGGACAAAGAAGGTGCTGGCGATCAGGGCATGATGTTCGGTTACGCTTGCCGCGAAACCCCGTCACTGATGCCGCTGCCGATTGACCTGTCTCACCGTCTGATGGAACGTCACGCCAAGGTCCGTGAAAAGAACATCATCAAGGGTCTGCGTCCCGACGCCAAGAGCCAGGTGACCATCGAGTACAACGGCAACAAGGCTGCCAAGGTTCACACCGTCGTGCTCTCCACCCAGCACACTGAAGCCTGGAACGGCACCGCCAAGCAGGCTCAGCTCAAGAAGCAGATCATCAAGCACGTCATCGAACCGGTGATGCCCAAGAAACTTTACAACGCCAAGGACGTGATCATCCACGTCAACCCCACCGGCCAATTTGAAATCGGTGGTCCGCATGGCGACACCGGCCTCACCGGTCGTAAGATCATCGTCGACACCTACGGCGGTCGCGGCTGTCACGGTGGTGGCGCATTCTCCGGTAAGGACCCGACCAAGGTCGACCGCTCCGCAGCTTACATGGCTCGCTACATCGCCAAGAACATCGTCGCTGCCAAGCTTGCTGATTGCTGCGAAGTGCAGTTGGCCTACGCCATCGGCGTTGCTGATCCGATGTCCATCCGCGTGGACACCCAGGGCACCGGCACCGTCGACGAAGCTGCATTGGAAGCAGCGGTCCGCAAGGTCTTCCCGCTGCGTCCCCAGGGCATCATCAAGCACCTGGCTTTGCGCAATCCCATCTTCCAGCGTACCGCTTTCCACGGTCACTTCGGTCGCAAGCCCGACAAGACCGGCGGCTTTACCTGGGAAAAAACGGATAAAGTCGATGAACTCAAAAAGGCTTGTGGGGTAAAATAACTCACGACCCATTCCAATCGTATTTTGACACGCAATCGTGATTGGTTTGGGGGCCAATCTCGGTTGCGTGTTTTTTTAAGTCCAGACTTTAAAGCGATGGGGCAAGTCATGCAGATCAAAAAAGGGATTGCTGTTTCACCCGGTGTTGCCATTAGTCGCGCCGTGGTGATTGATGCTGAAGATGTTGCCATCCCGCGTCGCGTGGTGGCTTCCAGCGCGGTTGGCAAAGAAGTCAACCGTCTTGACCAGGCCTTGGAAGCATCGCAGAAAGACATCGAGAAACTTCGTGATCAAGCCGTCGCCACCGTTGGTGAAGACCTGGCCAAGATTTTCGATGCCCATCTTGCCATGCTCATGGACCGGCCGACCATTGCTCAGATCAAGCAGGCCATCGAGTCAGAATATGTCACCGCTGAGTATGCTGTGTATTCGGTCATGCGCCGGTTGGCTCAGATGTTCTCGGGACAGGAAAACCGGTATCTCCGCGAACGTGCCAATGATATATGGGACCTGGAACGCCGCATCCTCGGTCATCTCATCGGTCACTCCCAACAGGAGCTTGCCCACCTGGACGCCGAGTGTATTCTCGTTGCCCATGACCTGACACCCAGCCAGACTGCATCACTGGATAAGAAGAAGATCCGCGGCATTGCCACCGACGCCGGGGGGCGCACCAGTCACACCGCCATTCTCGCTCACGCGCTGGGTATCCCTGCGGTGGTTGGACTGGAAGACATCACCGGCGCGATTAATAACGGTGATTCGATCATCCTCGATGGCAATCGCGGTCAGGCGATCATCGAGCCCAACGCTGAACAACTGCTGACGTATCGTGAACAGAAACGCAAAGCCACAGCCTTTGAACACACGCTTGATGAGCTGCGCAAACTCCCCGCCCAGACCACGGACGGCACCGCCATTGCTTTGCAGGCCAACATCGAATTCCCCGATGAAATCGAACCGGCTTTGGGTAAAGGTGCCACCGGTATTGGACTTTATCGTACGGAGTTTCTGTTCCTTGCCTCAGAGACCGAACCGACCGAAGAGCAGCAGTATGCTTCGTACAAACAGGCCATTGAAGCCTGTAACGGTTTGCCGCTGACGATTCGTACTTTGGACCTTGGGGCTGACAAAGTCTGGTTAGGCGGTTACACGGATCATGCAGAGCGAAACCCATTCCTGGGTTGTCGATCGATTCGTCTGTGTCTACAGAACCTGCCGTTATTCAAGACGCAGTTGCGTGCAATTCTGCGCGCCTCCGTACATGGTCCGCTGCGCATCATGTTCCCGCTGATCAGTAATCTCATGGAACTGCGTCAGGCCAAGATGATTCTGGCTGATGTGATGGAAGATCTCGACGAGCAGGCCATCGAATATGCCTCGGATATCCCCGTGGGCATGATGATTGAAGTACCGTCTGCTGCATTACAGGCTTCGGTATTTGCCCAGGAAGCCGACTTCTTCTCCATCGGCACCAACGACCTGATTCAATACACCGTCGCGGTTGACCGTGGCAACGAGCGCATTGCCAATCTTTATTCTGCTGCCCATCCGGCTGTGATTCAACTGATTCGTGAAGTCGTGCGTGCCGCCAAGCGTGCGAATATTGACGTGTCACTCTGCGGTGAAATGGGTGGTGAGCCGGAATACGTGATGCTGCTGCTTGGGCTTGGACTTCGCAAGATTTCGATCACGCCGCCTGCGATTCCTGAAGTCAAACAGATCGTCCGCAGTGTGTCGATTGAGAAATGCAAACGCGTGATGCGCAAGGTTGCAACCTTTGAAACCGAACACCAGGTGCTCAACTATCTCCGCGAAGAAATTCGACGCGTGTTACCCAATGGGACACTTGGCGGACGGTGATTGATGACTGATATTTGAAACCATAAAAAACACCGGTCCCAATGACCGGTGTTTTTTCTCACCCACGCTACCTTGTGGATGGGATCGTGTTCGTTTACCGGGAACGCAATTATTCGTACATCTTCATCGCATTCTCACGGGCTGCTTCGACCATGCCCTGATAGGGTGTGTCGGTGATGGTCAGAAAACCAATCTGATGGTTTTCAGCATCAAGCGGTCGGCCGGAGGTCGGTTCGTCTAACAGTTGGAACCAGTGACAACCGACGATCTGCGGGTTGTCGATGGCGGAGCGGACATAATCCTTGAAGGTGTCCACACGTTCTTCCTGACTTTGCACACGGACCAGACCTGGGCCGAAGACACCGCGGTCGGTTGAACCGAAATGGAACTCACCGATGATCACCGGCTTATCGATGTCCACCGGGGGCTTCCAGCCACGGACGTGGTTGCGATACAGGTTAAAGGAAACCACGTCAGCATACTTGGCTGCGATGCGCACGACCATCGGATTATGTTCTGCAAAGCGACATCCAAGGTAAAGCTTGTTGGGCGCAATTTCCTTGAGCACGCGTTTCACAGTGGAGAAGTACTTATCGACGATGATTTCGGAAAAGTCGAGCAGGTCTTTGTGAGCTTCGGTGGTGTTGGGAACTTTCTTGGTGCCACGGATGGCTTCGAAGTTGTTGTAGTTGGTTTTCCAGGCACGGTTGAGTTTGGCGATGCTGCCATAACGTTTTTCAAGGAACTTGATCATCTCCGTGGTCGCAGCATTTTTCTTGTTACCACTCAGAGCCAGCTCTGCGGGAGCTGTTTCAGTGTTCCAGGTGATTTCGTTATCCAGGAAGTAACCGATGCACATCGGATCATCAATGGTGCCTTTGAGCATGTTCGTGCCACGCCGGCGGATGTCTTTTTCAAACAGGTGATTGAATGGATCTGGGATACGATTGCGATAACCCGGTGCCCAGGGAAGTTTGGGGGTGTTGATGTAGACCCAATGGGTGTAGGGGGTCTTGGTGTTGGGGAACAGGGCAGGGTCGGACCAGTTGGCAATGGTGTTAATGCCCCAGTTCATCAGACGCTTGGAGATGAGGTCGTACCATTGTTTTTCCCAATCCGCACCATATTTGCGGTACAGGTTCGAGGAGTAAAAGCTATAGGCATTGAGTTCCTGATCCTTGTAGTCGCCGCGACGGATGGGCTTGGTTTTTTCGAGGAATTGTTTGTAGGGTTCGTTTTCCCAGATCGGTTTTTCGTACCAGTTTTCACGGGATTCGACGATGGATGAACCGCCAGGGCGTACGCAGGTGATACCCATGGAGAAGTAGAGCGTGCCTTTGGGGGTGACAAGCCACCATTTACCATCGTGTTTTGCAGTGTAAAAGTGACCGGTGGCTTTGAGCTTGGGGCCATTGGCCCAACCGCCGTACTCATCCCAGTTGGCGGGGCGGGGCATGTCGTTCATGGATTTGGCTTCAGCTTCACGGACTGCACGCAGGTCACTGTCGGATTTAATTTTGCCCGGCCAGTCAGCATGTTTGTATTGGCCGAATTCATCGACGAATGGGAAGAACGGCTGGGGGATGGACAGTGATGCAGGATCAAACTTGCCAATGGCTTTGATGCTGTTGACTGCGAAGGTATGGTCTTTGTGCGGGCGATTAAGGAAGATGTTCAGACCAATGACTTTGGCCGGGTCGATCATGGCAATGTTCTTGCCCCATGGCGAATACTGCATGCCTTTGAGTTGGGCGCGGATGTCTTCAGCAAAAAGACGGTTGAACTTGACGTAAGCCGTGCCGGTTTCGCCAGGGCCTATTGTCAGTCCGCCGGCGTTCATGTTGCGTTGACCGGTTGCGCCTTGATTGTCCACACGGATGCCGATTTTCAATCCCTCGTCATCAAGATTGGTCAGGACCACTTCGACACCTTCGAAGGCCGAAAGGTCCCAGGTCTTACCTTTGGGTGCATTGATCAGCACCGCAGGATAAGGGTTTTGTGTATCCGTGTTGACCTTGAGCAGGGACTTGCCATCGTGCTTGATAACCTGGAACGTCGTGCCTTTTTTGGCATCGACAAGGCTCATGTCCGGGTTGGCATCAAAGTCGATGATGGTCTGATCGGCTGAGGCGACAGCGGTCAGCACCAGTAACAGTGCGATTGGTTTCAGAAACTTCATGTTTAATTTTTCCTTGAGAAAGGAGGGAAGGCGATAATTCAATTGACTCATTCGTAGACTGCAAACAAGTCGCGGTTGTAGACAACATCCTGACGCGGTTTGCGAAGCACATGGCCGTCAAAGTGCAACACGTTTGCACTCTTGTCATGACGGTATGCCACTGCATTGGTGGCATTGTATTCACCAATATAATTATCCGAATGGAACATGGTCAGATTGCCTGCAACGGCATCGGCCATGCGCATTTTCTGAGATGCCTTAAGAACCTCCGTTAAACGGTACGTTCCCATCTTCAAGCCTGCAGTGTCTTCGAGTGACGTCGGGATGGTGTTGTTGGTGAGATTGCCACGTTTGGTCGTGTCAATATTCTGTCCATAAGCGCGTTCGATACGGTAGTACTCAATACCATTACCCTTCTTGGGATCGGAGAGACACCATGAAGCTTCGGGGCAGACATACTGCTGACGGAAGCTGTACCACTTTGATCCGCCGTTGCCGTAGCCGATGTTCATGCCGTTTCGCAAGACCGTGTTGTTAAACCACGGGATCATCAATTCGTCAGCTGGGGTACTTGATGTGTTTGAAACGGTCAGACCGTTGTTAGTGGTCCAAATCTTGTTCGGCAAGCACCAGTCATTAAACTCAGCATTGTAGATCGCTTCAACCACACCAAATTGTTTGAGTTGATTGGCACACTTCAGTGTGTTGGCAGCTTTACGCGCCTTACCCAATGCAGGAAGCAGAATCGAGATCAGTAAACTGATGATACTGATGACCACCAATAGTTCGATCAAGGTGAATGCGGTTTTGCGTGTGTTCGTGCGATGTGTCATGGTAGACGCTCCTGACGTTTTACTTTCGAGGAGAAGTGGTGGTCTGGCGTACGACCACTTCTGAAGGATACAATTCGTGAATGCCCTGTGAGGCGTTGGATGACTGATTCATAATGCGATTGTGCAAGAGATACGCAGCACGATAGCCCATGTCTTCCAGAGGATGCAGCATCGACGTGATTCTCGGACGAAGCACGCGACACAGATAAGAATCATCGACGGAAATCACGCTGATATCGTGTGGCACATCAATGCCCAGGTCCAGCAAATCCTGAATGAGATTCACAGCTGTCATGTCGTTGTAAGTGATAATGGCAGTCGGACGTTGATCAGCAGACAGTGTGCCAAGGTACTTTGAGGCACGCAGGGCGACCTGGTCGCTGTGATCATGCTGATGCGGGATGCGATGGTTGAGTTCACCAAGTAGCCAATCCTTTTGAACATGCAACCCCTGACGTAGCATCGCATCGAGATAAGACTGGCGACGAATCTCCTGATCCGGAACCAGGCGATCAGTGTGCTGCCCAAGGTAGGCAATCTTCTGGTGGCCCAGCGAGACAAGATGATCCAATGCCATGTGAATCGCACCGGCGTTGTCAAACGTCACCGCATCAATCTCAAGTTCAGGATTCGTGTAATCCACACCCACAATCGGCACGCCGGTCTTGAGGAAGCCATCAAGCCAGTCGCAGCCACCATGAGCATGAACCAGAAACAGGCCGTCCACACGTCGCTGGTAAAGCTTCTCCGTGCAGTTTTCATGACGCAGTTCACCAAAACGGTTGAACACCAACAGGTCGTAGTCCAACTCCTGACAGGCTTTTTCAATCCCGCGAAAGATCACCGACTCATAATTCGAACCAATCGAACCCCAAGGCTGCGGGGGGATGTAGGCACCGAGTGTCTGCGTGCGTTGACGAGCCAGTGATTGGGAGCTGTAGTTGGGGCGGTAACCCATTTGGGCTGCCATCTGCTGAATTTTTTCACGCATGGATTGACTGACGCCGGTATTGCCCTTGGACCGGTTGAGCACCGTCGAGACCACCGCCTTGGAGCAACCGATCTGCTCGGCAATGTCCTTGAGAGTGACTTTTTTGGCTACCTGTGTCATTGGTTCGTCATCCAAAGTTAACTAACCGGTTCATTAAAACGTTCATTGAAAACCGGTCATGCGGACATGAACCGGTTAGTTGAATCGTAGGCAGCGTATGTAAAACAGTCAAGCCACTTCCGGTAGAATTACGCGACTATTTTTATTAGTGTCTGTTTTTAAATAGATTGTGATTGATATTGGGAAGTTGGTTTGGCCGGGTTATCCAGAAAAATTTCCGCATTCTGGCTGTCATGCTGGTGACCGACGCATTTCATGGTTCATATGAACCTTTGGCAGATCACTCATAAGCCACATCCGCCTGTCGCATGGTAATGCCGAAGACCATCGCATCATAAGGTGGGTTGGCAGCAGAGTTGATCGTGATCCGGGTGATCTTCCGTTCGGGGTAGGGATTGGTCCAACTGCTCACGTAAATCGTTGCGACTTCCCCGTGGCCGTTGTTGGGGTTTTTTACGCGCAGGCCGACCTGGCTGTTGCGACTTTGGGCCGAGGCCGAGCGACAGTCATCAATGTCACGGTTGATGAGCATCGGGACCTGCTGTGTCGTGCCGTTCTCGTATTCGACATCCACACGGTAGACCACGCTGCCGGTGTTATGGGCTTTGATCTTCCAGTTCTGGCTGCTCGCATGAGCGAAATACAGATGGCTGGCATGGGCGCGATCAATCGGCAGGGACACGCTCATGGGGGTCTTGACCTGGAACTTGTCGATGGCCGTGTCGAACATGACTTTCTGGCCTTCGAGTTCACTACCGATCCGTGCGTTAAAGCGGAGCATCGTTTGCTGTTGCTGCGGCGTCTGGGCAAGGAGTCGGAAGGGGATATCGTTGAGCGTTACCTCGCCACGTGGGATGTTGGGGCCAAGGTACTTGCCAATCGACGTATTGCATAATCCACTCAGATCCAGATGCGTGTAATGGTTCTCACTGCTGCGACGTTGGACGCTCGTGCCTTTGACATTGATCCCCAGATTGATCCAGAACGTGGAGACAAAGCGATCACGTTGATCCAGAAAATCAACTTCCTGATTCCACGGCGAGGTATCAAGGACGATGGTTTGTTTGGCAGTTTGGTGAATCGCCAGCGTGCCGGTACTCAAAGGTGATTGCCATTGGTCGTTTGCCTTATACCGCGTCAATGACGGACGCAGGCGTTGATACCAGTTGGTGTCATACGTGTTAAGGCCATCAAGCAAGGCGGGGTACGCTGTGAGATACACACCTTCGGAGACGCCACGACGTTTGCGTTTGGCCTGGGGTTTTTCATCTGCTGCAGTCTCAAGCTTAGGCAGGTTCAACTGCTTGATCACTTGCTGAGATTGTTCAGCAGTCAGGTGTTTGAAGATGACGACCTCGGCGTTGGCAGCGAGTTTTTGAATCGCAGCTTGATCCAACTGTTCATATGCCAGGGCGTCGATGAGCAGGGCGTGGACCTTTTCCTTACGTTGCGAATCTAGCTTCTGCCAACCCATGCGATCAAGCAGGTGCGCGGTGAACGTCTCAGTCTGTTGCAGGTAGTAACCGGGCTGCATCGTCTGATTGGCAGTGTGATCCAGGTGGCTTAGCACCGCGATGAGCATTTTTGCAGCAGCAGGATGTGATGCATGCTTGATCAAATCCAATTGACAGACCATGTACTGTCCCTTGCCATGATTGATCTGCATCAGCAGGGCGTCATCGAGTTTTTCACTCCCATCAACCAGCACCTGGAAATTGCCCTGTGTCGGTTTGTAGAGTGTCTGCGGGCTGATCAGTTCGTGGACTTTACCCCAGTATCGCAGGTCCAATGTGTCGATCCGGGTGCTTGCAAAAATCGGGTGATGGGGGGCGCGGACAAAACCAATGCTCGCACCCTCCAGTCCAGGTAGCACATCCTCCAACGCCTGACATGCCACCGGCAAGAGGCCCTCAGGCATCTGCTTTCTAGGTAGTAACAACACATTGCCACCTTCAAGGACAAACGTTTCAATCTGCTTGGCGGATGATGCCAACGCTGCATTTTCAACCGTCGAATCAATGATCAACACGCGGTGATCCATCATCTTGGGTAACGCTTGATGGACCTCCGCCTTAACGCCAAGATTGGATAGCACATTGTTGGCTTGACTGTCACGTGCCCACAACAACGCCGGCTTGGACAGCGAGACGCGTTGTTGCGATGGCGGGTAAAGCTTGAGTTGGTTATTCCACTGATACCGCGGGGTGTCCTGTCCCTGATCCGTAAACGTCACCGACAACGTTGCTAGCGTCGGCTGTTTAATCGCAGGTAAATCGAATTGCATGGACGATTGTTTTTTCTCATTGCTATTAAGCGTGACTTCCATCGCATGGGCATAGAGCAATTGCTTGTCTGCTGTGATGGTGATTCGGACTTTGCCTACATCGAGGTATCCGTCGGTGTCGCGAAGGATGAGTGTTCGCTGCTGCGTGGAGCCGGTGATGAGGATGGGATCACGCTCCTGGATGTAGCTGCTCACGCCCCGGAGTTCTTTGCCGATTTCGACAAGGAAGGGCGATTCGACGCCAATGGAAATGTGCATCATGTTCGGGCTGAGCATGGCAATGTTCTGATCACGATACACACGTACCATGTCCGCCCAGACTTTGCCCTGGTTGGTAAGCAGATCACGATACGCCTTCTGATTGTCCTGGTATTGCAGCTTGAAATGGGCTTCACCGAGCAATGCTTCCATGCCACGTCCACGACCGGGGGTCATGTGTTCGCCGATGAAAATCGGTTTCTTACCAATCGGGTTATAGCTGGCAAAGGTGTGTCGATGCAGCAGCTTGATCCGTTCCGGCGCATACGCTTTCCAGAGAACACCCTGCGGGTAGGTTCGCATGAGTTCAGGATAATGGATGTTGTACGCATCAAAATGATTTCGCGCATCACCAAAACCGCTGTGATAGACAGGCCGCGTGGGGTCCACGGACTTAAACGTGTCATACACCTTGATCAGAAAATCCATCGCCGGTTCGGGGCGGGGCGTGATCCAGTGTTCAAATTCATTGGACCCTGACCAGGCAACGACACTGGGGTGGTTTCGCAGCGTCAATGCCATGTTGCGGATGTGATCCAGACTGATGTCCGCGATGGGACGGTGAAACAGGCCTGACTCAGCAACGAGCAGGAAACCGACTTCATCTGCCGTGTCGTAAAAGTACTTGGGATAAGGCTGACCATGCAGACGCCCGTAGTTCATACCATGTTTGAGCATCAGGTGATAAGCCTTTGCGATGTCGTATCCCTTCACAGCCGGCCAACACCATTGTCCGATGTGTGACCACGGGCCGACGAGTTGAATTTTCCGACCATTAAGCAGCAGGTCTTCACCTTTGATGCTGAGCGTGCGATACCCAAAACGCGTGCGGCGTTGGTCGATGACTTTGCCATCAGCGTGAATTTCGTCAACTGCAAAATAGAGATTGGGCTTGCCGATATCCCAGTGTTTGAGTTCACCATTGACGGTGAATGTATGACTGAGTTGTTTGGATTGGTTACCTTGGATGGAAAAGGACTGTTGCTGAGAAAAAAATTCGACACCTTCGTCGGAGATGATTTTCCGGACGAGTGTTCCTTGCTGAAGTTTGTCGGTGTTGTTGGTGATCGTGGTCTGTGTGTTGAGTTGGTTGTTTATAACATCACTGTAAACAAAGGGGTTTTCGCTGTGAAGCGATGCTTGCCATGTGATGCGTGGGGGGCTTGAGATACCCTTGGTCCATTTGAACATCGCACCCAGTGGCATGGTCGGGTAGTTGCGTGCTTGGTCAATCTGCTTGCGGTAATCCTGCACCTGCAAAACGACATCGAGTTTATTATCACCGGGAGTGATCAGAGGCGTCAGGTCAAACGCGATCGGCAGTAAGCCTTCACGGATGGTTGGCCCCTTCCTGCCATTTACGAAGACAGTCGTGACAAAGGCGCATTGATCCAACTCCAACATCAATTGCCCATGCCCCGGCCATTGCGTGATGTCCACTGCAAAGCGGTAGAGGACGGTTTGCGTTTCGTCACCAATTTTCAGATTGGGATGACTTTTCCAGGTAGGTGAGCGGAAGTCGGTGTCGTCGATTTTTGTGGCTACCCACGGGTAACGCGACAGGGCGTCGGTGTGCAGCGTTTCATCATCCGGATTCAAAGGGCAGATGAGGATGTCATGCACGGTGTTGGATGATGGGCTGATTTTACTGACATGTAAATCGTACTGCGGGACAAGCACTTTTGAGTTTTGTCCAACAGGTAAGAGACTGCTTGCTTTGGTTTGTTTGTTGGATGCTTGATCCTGTTTTTTGTTTTCGATGACCGGTTCTTTGCCGTTGGCAAGCCATAAGTCCGCCAATTCCAAACGCCAGTAAACCGGGATGTCGATGATGCGAAGCTTAACGTATCGGAACGGCTTGAGTTGGTCGGTGGTGGTCAGCAGGTAGCGATACCAACCGCCAGGATGTTTGGACTCACGTTTGGCGGAGAGTTTGACGGGGGTGTAGGCTACGCCATCATCCGAAACGGTGACCTCCACGCGGCCGACCTGTTTGGGTTGAAAGTCGCCATGAGCAAAGGCGCGGAGAGCCAGGTGATCGTACTGCTTACCCGGCGTGTAGGCTTGGACATCAATCAGCGCGTGTGCATCACCGCTGGCTTTATTCTTGAGCATGATGCGTGCTTTATCGCCATCACGTTGATCGGCTTTCCAGGCACTGATTCCCATGTCGGTCAGACGGACCTTGTCTGCTTCTTCGAAGCCGATGCGAAGGGTGTCTTGTGCAACGGCAGGGGCAATCAGGACGCCCAGTGTCAGGCATACCAGCCAGCTCATCATGAGCGGGGACTTGAAACGAATCATGGTCGGACTTTCTTACTTTGAGATGAAATCTTGACTTTGATGTTGCTGTGAAAGATGGGCAGATTTACGGCCAGGGGAATTCCTCGAAGACCGCGTTACCGACATGCCCATCGAGATAGAGAATGTTGGCAGAGTCGATGTGTCTAAAAGCCGGTTGATGCTTGGTCGGCCAGCCGGAACCTGCGAGTAACCAGCCCCATGCGTCACCGCTTTCATCACTGTCTGCCAAGTACATGGTGTGACTGGCATCAAGATACTGTTCGATCTTGCGGCTTTGTGCTGAATTGGTCGGCGCACTCTCCGGACCAAGGCGACGACTTACCGCAAAGGATCGACCGTTGATTTTTTCTGCTGACGGGCAGGTGTACATGCTGTTGGGATCGCTTTCCCAATAGCTGATTTTCAGATACGTGCCATACTTGCCAACCCAGAATTGACCATTGGTATTGCTGTTGGTCGGGTCGGGGCGTGAAGGGCAGACCCAGCCGTTCCAGTCATTGGTATAAGTGTGAACGAGGACACCCCATTGTTTGAGTTTGGCTGCGCAGCTGATCTGGTTGGCACGCTTGCGTGCAGCACCCAATGCCGGCAGGAGAATGGCAATGAGCAGGCTGATGATCGAGATCACCACCAGTAACTCAATGAGTGTGAAGGCATGTTGATGTACGTAACCATCGCGCGGGTGGGCATGGTGTATCATGACGCATCCTTTTCAAGTCATATACCGTACACTGACGCGTGGTGTTCACCGCGTGGTCAGTGCACTTGTCTTGGGTAAAGCGCAGGTCGAACGACGCACCCGCAAGGTCTCGGGCAGAACCAGTTTCTTGCCGACATGCCTGCTGGGCTCGTCCATCTGCTTGAGTAACAATTCACTGGCTTTGCGCCCCATCTCTTCGGTGGGTAAATCCACAACCGTCACAAAGTCAGTGGGAATTGAGTCGTAATTAATTTCGTTAAAACAAGCGATATTTAAATCGCCGGGGATATCAATGCCTGCTTTTTCGCAGAGTCGAAGTAGCTGCACTGCCTGCGTGTTTTCCCATGCCAACACAGCGGTGGCACGTTGGGCCAGAATGTAGCGGTCCAGAAATTCTTCCACTTCCACATTCAAATCGTAGCCCGGCATCGGGTCAAGGCCATGCTTTCGCATCGCATCGACATAGCCACGGCGACGATCGGGAATACTGTAATGCTGGCGGAATGCCACATCACCACCACGATTGATGTGATCCTTGTAAACGATCCGGCGATGACCGAGCTTGATCAAATGCTCCGTTGCATCGACTGCGCCTTGATAGTCATCCACGCAGACGCATGATTCATTTTCGTGCATCGGTTGATCGTTAATCGTCACATGCGGGACATTCATCTGCTCGATGAATTGTCGAATGTGCAGGTTACGTCCGGGCAACACCAACGCACCATGCATCATCGTTGCAGACCATTCGTCCTGATGATGATCCGATTGATTCATATCCATGTATACACGGACATCGGCCTTGCGCAAGGTATCAATGGCGGAGGCAAGCAGGGTTTCGTAAATACCGTGAGCGGTGGCCCAATGAATGTTGTAACCAACCACCATGACCATCCGTACATTGGACATGCGCAGGTTCCGGGCAATGCCGTCAGGGCGGTAGTTGAGCTCCTGTGCAGCGGCCATGATCTTGTCGCGCACCTCTTGCCGAACGTTGAACCCTTCGGTCTGGTTGAGCACTTTGCTGACCGTGCTCTTGGCAACGCCGCAGTGCTTGGCAACTTGGGTAATGGTGACGCGGGTCATGCTGATCCTGCTCGAAAGACACTTAGGAAACCGATTTCTTTGAGTGAGTATAGACAGCGATCAGGCTCAGTCAAGCCTTTTGGATGTGAATTTTTAAGATGTTACGGGATCATGATCCAGAGCGACCAAGAAATTTCTTTGCCACAGATGCACACAGATACACACAGATAAAGCATTTCCAATCATGAATCGCCACCCTCCGTCACTTCCGCGCATGCGGGAGTCCAGTGAGAACTACAAGCGTCAACAGAATGCCACTGGATTCCAGCTTTCGGGGAATGACGCAATGTTCTTATCTGTGTAACATCTGTGGTTACTCGTCTTGCACGTATGAGCCGTCCATGTCACACAAGCAGCTTGTTTCTCAGAAGCAGGTGAGGCAAAAAAAAACACGCCATCGCTTGATGCCGTGTTCTTTGTTTTCGTTGTGTAATCCCGAGTCTATCAGGAAGCGTTTTCATCCATGCCCACGGGGGTTTGAGCGGGTTTGGATTCCTGGGCTTTTTTCCAGAACTGAAGTTTACTCATAAAACCACGCGGCGGGGTGTAGGGCTGCCACATGTAGGTTTTCTGGTTGGCAAAGAGATTGGAACTGTTGGCTTCACGGTACTCAATCCACGCGCTGGCCTGATCGCCGAGTTCCTGTCCGGTGATGGTGGATAAGGATTTGCTGGCTGCCAAAGCGACGCCGTAACGTTCGTCATCCAAAGCCGCGACCAACGCGCCGTAAACTTCCGGGGTGGCATACTGTCCCAAGGCATCGGCGCAGGCCATCCGCACATCGGCGTCGGAGTCTTTGTTCATCGCCGTGATCAAGGGCTTGATGGCATCGGGATTGTGAATTTTCTGTAAGGCCTTGGACGCTTCCCAGCGAACCATGTCTGCAGGATCTGCCAAACGGATCGTGATCAGGGTGACGTCCTTGACTTCGCCGTGCAAACCCAATGCCTTGACGGCCGCAGCACGCACGGTGGGGTCCGGGTCATCAATGAGAAGACGATACAGACGCACGTACGGTCCTTCACCACCAAACGGTGATGCCGAGAGATTGTTCAATGCTCGGCGACGGATGTCCGGATCGTAGACATTAAAGACGTTTCTTGCTTCTTCGCTGGGGGTTGGGGGCGAGATCATGTTATCGATTGCACTGCCGGTGCTGTCGATGACTTCACATCCGACAAACATGCCGGTGATCATCATCAGCACTGTCATGAAACCCAACGTGGAGACTGTCTTCATCTTTTATCCCATATCCTGGACCATTTGATTGCTAACAGTCTAGCGTACAGGTGCTTGGTTTGCACACCCGAACGTCATGGCGATGGGATTGTGCGTTGTGGCGAAGTCGGCATCAGTTACGGGGTTGACCGGGCCCCTGAACAAGTTTGGGGTTAGCCTGAAAGACGCGCAGGTAATCGACCCACATGTCCGTGCCGTTGTCGTAGCGTTCCAGATCGATTTTCCAGCCACTGATCCCGCCGATGGCATAGTTCATCAACAGGATGTGCGGGTTAAGTGATTCGGGATTGGTTGGATGACGCAAGACTTCTAAGTTGTCGAAGTAGTAAACCGTATCCTTTTCGTCGATACGCAGAGCATAGGTGTGGAACGTGGTTGACCAATAGGATTTGCCGCCCAGTTCCATGATGGGAGGGCGCATGTGGAAGCTCTTTTTCTTGCTGCCATCTGCGTTTTTCTGATGCCAGAAATGCGAGACGATGGAGTAAGACGGATGATTGGGATTGCCTTTGCCCACACCACCGTAGAGTTCGCAGATGTCCAGTTCATCACCGTGCACGCCGCGTTTGGGTTGGGTGATGGTCCAGAAGGCGGGCCAGGTTCCCGGCGCGGACTGCGCGGTAAAGCGACACTCCGCGTAGAAAGGGGGATTGGCCCAGAAGCCTTTGCCGTCCATGTCCACGGTGGCCAGTAAACCCGTACTGCCCTTGGTGCCTTGAGGCTTGCGTGCCTTGATGCGCAGGAATCCGTCACGGTGTTCAAACGGTGGGGCGGCCTGCCAGTCATAGTCACGGAACGGCCAGCCGCTGAAGTCTCCGAAGTACGGTTTGTGTGCGTTGTATCGCGCGCCGCGACCGTCGTTGGCAATGGACATCGCACTGTCAAAATCATCCTCAAACACCACGGTCATGCCTTTGGCGCCGGGCGGTGTCTGCTGCGGGATGCCCTGGTTCCACTTCACGCCACTGGTGTTGTAAAGTTGCAATTCACAGATGTCGCGCAACCCCTTGCCGTTGTTGGCAAAGATACGAATGTTCACCGGGCCGTGCGGGAACTTGTCTGCTGGGAAGACAAAGGAACCGCTACGACCTTCAAGTATCAGGCCGCCGGGAGTCAGGTCTACATCGTGTCCCCACGGGTTGGGGTTTGCCTTGGTTGGTTGTTGCCAGCACATGGCGTTGGCATACTTCATCCCTGGTGCCTTGAAGCTGATGGTGACATCACCTGAGACATCCGCGCGGTAGGCTGGACTCTGAACGCGAATGGATTGAACCCATTCATCACTGCCGATGTCCTGACCGTAATTGAATTCAAAGTAATCACGTGTTTGGGCCAGGGCAGTACTCATGTTCTTTCCCCATAACAAGACAGACAGCAAACATATGATCAGGCGCGTGCGATTCATTCATCGATCTTTCATGTGAAAGGTTTTGAAGTGGAAGATTCGGTTTTGCATTAACAGCTGGTTTACTTGGCTTGGACGATCTGGATAGCCGAGACCCCCAGCCAACCTTTGACGACTTTGCCGTTGAAAGTGATCGTGAAGTCACTTGCGGTGATGCCTGAGAAGACGACATAGTTGCCTGCAGCAGCTGACTTGGCATCGTCGAGTGTGGTCGCAGTGGCCTGTTTGAATTGCCCGCTGGCCCATTGGTAATTCACGAAATAAGTCTTGTCGCCAGAGACCTCGCCTGCGACATTGTTGGCTTTGGCGATGTTGACCTGGCCGATCCCGCCGGAGTTGCCTGCGGAGATGTAGACGATGACGTCATATTTTTTGTAAGGCACATCGGCCACGGTGATCATTGGGCCGTAGTGCAGTTGCCCGGATTGAAGGGTCAGATTGTCACCTTTGAATCCCCATGATGAGCCGTTGGTGGACCAGACTTGATGCGTCTTGTCGCCCTTGACTTGGACTGTAGTGGAATCGACCGCTTTGCCTTGATCATCAACCACTTCCAGCAGATGTCCGCTATTGCTGTGGCCGTTGGCATCGCTGTTACTCACCCGCAGGTTGTTCCAGTGCGTCTGTTTTGCTGCGTTGATCCCAGCGGTTGCATCGTCAGCGAGGGTGCTTTTCTCGACATTCTTGGCGCTGGAGAAATTAATGCCGATGCTTTGTGCCGATGCTTGGGCGGTCAAGCCAATGAGTAGTAATGACGGGACAATGACACAGGTGAGTAAGCGCATTTTCATGATCGTCCAAAGCCTTTCGGAAAGTAAGTGGTGAATATTTGTCTGGACAGGTGCTGCCTTTTCGATTGCTCAATGAGCATATCGATGGGGTTGAATCAATCGTGAAGGTCGATCCTTTGTTTGGCGAATCGTGGGTGAGAATCTTGCGGATAACCTGCCTGTGAAGCATCCGCGAAGACGCCTCATCAATGACATGACAATAATATACAATAATTGTCCAATATGGCAAGTCTTATTTTTGACCTGCAATCTGTTGCCGTTCTGTTTTCAAGTGACACCCGGGAGACTAATATGCTTTGGCTTGGGGAAGTTGGATGAGCTTAACGACAAATAAAACCCGGTTGGTGGATTGGCTGGAACTTGCACGCCCGGAGCACTTGTTCTCTGCGATCAGCAATTGCTGGCTATTGGTTCTCATGTCCACACACATCGAACCGACAAGCCATCAGAATCCGATCTTGATGCAGATGCCTTTGTGGCAGCGACTCCTCATCGCGACACTTATCCCGACAGGGCTTGGGATTTTCGGTTTCGCATTTAATGATGTTCTGGACCTCAAACATGACCGCACATTCCGGCCGGCAAGTCCGCTGGCGGCAGGGCGGGTGTCGGTGACCACGGCAGCATCCTTTGCTGTCGGATTCCTGTTGGTCGCCTTTGGTGCTGCAACGTTTCTGGGGCGACTGTCGCAATTTTTATGCGTCATCACCGCAGGCGCCATCCTGTTTTTTAATCTCTGTGGCAAGTTCCTGCCGGCCACCGGACTTATCAGCATGGGCCTGATTCGGACGCTGACCATGTTCATCTGTGTCCCACGCATGGGCTTTGCCTGGCCCGCGTGCATGACCATGGCACACATCATCATCTGCATGGCTTTGGTCTACGCCATTCAGGGACGACGCCCACGCATGCGCGGCAGTGACCTTGGGCAACTGGCAGCAGGGACACTCTTCTGGGCTGTGCTCCTCGTGTTATTCATGGTGCTTCGGCAAACCGTTCTGCTTCATGACTACCCGCAAATCTGGGTCGGCCCACTCATCGCCCTGGGACTCTTCGTCCTTGTGAGCATCATCTATCTCAAAAAACGTCTGCCCGATCTGCGAGCTCGACGCCTCACCGCCCAACGCTATCAGCAATTGGCGATGCTCTGGTTGATTGTCTACGACGTGAGTTGGATGCTGAGTTTGCACCAATACACCGATGCCTTGCTGCTGACAGCCGTCGGGGTCGTTGCCCTGGCGATCGTGATATTTGTGAGTATCCAGCGACATCTATCACCGGAATCCGGCCAATACCGCGTGCGTGAGTAGGGGATTTTCAATTTCGAATGGCGGATTTCGAATTGAATGCAAGCATTTGAGGCAGATAGCAGGCTGCGATGTCTGCACCTGATTTTCAAGTCGTATCAACAAATCGAACAAGCATTCATTGTCCCTTGATCAACAAATCACGCTTGCGCCAATTCGAAATCCGCAATCCGAAATGCGCAATCAAAAAAACTCCAATCACTCTTTTATTCACAAGTTAAAACAATGCCAGTTGTCTGCGCCCGCCAAGTCGTTATGATACGCACATGGCAGGAAAGACCCGAGAAATTCGTGGCCGCATCAAGGCCGTGTCCAACATCAAACGCATCACCCGCACGATGCAGATGATCGCCACCGCGCGGTTCCAGGCGTCTCAACGCCGCGCCACTGCGACCCAGCCCTACACGCGCAAGATTGCCGAGTTGGTGGGCGAGTTGGCCAAGGCCGCTGCCGCTGATCCCAATGCCAATCTCAGCCACCCGCTGCTTCGCAAGCCCGACCCCAAGGTGGGTAAGGAACTCTTGCTGGTGCTGACCTCCAACCGTGGTCTTTGCGGTGGTTACAACGGCAACGTACTCCGCACCGCCACCCAGTACCTCAACACCACCAAAGAGTCCGGCCAGCAGGTTGATCTGGAAGTGGTCGGTCGCAAGGGCACGTCCTACTTCAAGTTCAACAAAATTCCCGTCACCAAGGTGCATAACCAGTTTGGTGACTCTGCCAAGTTTGAAGATGTCCAGGCACTCGTTGAGTCCTACATGGCAGACTTCACCGCAGGCAAGTACGACAAGGTCAGCGTGATCTTCATGGCCTTTGAGTCCATGTCCCGCCAGACCCCGCAGGTGCTTCAGCTTTTGCCTTTGAAGGATCCGACCGAAGGTGTCGAAGGCGTCGTGAGTAAGTCACAGGTTGATTACGAATACTCCCCCGAACCCGAGCAGTTGCTTGCTGAGCTTTTGCCGGTGACGGTCAAGACGCAGTTGTTCCAGAGCTTCAATGAATCGGAAGTCAGCGAACAGATCGCGCGTATGGTTGCCATGAAGGCTGCCACCGACAACGCAACGCAGATGAGTAAGGACCTCACCCGCGTGTATAACCGTGCACGTCAGTCCGCTATCACCACCGAATTGACGGAAGTCATTAGCGGTGCCATGGCGCTGGGTTAAGCATTAAACCGCAGCGTTGGTTCACGAGAAATTCAAAACCGATTCACGATGGTGAGTCGGTTTTTTTATGCTCAAGTAATTGGTTTAGGCGATATGATTCGCGCAGTTGAAAACTGATTTCGTCATTCCCACGCAGGCGGGAATCCAGTGGCATACAGTTGACGCTTGCAAGTTCCACTGGACTCCCGCCTACGCGGGAGTGACGGAAGGTTGTGATTTATGGACGAGATTGAGATTTAGTCGGTCATTGATAAAACGTAGACATGAAACTGCAATTTGATCTTCAATCCGTCGAGCAGACCTTGCTCATCACGCTCTATGCCAAGGCAATGGAGTCGAATCACGCGCAGTCGATTCTCAATGATCACCATGCAGCGAATCTCGTTGAGCAGATGGACTTTGATTTTTCGATCCTAAAGGTCCACCGTGATCAACAGGTTTCTCTGGCATGTCGCGCCAGCCGGTTTGATCAATGTGTCCGCGACTTTCTTGCTAAGCATGAACAGCCATTGATACTTGATCTGGGGTGTGGCATGGACACGCGCTTTGATCGACTGGGTAAGCCGGATCATTGCCAATGGATCAATGTCGATTTTGAACATGTCATTGCCATGCGTCAGGCCTATCACGCCAAATATGACAATGTTCGCGACATCGCTGCGACACTGGAACAAACCGATTGGCTTGATGCGATTGCTTCCAATCAGCCGACGATGGTGATCGCAGAAGGGGTGTTCCCATACCTGCATGCACCGCAACTGCGTAACCTGTTGAGCAAACTCTCCGAGCATTTTCAGAATCCGCAATTGGTTTTCGATGCTTACAACAAGCTCGGTACATGGCTGCTGCGCATGGATGGCAGTATTCGCGTCACCGGCGCTCAACTCTGTTCGACCTTGCAGGATATCGCCTGTGTGATTGATGAGGGCCAACTCAAGCCCAACGGCTTTTATCATGCGGATCATCTGCCACACTTTTCCAGACTCTCCCGCAACCTCATCCGCTGCTGGCAAGCCTTGCCGGTGTTCAGCGGGTTGGCAGGGTTGTATCAGTGTGGGTTGTGAGAATGCATTGATAGGTTCAATGAATTGCATCTTGGGGGAGCATCGGATGTTAATCCGGTGCAGGTGACTTGATCAGCAAAACGACCTGCACCGCAATCACGTGCAGAGCTCAATCAAAATGGATGCGTTACAAGATGGTGCAGGGGATGGCATCTGTTCGATGGCATTGATGAAGTGAATCAGAGAAAAAAAGCATGCCCGGGTGGATTCGAACCACCGACCTACGGATTAGAAGTCCGTTGCTCTATCCAACTGAGCTACGGGCACTGCTGAGTTGGGACAGTTTAGCACAACGGCGGGATTGTTGCGATGGGTAAGTCTCTGGGGGGACAGAACCATATGACCCGTCAGATTCGTTTTGACTCATCTGGTGGCTTGTGTTGTTTTATTCGCAGGGCTGCAAGTGGATCACTGGCACAATTCAGACGCGGTTTACGTGGTGCGACGCCAGCGTTTTTCGGAGTTGCTGACCGGGCTGCCACCCATTTCCAACTCGATTTCCTCGTTGCTGGATTTGGACTTTTTCGTGGCAGAGGACTTGAACAGCGGGTCCATCAGGGGGTCGATGTGCTCGTCGGACTCTTCATCTGTATGTGATGCCTTGGCATGATCGGCTTTGAACAGGGCGATTGCGTAGGCGATGAGGATGACCAACGTGGTGATGACCCACATGTCCATCTGAAACAGGGCACTGTTGGGGTGGTTGGTGTAGTTGTCCCCCATGCTGGTGATGAACAGGTAATACAAGCCGATGAGCAGGCAACTGCCAAAGGCCAGGATGTATCGAATTTGATGGCGGATCACACGAATCGGTGTGAGGCTCAAACCGATGCAGGCCAACAGGAAGCAGGCGGGTTCGACGTACTGCTGAATCTCCATGACAGAGGTCGCAGCCTGTTTGTTAAACGAACTCATCGCGCTGATGAGCAGGAACACCAGGCAAAAGGACATGCTGGTGAGCCAAAGGAGCATTTGCAATGTCTTCACTGGGCCCCCCCAGTCAATTCATCACTGTAAGGCAATGTCAAAATGATAGGCATTCGTTCTCGCTTCCACCGGAAAATATTGCGATTTTGAGGATGTTCCATGCATTTTCGGCCAAGTTCATCGGCAGGTCAAGCAGTAGGAGTCCCCGTTTCGTCTGTAGAAGTGTATTCAGATTTTTCGTGGGTTCAAGGGGAGCTACCCCAAAGTTCTTGACTTGAATGTCATCCGAGAGTCAACAATGACATATAAAGCGATGCGATACACCTGTTTGTCAAAAGATGAACATTACATGATGCAGGCTAAAACCAACCTGGTGATGCCTTATCGAGCACTGAACTGGATCGAATGTCAGGTTCAATCATTCGGAAAATGTGGATCAAAGAATTGATTGATGGAAAAGCAGATGTCGTGTCGATGGATCATACGGTTTGCTTGACGATACTGGGGATTTTAAACCAGTGACTGCCTACCTGATCGCCATCCATCAGAAGCTCAATGCGTTGCATGGAATAGGTTTTGCCTGCATAGACAAGCACCAATGCCGGGATCAGTGTCCAGAGCATGACAGAGGCGCTGATCAACATGCCGGTGTAGCTGCCGCTTAGCCAGTATTCGGAGATGAAACCAACCATATGAATCTGTACAACGGCTGAGAGTCCGAAGCTGATGGCTGAAGCGATGAACAGGCAGTAGGTCATCCCAGCCAATTGCATGTAACGGTCACCCTTGCGGAAACTGTGTTGCAGGATCAATGCCCAAGCGGACCATGAGACGAGTACGGTAAACCAGATGATCATCGTCTGGGGCATCCAGATACAGCCATAGGCACGGAAGGATTCGCCGGGCAGGTACTCCCAGAGATCCGCAGCCTGGAGCAGGGTGGTCATTACACTGACGGTCAAAAGGGCAGCGGGGAAGGCTACCATCACATACACGTAGGATGATGCCCCCGTCCGATGAATCAAATGCTCACGCCAATTGCGACCGGGTTCCAGGAACAGGAACTGCGTGATGAAAAACGCAAAGAGCCCGAAGATGGTGATCATCCAGTGCGCTTCAAGTGTTTCAGGATAGACGCCCATCGCACCGCGAATGCCGTGCTCATACATGGGCCAGAAGCCGTACCATATTGACAGATGCTTGAGCATGAACGCACCGATGGGGTAGCGCATAATCAGATCAGCAATCAAAAGCCAAATGACCAAAGTCATCAACAGGGCCAGTATCGTAAATAGCAGCTTGCGAGAATGATATAGAATGGCAATTGTAAGCGGCATTGGTGTCTATATTATCCTGTTCTGATGAACGCAATTCAAGAAAAAATGATCGGTTCATGCCTAATTTCTCCCTCAAATGGCGAATAAAATTGCTTTTTATGTCAGAAATGTGTTAGTTGACCCATCAAAGCGACGACAAAATGTGCAACGGCTCCCACTGTGTCAACGCATCATTGAACACCGCCTGACGCTGAGCAATGACATCTTCCCCGCCACGAATCAAGGCGGTCATCGGCGAACCTGCCGTCATTGGGCGCAACGGCGCACGGGCGATTTGGAAGGGCGATTCCTGGTAAAGCGTGTGAACTTGATCGCCTGTTGCCAAAGCCCAACCCACGATGAATCGCCCGGTACGCAAGGCATCAGGCACGTCCTTCATCCGGTCAAGCAGGTACGCCATCCAGGCTTGGTCGGAAATGTTTTCGTCGAGCTTGCCACCCCAACGACGAGCCTGCACTCCCGGCTCGTCATCCAGTGCATCAAAGCAAAGTCCGACATCATGTGCAAAGACATGGGGATAAGCATCACAACGGTAATGCGCTGCCTTGATCGCTGCGTTTTCCGTCACCGTCATTGCATCTTCCACCGGTGTGTCAGCCCGGATGCCATGTGCTTGCGACAGGTCCACGACATCAAACCCTATGCCCACAAACAATGGGCGATAGATCAGATGCTTGGTCGGATTGCCACTGGCAAAGAGTAATGTGGGGTGAGGGATATCAGTCATCACGTGAGACGTTGGCTTGTTCCTGCTCGATCTCAAAACCACATTCCGGGCATGTGCCGTCCCCATGTTCCATCGAGCCCTGCAGGTCATAGCCGCATTTCATGCATCGGCAGTTGGCATACCGGAAAAACGGGCGGATTCCAAACAGCAGGATCGCACTGGTCCCCATCGCCCATAACACCACGGATATCTGCATCATCAATGCTGCAGTGAAACCCGGGACACTGTCGATCTGTTGCGAGGTGTAATAAAACACATATCGCCCAACGATCTTGGTTCCAAACGGCCCAATGATCAAACCCATGCCCAGCAGCAATGACAGCAATTTGTAATCCGAATAAAGCACACGCTCACGCCGGCTGAACCATGTCTGGAAAATCATTCCCCAGATCAAACTCATGAGCATGACCCCTGAGAGTCGATGCAGTGGACTCAGTGGCAACAGATACTCCGACTTGATGGCTAAGCCATGCACCATTACCTCACGCAGAATCACCCCGACCTCAATTACACTCATGTTCAAGACACCTGCAGCAATCGCCCCGGCAATGAGCATCCGTCGTGGCAAAGCCTTGCGATCCGCCAGTTCGTGATGCCAGTAGCGATGTGGGGATAGCGTCGCAATCGGTGCAAAGAGCATCAAGGTCAGATACCCCAGCCATGTCTGCCGGAGTATGCTCGGTGTATCAGGAAACCAGAGAAGTAACGAGAAGCTGTCCCACTGGTAATCGTCATATTGCAATGGGATGAACAACACACCGCACCAGATGCCAAGTACGATCAGCCATCCCAGCAGGAACGGCCAACGCAGCGCGTGTGCAAAATCAACGTGCTTTTCCATCGACAAAACGAATGGTCCTTTCAATCACCTGCACGTCCACGTGTGTTGGAGGACGCCAGCGTGACCATTGTACTCAAATGTCCTGCCATGTCTCGGGTTAGAGGCAAAAACCATTTGACAGCGATCGAGCGACACGCAGGCGAGTCTCATGCTGCTTCAGGCGAGCCGCGTTGTGTCAACGCGGGATTGAGCGAAGCACAACTTGTATGTCCTGCAACAATCGTTCCATCACCATCCACCCTCATTTGGCCCCCAGCGTCCAACCGTCTACAATAGTCTGACTATGACGACCACCGACTCCCAACAGACCGAATTTATCATCGCCAAACCCGATGGCGTGGGCCCCGTTGCCGGCGACGGCAAGCAGGTTGACGTCCGCACAGAGGAAATGCTCGTGAACATGGGCCCGCAACACCCCTCGACGCACGGCGTGTTGCGCATCGTCCTGCGTACCGACGGTGAGATGGTTCTCGAAGCGGTCCCACATATCGGATACCTGCACCGCTGTGCGGAGAAAATCGGTGAGAATGTGGCCTATTTCCAGTATGTCCCATACACCGACCGGATGGACTATCTGGCAGCCATGAACGAAAATTGGACGTGGTGTCATGCCGTCGAAAAACTCGCCGGCCTGGAACTGCCACGCCGCGCTGAACTCATCCGTATCCTCGTCGGTGAACTGGGACGTATTGGCTCACACCTCGTGAGTTTCGGGACCTACGGCTTGGACATCGGTGCCTTTACGCCGTTTCTCTACGCCTTCCGTGAACGCGAGTATGTGCTGGACCTTTTCGAAATGCTCTGCGGTGCCCGTCTGACCTACAGCTACTTCACCATTGGCGGTTCGACTTACGATCTGCCCGATGGGTATCTGGATAAGGTCACCGAGTTCCTTGATTACTTTGAACCGAAGATCGACGAATACAACAACCTGTTGACCTACAACAAGATTTTCATCAAGCGCACCGCTGACGTCGGCGTGATGACCCCCGAAGTCTGCACCCAGTATGCCATCACCGGCCCGGTTCTGCGTGGCAGTGGTATTGCCTACGACCTGCGTCGCGACATGCCTTACAGCCTTTACGACGAGTTCGACTTTGACGTCATCGTCGGTGACGGCGAAATGGGCACCCTCGGCGACTGTTGGGATCGTTACATGGTCCGCATGAAGGAAATGGTCGAAAGCTGCAAGATTCTTCGTCAGGCCATTGCCAAGCTCAAGGATTGTGCAGGCGATTACCGCCTGAAAGTCGGCCGCAACTTCAAGGCAGACGAAGGCGAAATCTACGTCGAAACCGAAAACCCCCGTGGCGTACTGGGCTTCTACCTCGAATCACAGGGCGGCCCCATGCCGTACCGCGCCAAGTGTCGCGCCGCGACCTTCTGCAACTTATCCGTCACCACCGAACTCTGCCAAAACGTGCTCTTGTCAGACGTCCCCGCCATCATCGGCTCCATCGACATCGTCATGGGACAGGTGGATCGATAAGGTATAAATGATATTGGCGTTAATTGATGAATCCTGATCATAATGATGACCGTGTATATGAACGAATTTTTGCTCCACGCACTGCGGAGCGTTTAGGTAAAGAGCTTACTTTTATATTTCCTGGATCACATATTAATTTTGTCGCAAGAAAAGAAAATGAAATACCTGATTTTTCTTTTGATCCGGGTTCGAAATGCCGTGTTCATTGGGATGAAAAAACAAAACAGATTTGGTCTTTTCTCTATTCAGTAGACACTAGCATTCCCGTGAGGGCTGTAGCACTACTTTTACTTCAAGAGCCTGATGATTTTGATATGCAATTTGCACGTGCGTATACTCGTGTTTTTAATGCAGATGTATTGCATGCCTATGATGTTTTAAGGCATCGCGACTCTTGGGAATCTCTAATGGTCACTCGGATTCCAAGGGCAATTGCTACATTATCTCCATTTAGCACTAAGCCATTCAGCAGATGGTTGAAATGGTTGCAAGATGCGATGCAGTTGCGTTACGAAGGGAGAGTCTTTCAGTCTACTTTGTTTATGACTAAAAATCTTAACACGTTTGCTAGTGTCAATGAAGACAATTTTGTAAAGTTTGATGTTAGCCAAAGTTTAAATGATTTTTTATTTCGTGAAAAATGGGGGCGAGCAATAAGCAATAATGGTGATGTTGGTGTCTTAGGTATTGGAAGGTCTGGAAGAATTTCAGGATTAGTTTCAATTCCTCATGCTGGAATACAAGAAGATTGTGATATGCCGTTGCCGACTCCCTTGTATGTAATTGCAAAAATGCTGGTGCCTGGCACTATGGCGTTTGTTTGTACAGAAAATAGTGATCTGTATGTTATATTGAATAATGGCGCTGTGTTCGTGAAAACACAAGGAAGATGGCATTTTAGAAATTACAATTCTTTCAGTAAATTAATGATGGCATTTTTGCCTGAAGAAATTTCAGCTTCAATATTGCAGTATTCACTAGATTTAAGCTATAAACGCCACGGAGCACTATTTTGTATTCCGGATAATGTTGATGAAATCCAGAAAATTGTGCCAGATTACAGGGAGAGAATTCGTCCTAATAGTGCGTTGCGAGATGCTGTTGGCAGTCTTTGTATACATAATGATTCTCATAGACGTATGCTTCTTGCAGTGTCGGCTTTAGATGGAGCTTTGGTTATTTCAAATGAAGGTAATGTTTTTGACGCAGCTTGTATGATAGGACAGCCGGAGCAAAGCAGGCTTGATCAAATTGGTTTGAAGAAATTTAAACGATTTGCTGGGGCAAGAACTACCGCTGCATGGAATGCGAGTGTTTACGGAACCTCAATTAAGATTTCGGAAGATGGCTTAATAACATTGTTCAGATATGGCAAAATCATTGGAGAAATGGGATAGCCTTGCAGATGAAAATTAGATGTCAGAAACCATAAAATATCTTAAGCTTTGAATCTGACAATAGCTGCAAACGCTCGTTAAACCCATACCTCCCGCCGCAAAATCATGACATGCATTCAGGCATTCACGTCTGAGTGATTTTCAAGGAGCGTATCATGTCCAACGGTGAATCATGCTGTTGCGGGAAGTCCGGGGATCAAGGTCAAAAGAAAATTCTGTTTTATGCGTGCTCCGGTGGGGCGAATGTTGCTGAGGCTTCGGATAGCGCCTGCCGTCAGTTAATGAGTGATGGCATGGGAGCGATGTTCTGCCTTGCAGGATTGGGGGCAGGGATACAGAGCATGGTCGATCATGCAAGTGACGCGGATTTGAACATCGTCATCGACGGATGCCCCATGGACTGCGCCAGAAAAATCTTCGAGAAGTCCGGCTTGGAAAATGTGCACTATGCCCGCGCAACCGACATGGGGCTGGAGAAGAAGCCCAAAGGCACACGTGCTACCGAGGTTGAAATAAATACCATCATCGATCATGTCAAACAGTTCATTGCAACTGTCTGATCTGAACCATTGTGTCATATTGCTAACATGGACTTGCTACACCTTGCGAAGGGTGTGTAATCAAACTTGCTCTTCTTGTCGTGTTGCCTGTGGTGCCTTTTGCATGATCAGCAAATGCATAAACGGAACCGCTGGCAGGAAGTATTTCTCCCAATGCAGATAAGACCAGGGCATGATCAGCAGGAAAAATAAAACACTCGCAAGCGGTAATGCATTGAGCATCGCAATATCGGCTTTGGCCTTTTTCAGTGTATCAGCAATTAACTGACTCAAAATCCAAATCCCCAAAACCAACCCGATATAAAAAACAATATCAGACAGTATCAAACTGGGATTGACAGTGTTGAACAATCGATGTGCAAGGCCGACTGTCAGATAACCACCATGTTCGCTGGGCGGTGATACGCGAACCGGAAAGTACCAGTAGATTTGTGACAGGATCAGGGCAAGGATGCAAAATTTGTATGAACACAGTAACTGTTTTCGGCATACGACGATCACCGGCAAACAATACAACGCACACAATGAGATATATAAAACCAATGAAGTGATATGAAACGATCTTGTCAGATTGATATAAACTTGACGCACATGATTGTCCGGGGTCAGGCTGCCCCAGAAACCGACCAGACAGACAAAAGGCAGGCAACCTGTGAGAACCGCGATACCCAATTGCATGGACGTTCTGCGCTGTCTGGGTTGCCAAAGCCATTGAATGAACAGGACCGCCAAAAAACTCATGATCAAAAAGATCATGTACTGCCGACACAAGAGCATACCCGCGCAACAGATTGCCAATTCAATTGAACGACTCTGATAAAAAGCGCGTACCGCCCAGATGACAAAAAGCACAGCCAACATATCCGTGTACACCATCGTACTCATGGGCAGAAAATAGGGGTTCGCCAGACAGCAACTGGCAATAAATAGCCACCAGTGACTTCGTTTATTGATTGCAATGTGACCCAGTCGGCACAGTTGATCCAGTGTCAGTACGGCGATGATGATGGCAGCCAGACGTATCTGCCAAAGCTCAAAACCGATGATCTTGCCCATCGCGCCAAAATAGATGAACGGCAGGGGTGTGGACATTTCCTCGTAATGCTTGAGCAGATTCAAGGACAGGTTTTCTGAGAATGTTCTGGAAGTTTCGATGAATCGCATTTCATCACCCGGCAAAACACGATTCGGGCCGACGGCAAGATAAAAGCACAAGATCAAAAACGTCCCAACTAGCAGGCACCGCCAATGGTCATTGCGTTGTTGCTCTGTTTTGACAGATGGCATCGTCGAGACAACAGATGAAGGTGAAGGCTTACTTTGCTTCAAAGCAGGTTTCCAATCCGGGCATGACGGTGGCTACAGTTGCCAATAGACAAGCTGATTTGCCAATACTGGTTTATATGCTTTTTTGTCAAGGTGACAACCTCCTGGTTTGAGTTTATCACATGGAACCAGGCCTGTCTTGCGAGGTGATCGTGCTGAGAGATAAGTTGGCTTGAATTTCACAATATGAAATACAATTTCACAATATCTTGCATTGTTGCGAGTGCTTGCTCATAATGTCTGCCAGGATGGATAAGGCGTTTAGACATGCATAACGCTGCACACGATCCACAGGAGACAGACAATGCCGTTCGAAGATTTTTCGACGTTAACGTATCTGGGCAAACTCAAAACGACTCCAAGCACGCAGCAGGCAAACTCCCGTTTGGGTGTCGGCTTTGAGTGTCTGGATCGTGATATGTGGAAAGTCGAACAAGCCTGGCCGGTCATCGAACAGCTCGGCATCAAGTGGGCACGCGTGCAGACCGGTTGGGCGAAGACTGAACAGAGCCCCGGCGTCTTCGATTTCACTTGGCTGGATGAAATCGTTGACAAACTCATCGCCCGAAGCGTCACACCTTGGCTGAGCATCAGCTATGGTAATCCGCTTTACACCAGGGACATGAACACCGCAGTCGATGGCGAGGACGAAAAACGCGTTGAATGCAATAAGTTCGGCGTCGGTTTCCCGCCGATCCATACTGCCGAGGAACGCAAAGGTTGGCAGAACTACGTCCGCGCTCTGGTCGAACATTACAAAGACCGCGTGACCCATTACGAAGTCTGGAACGAGCCTGACCTGCTGAGCTTTTGGAAGTGTCAGCCACGTGCTGCAGACTATGTTGATCTTGTGCGACTCACCGCCGAACCGCTGCGTGAAGTCCAACCCGATGCCAAGCTCATCGGCGGGGCGATTGCCTGGGGCATGACCGTTTGGAGTTTAAAGTGGCTCGAAGACTGCATGCAAGCTGGACTCCACGAACTGGTCGACATCATCAGTTACCACGGCTATAAGTCCGTCCCCGAACGTCACAGCGCACAGGAAATCGCAGCATTCAAACAAATCATCAACAAGTACAAACCCGGTCTGGAATATTGGCAGGGTGAAGCCGGTGTGCAATCCAAGGTGCCCTCCGGTGGCAATGCCGGTGCGCTCTCCACCATGAAACTCTCTGAGCCCATTCAGGCACGCATGCTTCTGCGTCGCACGATGCTCGAATTGATGCACGGAGCTTCGATGAGCAGTTACTTTCATATGGGGGACTTTGCACACTATGCAGGCGATGTCCGCACGTATCACTACGGTCTTGTGCGTTTGGAAGATGGTTCGCCCAAGCCTGCGTTTTATGCACTGCAAACACTGTGCACCTTGCTTGGCGGTGATACGGAAAACGCCGAAGGTCGTTCGGCAGCACACATGAGTTTACGCGATGACACCGATGACCCACGTGCGACCAAGGCGTTCACCTGGCATGCCAACTTTGTGAAAGGCAATGTGCCGATTCACGCATGGTGGTTACCCGACTCACTGGAAGAAGAGCCGGTCGTGCACAACACCGAGATGACCTATTGGCTTGACACATCATGCAAACTCCAGAACCCAGTGTTGATCGATCCAGTTTCGCAGGAAGTCTACGCAGTCAAATTTGAGATGGAAAAACGCACCTGTGCTGAAACATGGATGGCACCCGATCCCAACGCAGATGGTGTGCATTATTTCCCGTCTCTGCCTGCTAGTGGTCCGTCAAAACTTAATTGTGGGATAGACTGATTTAAGTTTGCATCTTGCATCGTCGATTTTCATCTGCCAATC